>JAFVYC010000011.1 GCA_017500855.1 Clostridia bacterium | reverse complement strand
TATGCATTTGCACTCATCTACTTTGGCATTTTTGCAATGGTTTCCATTCCAACAAACAACTGGTTGCCATTTGTTATCACAGCAAGCGTTATTCTTGTTGCACCAATTGCCGTTTCTATCTACGCACTTGCAAACCCAATTCGCAGAGAAAAACCCAAATTTGAGCTGAAAGTTGCGCTGATAGCAACGCTTATTGCCACACTTGTTGTTGCAATGTTGACTTGTGGCGTCAATGCGCTCAACAACATGGAATTCTCTAACTTTGACGAACTTTCTACAAAAGTGCTCATTCCTGTTGGCGTTGCATTGCTTCCACCTGTGTTTGTTTTGGTATACAATTGGTTCTATAAAAAATACTAAAACTGCCAACCCGTGTAGCGAAAATACAAGTTTTGCTAACCGTGAAATTTGCAATTTGATTACTAAATGTAAAACAAAAAAAACTCCAAGCATGTGCTTGGAGTTTTTTGATTGATGACTTCATTACGTTTCGTTATGTAGATATTTTCACGTAACTATGGTTAAACTCAACAATATATTCTTTTGAAATTGCTTGTTGAATATCATTTGTAACTGCATTTTGCGCTTGCACTACAAATCAAGATACGCAATCACACAAACGAACAATGTTGTGTTTGTGGTTGAGCAAAAAGGGTTGTCTAAAAAGAATCGTCACGCTGTTGTATAGAATTGAACTAATTTTTTGCAATATTTTTTTCTAGTCGTCCAATTTGGGGATGATTTTCCAACGCAAAAACTTGGAGCAAACGTAGGGGTTGTCTTTGATGTCTATTGAGCGCAAATCGTCGCCACCGTCAACCCAATAAATAAGCCCGTTGTAAAATACGATAGACGACAAGTAGATGGAATTTAGCCATTCGGATAAGCCGTAGTTGATGTCCACACCACCGTAGAATTCCATCATCACGTCGTAGGGACAGCCGTACAATTCGAAGGAAAGTTGCAACTTCGTTTCAAATTCCGGTTCGTAGGGTCTGCCAAAAACACCTTGAAATCCCCTGAAATAACTGTCGTGAAGCGCACCAACAACGTCCATAAATTCTTCAGCATCTTGCTCCGTTTGGATTTGGTGCCATTGAAACACGTCCGTTTCGGCATTTAGTTGCATTGCAACTTCAGCAAACTGTTGTGGCACGGGTTTGCCATCGGCAACGTTTTGTAGAAGTTGCACATCGTTTACAAGCCAATGGTAGCCCAAACAATCGTCAAGGCGCATTTCGCCCAAAAGTATCGTTTGTTTTTCGGCAACTTCCCAGCCAAACTGTGGCAATGGAAGCAATTTGTCGTCGAAAACGTTTACAATGCGTTTTGAAGTGTACTTGTTGTCAAAGGCATCCAACAACTCAAACTGCTGTTTTCGTGGGTTGAACACAACTACCTTTGTGGCATAGTCGTGCTTGCACAAAAAGTACACGTAGGAAAAATATTTTTGGTCGTTCAAAACAATTTTTGCAATCATATTCACTCCGCTTACATAGTTAAATTAGCTTGCGTTTTTGCAATATTTCTACCATTTTGTGGTAGTCTAACTTGGTTTTGTGCTTTGCATCCATAGGCAGTTTGCGCACCGATACGAATTGAACACCTTCCCTTGTTTGCATTGCCTTTCCCTCGTAGCAAAAGAAAATTTTGCCTTCGAAAACAAAGGAAAAACCACGTTTTACCATGGGATTTTGCTCAAGAATTTCATCATCCAACAGGTAATTGTAGACACCCGTTGTCGAATATTTAGCTCGACCAACAATGTGCAACCCGTTTTCGTCCAACAAACCAAGATCACCACTTACAAATCTTTTTTCTCTTGTCAAAACCGCATTGCCCGAAACGCAAATTTTGCCAATGCCAAGTTTGTCAACGTCTACAAAAGACAAATTCAAGCCATTTGCAAGCTTTTGTATGGCGTAGGTTTCCAAATAGTTCTTCAAGTTTGTTTTGCCAATAAGCGCGCATTCCGTTGCGCCGTAGACGTACCAACGATGGGCACAAGGAAAAATGCGTTCAAGATCTTCAACTTGCCGTTTGTATAGCCTTGCACCACCACAGTAGGTATTTTTGACGTTGCAACAAACCCCCTTTGTTTTCAAAAGCATAGAAATGGGCGCAATAACGGTGTCTACATTGTACCTTTCAACAAGGTTTTTGTCAATAGATTTAGATAACAAACAGCTTGCGCCACCGTACACAACAAATAGCACGTAGATAGGAAGCGCAACCAACACAACGGAAGAATTTGCAATGTCTACGTTTTGGGAAATGCTTTGAATTTGCTCTTTTAACGCCAAAATTGACCTACCAATTGGCTTAGGCTGACCTGTCGTGCCAGACGTAAAAGTTGTTATTACCGTGCAAGACTCGTCCGTGACGCTCTTGGGTGCAATATTGCTGTGTTTTGCAAAACAATTTATGTTCAAAAATTTGGCGTTTTGCGGGAATATGCCCTTGAGTAGTCCCGTCCGGTTGTCGCAAAAAACCGTATCAATGCCGTTTTGTTCCATTACTTCAACAATTTTTGCAGGTTTTTTGTAGGCATCCAACACAAAAACGTTTACTCCGCAGTAGACGCATGCAAACAACAACACGTAGAATTTGTAGCCGGGCAATGCAAACAACAATGCCTTGCTACCAACGTGCAAACCGTTGTGTTGCAACATGTTTGCCATTTTGTACACGTCGGAAAGCAACCGTTGAAAAGTCACTCGTCGCCCTTTGGATATGAACGCCGTCTTTTGGGCGTTATTTTTGCAAGTTTTTTCAAAAGTTTCTATCATGTTTTTTGCTTTGTGTACAAGTAACACGCTTTGTAGTAGAAAGCCCTGTCGTGCGTTTGGTCAAGTTTTTGCTCTTTCAAATTGCCAACAAGCCTTCGGTCATTCATCATGTTAAAAAACAACACTTGCGCTCCTTCGTTCATGCATTCTTCCACTTGCTTGGCAATTTGTTGCGTTTTTTCAACGCTCATGTATTCAAATACGTCGGAAAGGTACAAAAAGTCGTACTTGCATCCACTACTCAGTTGTTCTTCGAAGGTAGTTTCCACAATTTCCAGCCTGTCAATTCGCCGTTTGATAATTTCAAAGTTTTCCTTTTGCAAGTGGGTTGGCAAAGTTTTGAATTGGTTAAAAACTACGTACTGCAAATATGGGTTGCTTCTGTTCAAATTATTGAACACGCCGTGCTTGAATTTAGCCTTGAGCATGCTTGCCAAACCACCTTGGTTATACTTGAAGTAGCGTTTGTCTCGCCCCAAGCGTTTCATCGCAAATTGCGAAAAGAAAAGTTTGAACATAAGTTTGAAGCGTAAATTATCAAACTTTTTGGTGTAAAACTGTTTCTGTTCATCCAAAGTTTGCGCGCTCATAAATTTTTCAACAGTCTTTGGGTTGTGAACGAGTGGCAATACTTTGTTTTTGAACAGTTGAAAGTAGTACTCAAAACGACCACAATGCACAAGTTTTGTTTGGGAAATCAAGAACAAATGTTTATTGAAATAGTTGACGGTGTCTGTATCCAAAAATTCAGTCAATTTGTTGTACGTTTCCAAGCTGTCGCCATCTTCAATACCCAACAACACCAAAAATTCATGGTAGTTCAAACGTTGTATGGCGCACTTTTTCAATTTGCACAAAGCAATTTGCGCAGGGTTGCTGTCGATTGCAACAATTTTGCGTGGGTCAAGAAGCAACAAAGCCAAACAATTGTCCAATGCCGAAGCAACAGCCAAAACTGCCTGTGGTTTTCCACACACGTGGCTTGCTACAAAATCAATGTCTTCGTGGCAGTTGCTGTAGTGAATGTAGGGATGTTGCTTGTAGTAGTTGTCAATTTTCAAGGGTTATTTCTCCTTTTAGGCCGTCCAAAGTGACAAGAGAATTGTTTGGTATGATGGACGTTGCTCCTTCTACACCAACAACGGCAGGCAAATTTAGTTCTCTCGCAACCACAAAACTGTGCGAAAGCATGCTTCCATGCTCCACGATCAGCCCACTTGCCTTCGGGAAAAGTCCAATCCAGCCCGGGTCGGTGCGTTTTGTCAAAATGATGTTACCCACTTGCAAATTATCCTTCGTGCTGTTCATCAAAGACACTCTTGCCTTGACAACGCCGTTTCCACTTGGAATGCCTCTGAGCCCGTTTCCGTTTTTGTAGATTTTTACGGGCAACGCCACGTCGCCAAAGAAAACCACCCTGTTGTACGTTGGTTTTGTTGCGAATTGTTGAAGTTGCAATTTGCGTTCATCAACCACTTGACGGAAAATTTCTGTTTGTTCTTGGAAAATTTCTTGCTTTGTTAGCAGGAAAACGTCTTCCACTGCATCAAGAGCGCCTTGCTCTACGAAATTGCGACCATAGGCAAGGAAGATGTTGCGCACAACCGAGTAGACGTAGGTGCGATACAAACGAAGCCTTTCCCTGTTTTGAATAAACTTTTTGGTTTTTTCAACTAGTTTTTTGATGCAACGAGGTGGATTTTTTTCTTGAACGTCCTCCCGTTTTGCTGAGATTTCCAAATTGTCCTTTACAAGGGCAAACAGCAACGTTTCGTCCTCTATCATGGTGACAGTTTCCAACTTCAATTCATCCCTGACCCTTGCGCCGTAGGTAAACTTGTAGTCTTGCAACATTTGAGAAATTGCCGTGTTGTTGCTGTACTTTTGGGCAAGTTCTTGGGCGGACATGCAAGAAAAATCTTGCAACATTTGTGCGTCGGCATTGATTACACGCACAATTTCCATCAAATCCGTTGCGCTACCTGCACTTTTTACTTGGCCATGGTTGGAAATGTACTCGTTGAGTTGTTCGGAAGAAATGCCGTTGCGCTTTGCTTTGTCTTTGAGCATTCCAAAATACATCATCAATGCAGAATCGCTGATTATAGGCGTTGTGAATTGTTTGACAATGTCCTTTTGAATGTTTTGGAACAACTCGAACAACTGTTTGTTTGTTCCTTCAATCTTTTTGCCGTAGAAAGGCAAAACAATTTTGTTGAAATTGCGTTCAAACTCGCTCGTAAGTTTGTCGATATTGGCAACTTTCAGTACAAAACGCACGCCCAGTTTTGCCATGTCGAGCAAATTCATTTTTACCTTGCTAATTTGTTGCGCACGGCTTTTTACGCCCATCATGTTTTCCATGTAGGTGGCGGACTTTTTGAAAGGAAAAACAGAATTGACGTGGTACCAGCTGTTCATGTTATAGTAGATTTTTCCTTCGTGGTAGAACAGCATTTCCGAAAGGGATGTCTTCAATGCATCCATTATTTTGGGGCGCACTTTTCCCAAATTGAGCGTTGCAGTGTACACGTCTCGGTACACGTCCTTTGCAAAGGAAAACGTCAAGGGGGAAGTAACTCCAAAATAAGACTCTATGATGTTGGCGTTGTCTATCAACAAACTGCGTTTGTGTGCGTCAACGTGTTTGTAGTTTGTAATTGGCCGTGCTTGCAAAACGTAGGTTTTGTTGCCCACTATGGCAAATTCAATATCTAAAAAACAGTTATTTTGTGCTACTATGTCAGAAATAGTAGCCAAAATTGAAGAAATTTGTCTTTTGGAAAGCAAGTTTTGCCCAACGACCTCGACGTCTTGGGCGTTGATTGTGTAGGTTGTTCCGCTTACAGAGCCATCCACAAGTTTGTCGCCAAGTCCTTCTGTTACGCTCAAAACAACTTCGTCGGGATTGTCCGTTACGGGATTGATTGTGAAAGCCACGCCGGAAAAATCAGCCTGCACCATTTCTTGAATTATCACGGCAATTTTGACGTTGTCCGTGGGCAAATTTTTTGCCTTGCGGTAGGCAATTGCACGTGGCGAAAATGCACTGCCGTGCACTTTGAGAACGTGCTGAAAAACTTGCTTTTTGCCAACGTTCAAAAAGGACTCGTGAATGCCGGCAAAACTTGCGTCGGTGGAATCTTCGTCTACTGCTGAACTGCGCACTGCGTACAATTTGCCGTCCTGCAAAACTTGATTCAATTCGTCAATCAAGCAGTCCATCAAGCCGGGACTGTTGCTGGCATCATCAAAAAAGGATGCGGGAACAACCCTTAGCCACGGAATATTTTCAAGTTGCAAACTCAACAATGCAAAGGCTTTTCCGCCAATGTCTTTGACGTTTGTTGCTTTATCTACGAGTATCATTTGCTTTCTCCTTTGAACAACAAAATGCCATTCACAGCCGTTATCACTACTGCAAAGGCACACAAAATCCAATTTACCGAAAACAAACTTTGCGCCAAAGTAAGCACAACGGATGGCGCAAACAGCATTTTCAAACATTTTTGCAAGGTTCTTTTGGCAAACAAAATTGCTACCACCAGCAAAGTTGGCGCAATCATGCAGAACAGTTGAAACACTAGGGCAAGAACAATGGATGCCCCAATTGAAATGCCCAACAAACACCACAACAACGGCTTGGAAACAAGCGCTTTACCGTTTTCCACGTCTTGTTGGTAGTCAGCAAGGTCGTCTGCAAACCTCAAACTGTACGCTTGCAAAATTGCAACGGCAAAACCCACGTTGAAAAAGCCCGTTTTAGCACCGCAAACAAAATATGCAGTTGTGTACAAGCACGCACTAAGCGCCAAAGGCAAGGCGTAGCGTTTTAGGGCAAGCAACATGTCACCACCATCGTTTGGAATAAATTATTGCTTTGAACATGGTCCAATTGTAGGACAATCCTGCAAATTTGCAAAAAAGTTTCAGTTCTTTTTTGGCAATTTTTTCGTTAGGTTTTTGTTTGAGCATGCCTATTGCTTGCTCTTTCGTGATGATACCTTCGTTTACCATAACGGAAAACTCCGGCATCAAGTGTGAACGGCGAGCAACAAGGTTTTTGATGTACAATGCGCCGTTGTGAATTAGGCAATCAAAATGCTCCACGTCAGTTTCCACATGCCAAGACGTGTTTCGTTGCAAAAAGTCTACAATTTGAACGTGATCGTAGGGATGATACAAAAAATAGGAAACAAACTCTCGGTAGCCATTTCGTTGCGCATCGCAAAGCAATTGCTCCTTTATTTGTTTGGCAAGTTTTTTGTCTACCAAAGAATCTATTTTTCCAATAATCTCCCCGTAGAGAGCATCCAGGTCAACGTCTTCTTGCAAACCTGCGTCCACAAAGGGGCGAAAAACGTCGTCGTGGCTGTCGGAAAGGCCACGGAACATTTGGTAGGTAGACCTACCGTGCATTCCAACCCTCGCGTTGACTTTGGATGCGTAGTTGATCATCACGGCGTAGCCCAAAAAAGAACAAGCAATGCAAGGCGATAAATAGCGAGAGACAACGTGCTTGTAGGTTGCTTTTAGCACTTCTTCGTTGCACACCACGTACTCATGTTCTACGCCAAGTTCCTTGACAATTTTGTCAATTTTGGATTTGGCCTCCGCCGACAAAAATCCGTTGTCCAACGTGTACGCCTTGACCTTCAACTTGTAGTGTTTTACCAGTTGATACAACACGTAGGTGGAATCTTTTCCGCCGGAAAAGCCCATTGCAACGTCGTAGTCGTACTGCCCGGGGTTGGAAATTTTGTGCAAAAACAACTTTTCCAAACGGTTGTAATCTTTGAGCAAAGGCTTGTACTTGTCGTAGCAGGAACAATGGGAACAAAGCCCGTCTTTGTTGAATTTGATTTTTTTGACAGTTGTGTCGTTGACACATCTTGTGCAAGTTTGCCTAGTTTTCACGTTTCCACTCCATCAATGCGTAGTGTTTTTGTAGTACTTCATGCCCACGGAAAATGCCTTGTAGCGTTTTTGTGGTGTCGTTTTGGAAGTGATGCAAAGCGTACTTGTAGCCTTTTGCCACAAGCATCGAGTAGGAATAGTCCACCATCAACATCACAAGGCTGTTGTTGCGATGAGCCTTATGGATGGCAGTTGTTTTGCAAACGTAGTACCTTTTCAAGGGATCTTCGTAGCAAAAATTGTAGCCGACAAGTTGGTTGCCGTAGAAGAACAACGTCATGTCGGGAACAACGTCTTCAATATTTTTCATGTACAATTCCACAAAGTCTTGCTTGGGAATTTCTTCGTAGAAGTCGGCTTCGGCAAATGCTTCGATTGTCAGTTGGTAGATGTCGTCGAGATATTGAAACGCCTCGGTGCCACTTACAAGTTTTACGGTGTAGCCTTTGGGCAATTTTGCCTTTTTGGAAAGTCTCCACATCCGTTCGTTTACAGTGGCAATTGTTGAAACGTAGAACTGCTTGAAATGAAATCCGTGGCTTTGGAACAAATCCACCACTTGTTTGCCGTTGTTGCAGTCGGGGTAGAAATGCAAGTCGAAATTGTCGGTTGCAAAACGGTAGGGGTAGAAAGTGTTGCCATCGATGGGCCCAATCAAGTGTCCACGGCTAAACTGCTTGAGTTGGCAAATAACGTTGCCAAAGTCTTGGTCGTCGTAGTTGACAAAACCAAAGTAGTCGGCACCACTTGCGTTGTGGATCAAAGTCAGTTGATTGTCGCCACAGGAAAACACCCGATAGGGCTTGCCAACAAGTTGCCTTTCCTTGATTGAAATGCGTTGCACAACGTCCAACAACTCCAAGGGATTTGCAATTTTGTAGTCGTAGCAACGGCAAGATTTGTAGCCGTACTGCGCATAGCAAAAAACAACGTCGAAGTGATTTTCAATTGATAAGTAGTCGTCGTCGCAATCGCCTATAAACAGCGTTTTTCCGCACACGCCCCCTGCAATTTGAGAAATGTGTTGACTTTTTTCGCCCATTTCAATCGTGAAGAAATCCGCAACATGTTGCGTGGTGTTGGAAACTTGCAAAAAGGTTTCTACGTAGTTCTTGGGGCAGTTGGAAACAACGTGGATTTTGTAGTTCTGGCTAAGCTCTTTCAAAACTTCAACAACACCTTGGTAACAGCACTCTGATGGATTTTGCAAAATGTAGTCAATGGAAAACTGCACGGCCTCTTTTGCAAGCGTAGTTTTGTCTTGCACGGACGGAAAAAGGTCGCACAAAAGTTTGTCCAACTTGACACCAAGATAGGATTTGACAACTTCGTCGCTGACCTTTTCATTAATATTGTACAAAGAACAAAGTTTGTGATAGGCGTAGACGTAGGAATCGCCCGTTTGCCACAATGTTCCATCTAAATCAAAAACGATGTTTTCCAGCACGTTTTCTCCTCCAATTTTGCAAGTGTTGAATGCATTTTTACAATTGCGCCACGTGGCAAACAATTGCATTGAACGTAACTCGACAAGGCAGTGCTTTTGCATAGTACTTGACAAACACTTGCCACATGAAATGATTTTGTAAATAATATAACACAAAACGTGATGAATGTAAATAGTTGATAACAAATTGTGCAAAATAAATGCGCACAAGGCGAACTAAACGGAAAAAACAAGTCGAAGGTGGAAATGAAATGTTACAATATATTTAGGAATTGCATATCATCAACGGTTCGCCGTTGTATATCATCATTGCTAAAGTGGATACAGCCTAAGGCTGATGAGATACACGCTAAAGCGTGATGATATGCCAAGCATGTGGCTTGGAGAAAAAGAACTATAAAAAAGATAATCTCCTTTGTTTTGATACGGACTTGAACCCACGTGTAGCAAATCGCGGCGGGAGCCGTGTATATCATCAATGCAAAGCATTGTATATCACCAACACGAAGTGTTGTATATCATCATTGCGAAAGACGATACAGCCTGCGGCTGATGAGATACAAGGGCGAGGAGTCGCCCTTGATGATATCCACGACTCCGTCGTGATGATATGCCATTGCTTTCGCAATGGATAAAAAAATCCGACAAGTTTCGACTTGTCGGATTTTTTTGGCAGGGGCAGAAGGACTCGAACCCTCAAGGACGGTTTTGGAGACCGGAATGTTACCATTACATCATGCCCCTAGATAATTTTGCAAAATTGCAATTTTTGGTCAAAAACGTTTGCAATTTTGAGCGCTTTTATATTATAATAAATACAAACGATATTGTCAAACAAAAAACGCAAAATTGAAGGAAAAATATGAAAAAAGTTATTATCTACACCGACGGAGCGTGCTCGGGCAACCCCGGAATTGGCGGTTGGGGCGCTGTTCTTGTGTACAACGGCCGTAGCAAGGAAATCAGTGGCTACGACAAAAGCACCACCAACAACCGAATGGAACTGTTTGCAGTCATTCAAGCGCTTCGTGCTTTGAAAGAAAGTTGCGAAGTTGTTGTACACACCGATTCGCAGTACGTTGCCGATGCTTTCAACCAAAATTGGATTGCAACTTGGCAACTTAACGGTTGGCGCACTGCCGGCAAAAGTGACGTCAAGAATGCCGACCTTTGGAAGGCACTACTCTACGAAGTAAACAAGCACAAAACCACCTTTGTGAAAGTGAAAGGGCATGCCGACGTGGCACTCAACGAACGTTGCGACCAACTTGCCCGTGGCGAAGTTGAACGCTACCAAAAAATAATTGCCGAAAACAACTGAATTTGACGTAAGAATGGGGAGCAAATGCACAATTTGCTCCCTATTTATGTTACAAATTTTCGCCTACAAAATCACATTTTATGCCATCATACACTTGACAAATGTGGGGGGGGGATGATATAGTATAATAGAAGAAAAAAACAGGAGAAAACCCATGAAAAAATCTCCCGGAGTGGGCATTGCCCCGTCCTTTATAGTGTTGATTTTTGTTGCAATGTTTTTTGCTTTTGCAGGGCTTGGCGTGCTTGTTGCGGGCATTGCTCTTGCAACGGAAGGCAAATCCTTTGCGCCAATGCTTGTTGCAGGTGGCGTAGTTGCCATTGTGCTGGGCGTTGTTGCAATTTGCCTTGCTGTGAAAAAGCCAAAGCAAACAAAAGAACAGCAAGCGCACCGAAACTACCGTGCTTTGCCCGAAGTTGACGTTGACGACTACAAGCAAGAGTTGCAAAAAATTGCTTGCAATCTCCAAGAACAGCCACAAACAATGAATTTTGCATCATTTTCGCAAAATAACCCACTGTACAACACAAAAGTTTTGCAAGATGCTCACGGCAAACTGCACTACGCCATTGTAGTTTGTGCTACAAAAATCGACAAGCAAACATTTGTTGCAACTGTGTTCTACAGCACGGACGAAAACCTGCGCTACAACCCAATTGCGCTGAGAAACGAATTTTTGCAGTACTTTTCCATTGAAAACGAGGATGATTTGCCAATTATTCAAGGCATCCACCACAACAAGGAAATTGCACCAAATTTGTTTTTGTGCTCTGTTGCCGTTCAAACAAACCAACTTCCATTTGGCTACTTTTCCGGATGGCTTTTGCCAATTGTTGCCGACCCGCAAAACAACAAAAGCGCATTTGTTGTTGACTGCACAAAATGGACGGAAGCAATTCTCGGAAACTTTTGCTTTGGCAACGAAAAAGAAACAAATTTGACAAATCAACTGATTTTGAAAAAATAACTACACCACAATATACAAGGAGAAAACTATGAAAAAGACTATTGGTGGAATTTTGGGTATTGGCGGATTTTTGATGTTTGTTGGCGGAATTGTTTGCCTTGGACTTGAACTAGAAGGCCCCATTGGCATGGTTTTGCTAGTTTTGGGGCTTGTTGCTTGCACTGTTGGCTTTACGCTCATCATTCAACCCAACCCAGAAGATGCAAAGCGCATGGAAGAATTCAAAACCTACAAGCCACAAACCGGGCTAGACTACCTTGAAGAACTCAAACAAACCAAGGAAACCTACATTGCCGACCCCAAACGCAACGAAAGGTTGAAGGTTGCAAGAAGAAACGGCCCTTGGAACAAGGAAATTTTGAAGCAAGATTGTCGCAGACTTCGCTACGCTGTTGTTATCAACGGATTTAAGGAAGCATTCTACTACACCAACGATCCTCAACAAGGCGCATTCATTTTGTGGGTGTTCTACAGCACGGACAAAAACATGGACCCCATCACGTTGAAAAAACTTGCACAAAAGCACCGTGGACGTATCAACCAAATAATGGCTGAACAAGACGTTTTCTTCACAAACGAAATTGTTGCGCCCGAGTTGTACTTGACATCTATGTTTGTTGATAGAACTTGGCTTCCCGCAGGCTACGTGACAGGTTGGTTGTTGCCAATTGTTGCAAACCCCGAAAAATTTGAGTCGGTTCACCTTATTCCTGCAAAATATTGGACAAAAGCACTTGTTGCAAACAACATGGACGGCAACAAAATTGAGCAAAAACTTGTTGAAGAAAGTGCTGTTGACTCCAAACCCAATGCCGAAGAAATCTTTGAATAGAAACAAATTGAAATCACACAAAAGAGGTTGCAAACGCAACCTCTTTTTTTTTGTGATACTATACCCGAACGAATGGGAAAGACTGCCACAAAACCTTTTGGAAACACTAACCTTGCGCAGCAACACACTACAAAGAACATCAAGTATATTGTGAAGAAAATACAAAACACAACAATGCTTTGCGCTCTTCTACCAATTACTGCAAATGATACTATACAAAAAAAACATTCCACCACAACGATTATAAAATTGAAAAATACTTGTTATGTTTAATAAGCATGCATAGCGTATTTTCTGTAGCACTTGAGTTCAAATCAAGCAGAAAGTATTTTCCTAAAAATTTCATCAAGCACGTTTGTCTGAACAAACAGCAATCAAAACACATTTTTCAACCACGTGTGCCGTGTTTTGATAATAAAACAAATGTTGCAACGGAATGAAAACACCAAACTTGTAGCAAAAAAATCAATGGAAAATATATCAACCGCAACGGGAGTGTTTCTCAACATGAAAGACTGGCAAAATAGTTCAATCAACGTCAAAAATTTTCAACCATTGAAACTCGTTGCCTGTTTCAACTAAAATTTCAAACTTACTCTACTAAATAGGCATAGATATTCCTAACGTGTTTTGTACAACAGCAACGGCTGAATATAGGAACACGAAAACCCAGCAACAAGCAAATGACTTTGGCAACCTATGCAAAAGTTACTACAACAACAGCCAAGCACGGAAAAACACCACAATTTTTGCAACAAAAAAGCCACCAAATTTGGTGGCTTTGATTTTGTGTTTGTTATTTAGCAATGTCTACACTGCGCACTTCACGAATAACGTTGACTTTGATTTGTCCTGGGTATTCCAATTCTTCTTCGATTTTGCGAGCAATGTCTTTTGCCAAAAGCACAGTTGTTTCGTCGTTTACAACTTCCGGTTTTACAATGATGCGAATTTCACGGCCTGCTTGAACAGCGTAGGATTTTTGAACACCATTGAAGGAATTTGCAATTTCTTCAAGTTTTTCCAAACGTTTTACGTAGTTTTCCAACGATTCACGTCTTGCGCCCGGGCGTGCGCCACTTACTGCGTCGGCTGCAGCAACAATAACTGCTTCTACTGTGAGTGGCTCTACGTCGCCGTGGTGAGATGCAATGCAGTTGACAACTTCCTTGCTTTCCTTGTACTTCTTGGCAAGGTCGGCGCCAATTTGCATGTGTGTGCCTTCAACTTCTTGGTCTACAGCCTTGCCGATGTCGTGAAGCAATGCGCCACGCTTTGCAAGGGCAACGTCCAAACCAAGTTCGGCAGCCATGATACCTGCAATGTAGGAAACTTCCAACGAGTGGTTGAGCACGTTTTGACCGTAGCTTGTGCGATACTTCAAACGGCCCAAAAGTTTGATGAGTTCGGGGTGCAAACCAAACACGCCGGAATCGAACGATGCTGCTTCGCCGGCATCCTTGATTGTGATGTCCATGTCTCGCTTTACCTTTTCCACCATTTCTTCAATGCGTGCAGGGTGAATGCGACCGTCGGCAATAAGTTTTTCGATTGTGATGCGTGCAATTTGACGGCGAACAGGGTCGAAACCGCTGAGAATTACAACTTCCGGTGTGTCGTCGATGATAAGTTCAACGCCGGTTGCGTTTTCCAAAGCACGGATGTTGCGACCTTCACGGCCAATCAAACGGCCCTTGAGTTCATCGTTGGGAAGTGGAACGGTTGTTACCGTTGTTTCGCTCACTTGGTCGCTTGCGCAACGTTGAATTGCCACGCTGATGATTTCTCTTGCCTTGCGTTCGCCTTGTTCCTTGGCTTCAGCCTCGATTTTGCGAACGATGCCTGCTGCATCCTTGCGTGCTTCGGCTGCCAAACTGTCCATCAAAATTTGCTTTGCTTCATCTCGGGACAAGCCTGCAACACGTTGCAATTCTTGTTGAATAAGTTCGCCAGACCTGTCAATTTCAGCCTGACGACGGTCCAAATCTGCTTGACGGTCGGCAAGGTTCTTTTGCTTTGCATCAAGTTGGTCAAACTTCTTCAAGAAAAGTTCTTCCTTCTTGTCCAACGCTTCTTCCTTTTGGTTCAAGCGATTTTCTTGTTTTTGCAGTTCACTGTTACGTTCCCTGAATTGACGTTCTTGTTCGTGTTTAAGTTTTTGATTTTCTTCTCTTGCTTCTTGAATGGCTTCTTTTTTGAGAGTTTTAGCTTCGTGTTTTGCATTACGCAAAATAGTTTCTGCTTGCTGTTCTGCTGTGCCAACAGTCTTTTTCAAGTACAATTTGTACAAGAAATAACCACCGGCTATACCTGCGCCAAGGGCGATGATACCAATCAATACAACAATCCAAGGCGACACGCCTGTGCCTGCCGAAAGGATTGAGGGAGCAAAGAAGAAAGAAAGCATTTGATTCATTTCGTTTCTCCTTTTTCAAAAGTTGGGAACACAATATTACCCTGTATATATTTTATATAAAATTATTCAATATGTCAAGGGGGTTTGGAATAAATAATAAAAAATAATACAAATATTTTTTTACAATTGAATAATTACTCCATTTTTTTACAATTTTTAGCAAATTTTTTACTATGGGCAGGGAGATCTAACCATTTGCACCACGTTTGCGTTTGGAAGCAAGCGTGTTAGTTAGCATTTGCTTGAAACAAAACAGCGTGTAGAACCACAAATGGGAATAGGAGTAGAACATAAAAAAACGCACAAAAATAAAAAAAACCAATACATATTAAAAAAAATAAGTCTGTTTACACCACGTTTGGCGTTTGGATGCAAGCGTGTTGATTAACATTTGCCTGAAACAAAACAGCGTGTAGAACTACCAAAGGAAACAGGGGTAGAACATAAAAAAAGGCACAAAAATATATAAAAAAACCAATAAATACTAAAAAAAAATAAGTCTATTTGTACCACGTTTGGCGTTTGGAAGCAAGTGTGTTAATTAGCATTTGCTTGAAAAATACGTGTAGAACCACAAATGGGAATAGGAGTAGACATAAAAAATCGCACAAAAATATATA
>JAFVYC010000010.1 GCA_017500855.1 Clostridia bacterium | reverse complement strand
TGTATATTATGTGGTAATTTCAACAGGAGGTGGCCATCGTGAATATGTACGTTATCTTTGCAATTTTTGCCGTTTCGTCGTCCATTATTGTGGCATGTTTGGACCATCTCAAAATGCGTGTGGCTCGCAACTTGTTCCTTGTGCTTGCCGGTGTGCTGATGCTCTACATCCCCTTGGCAATTTGGGGTAGCGACATTGTGTACTTCTGCGTTCAGCACCAAGGTAGCAACTTTGTCGACACGGTGGTGGCTTTCACCAACAAAGCAATCGACGTTTCCAACGTTGCGTTTGCTTCGGTAACTTTGCTACTTTCCCTGCTGGCGCTGGTTGGCTCCATTGCGTGCATCATTGTTATTGTGCAAACGGCAAAGGCAATTTGCAAATTGATGCAAAAGTTGCAAAAAGAGCAACAACCGCCACAACGCCCAACCAAACGTAATTTCGAGCCGAAGTTGGCTCACAGCAAAATACTCTACAAGCGCATTTTGTACTTGCGCTTGTGTAGGTTGAATAGCTAGAATTTGCAACTGCATGTTCTTTGGCACGTCTAACACAGCGGATTTTCCAATGTGCAATTTTTGTTGCGCATTTTGCCGTTGTGTGCTTTCCACATCGGCATTTTTGCCGTTTGTGGTGGTTTTTTGTGCCTTGGAGCGTGCTTTTTTTAACCTCACAACCGCAGTTGGCACGGCTTGCCAACAAAAAAAATATAGGAGAAAAAGAAAAATGAAACAAACAAAAAAAGGCTTTACGCTTGTTGAATTGCTTGTTGTAATTGCAATTTTGGCAATCCTTGCAACAGTTTCCGTTGTAGGCTACACAGCATTCATCCAAAAGGCACACGAATCCAACGATATTCAATTCCTTCAATCCTTGAACACATTGATTATCGCTTGCGACGACATCAACACACCACACGATGCATTCGACTTCGTTCGTAGAGAAGGTGGCGTTGACCTTGGAAAATTCCACTCCAAAATTGAAGGTTGCGAAATCCTTTGGGACAGCCACAACGAAAAGTTCTGCTACTTGAACAAGGAAGGCGAACTTGTTTACGTTCCTGGCACACTTCCAGAAGGTAACACACCTGCTAACCACGAACTTTGGATGGTTTGCGACACAGCAGAAGATGCAAACAACTGCCCATACTCCATTTACTACGCTGGCGAAGATGGAGCAACAATCACCACAACAAACAGCTTTGACGGTGGTTGGGCAACAGGCCTCACAGTTAACTACGAAGGCACACTCGAAGTTGCTATCATCCGCATGGTAGATGGCGCAAAACTCACAATCAGCGACACAACAGATTCTCACCAACAATACTTCTACGGTAGCGTTGCACACGCAGAAATCTCCACAGGTAACAACTGCTTCCACGCTCATGGTGACATTGACTACGTAGAACTCAAGGCTGGTACGTTCATGCAAGAAGAAGGCACAACAACAGCAATTGTTATGGGTGCAAACACAACAGTTAACGTTATTGCTGGTGGTAGCATTTCTGCAGAATACGACGCAGCAGAAGTTGCTGGCAAGGAAGAACAAATCCAAACTGGCGCAACAAAGTTTGCCGGCGGTATGGGTACAGAAGAAAATCCATATCTCATTGCTAACGCTGAACAATTTGAAAACATCGGCACAGAATACGAAACATACAACTACTACAAAGTTGCTCACGGTGTTGAAACTCTTGACCTTGCAGGTGTAGGTGCAATCAAATTGCATGGTAGCTTCGACGGCAACGACGTGAAAATCAATAATCGCACAACGGCACTCTTCCAACAAGTTGGTTACAATAACCAAAGCGAAGAAATTGTTATTTCCAATATGGACGTAACTTTTAACAGTACAGATGGCAGAGCGTTGGTAAGAAACATCTACAACCCCGGCAAAACAACATTCCAAAACGTTCATCTCCACGGTTACATCGAAGGACAATACAACATGGGTTCCTTCTATAACTATGGTACTGCAAATCACGGGGATTCTGATGGTGCAGACTACACGGTAGAATTTATCAACTCCACCTCCGACATTACACTTGTTTGCACAACGGGTAATGCTATTGGCGGTATGCTTGGTCACGGCTACGAAGGCGCAGATTACGAACTCAGCATCATTATGGATGCAAGTTCTTGCTACACAGGCAAAATGTACACAACTGGTACAGCAACTTGCTACCAAGTGATGGCAATGTGTTCTCATGCAACCTACAATCTCAATGGTGTTGAAACAAGCAGATACGAAAACACATATCCATCCACAAAGCTTGCAGTTTCAACTCCTGTTGCTGGAAACGATGGCTACACAGTAGAAGTTGCTGAAGACGCAAGCTACTTTGTAGTAACTCTCAATGCACAAGTTACTGCTTACGACAAAAACGGCATCAAGATTGATAATAAAGCTGGTATGACATGGGTACTTGGAAGTCAAAAGATTGACAAAACAGAAGGCAAAGTATTTGACCTCGTTACAAGTGCGACAATTGTCAACGATACAGACCACGACATGGGCTACGAATTGAAAAATGGCGTAATGACAGTCTACTCAGGTAGAACAGACAACTACTGCACAGGTTGGATTACACTTCAAGTTGTACAATATGACGTTACAGGTAATATTGTTGCAGTTGGTATTGTTAATGTTTATACATTCCCAGAAGTATAACAAATTTAACAGTTTAAACCACACTCACACATCCCCTCGGGCAACCGAGGGGATTTTTTTGCGCACAAGTGGTGCAAAGTTCAAATGCCAAGCGCAGTTGCTCCCCAATTGCTTGGGGCAAAAATGGGGCGTACTTTTTGTTCAAGTGGTGCGCCATCCCAAAATTTTGGTGGGTTTTGGAAGAATTTTCAAGGCGTTTTGTGCGCTTGTGGCACTTTTTTGTGGGAATTTGCAAAAATATAAAAAATATAACAAGTTTTTTTGAAAATTTGGGGGAGTTTTGTGTTTTTTGTGGAAATTGTAGGTGTAACAAAAGAAACTTGGAGAAACAAATGGAAAACAGCGAATTTACAAGTTTAATTCAGCAAGTAAAGCGAGCAAACGACATTGTGGACGTTGTTGGCAAGTACTTGGAACTTAGGCGAAGTGGCACGGGCTACTTTGCCCGTTGTCCGTTCCATGGCGAAAAAACGGCTAGTTTCCACATCAACCCCAACTTGCAAATTTTCAAGTGCTTTGGTTGTGGCGAAGGTGGCGACGTCATCAAGTTTGTGCAAATGTACGAGTCTTGCACCTACATGGAAGCGTTGAGAATGCTTGCCGAGCGTGCGGGAATCAAAATTCCCAACAAGTATGGCGACACCGACGATGCCGAAATGGAACGCAGAAAAAAGCAAAAAGACCGCATGATGGAACTGCTTCGACAATCGGCAATGTTCTACTTCAAGTGCCTGTACGCACCAAGTGGCAAGCACGCCTTGAGCTACATGTTGAACCGTGGCTTTTCGGTAGAAACGTTGAAGAAGTTTGGCGTGGGCTACTCGCCGGACAGGTTTTCGTTGGTAAGGTATCTTTCCGAGCAAGGCTACTCCTACGAGGAAATGGTCAAAACTGGCGTTTGCCAACAGTACGTCAAGAAGGATGCCGACGGCAACGAAAAAACCATCACGTTCGATGCGTTGGAAAGTCGGCTTATTGTGCCAATTTTCAACATGAACGGCAAAGTTATTGCTTTTGGCGGACGTGGCTTGGACGAGAAAACCATTGCCTACGGCAAGTACAAGAACACGGGGGAAACACCGTTGTTCGTCAAGAAAGACAATTTGTTTGCCATCCACATGGCAAAGCAACAAAAGCAACAAGCGCAACTGCCCAACGTTGTGGTGGTGGAAGGCTACATGGACGTTTTGGCAATGTACCAAGCAGGCTTCAAACGCTCCGTTGCAAGCATGGGCACAAGCCTGACGGAAAAGCAAGCAAGGCTTCTCAGCAGGTTGACAAGTTCGGTGTACATTTGCTACGATGGCGACTCCGCAGGGCAAAACGCCACCGTTCGTGGAATGGACCTGTTGGACAAGGCCGGTTTGGACGTCAAGGTGATGAGCCTGCCGGACAATCTCGACCCGGACGAGTACATCAACAAGCACGGCGCCGAAGCCTTCGAAAAACTGTTGCAAAAGGCGTTGCCACTGCCCGACTACAAAATTGCCCTGTTGGAAAAGCAATGCCAAATCGACAGCCCCAACCCAACAATTCGCAACCACGCCCTGGCAAAATACGTGCGTGGTGCCGTGCAAATGCTAAAGCAACTAGACGATGTGCGTGTGGAACACTACATTCAAGTGGTTTCCCTTCGCACAGGCTACTCGGCAGACTTTTTGCGCCGAAAAATGGCGGAAAAAGTTGTGGAAGCCGATGACCAAACGGACAGCCAACCACAGCCAACGGCGCTTTCGTCGGAGGACAAGGCAAGGTACTTTGTGGCGTCGTGCATGCTTTCGGCACAGCCGTTTGCAACAATGGAGCAAATGCCCATTGCAACCAACAAAACCTTGCAAAGCATCTTCAACTACGTGGAGCAATGCAAGCAAAGCGGGCAAACGCCAAGCATGGACATGCTGTACACAATTTGCCCCGATGCAACCCAGCAGGAAATTCAACTGCTAACCACGGTGGATTTGTCGCCAGCCAAGGCGGAATCCAACAAAAAGTATTTTGCAGAGTGCGCCGTGTTGCTTCAAGTTGAGCAACTAAACCGCACCAAGGAACAACTCAAGGCACGCTACGATGCTGACCCAACCAACACGGAGATTTTGCAACAAATCTACCAAGTCAGCCAACAGATAAACAAACTCAAAGCAAACTAGGAGGAAACGATGGAAGTTACACAAGCACTTTTGCAAGGACTTCTCAAGGAAATCAAGGACACGGGTAGCCAAAACATCACCTACGACGAATTGGAAAGCAAGTTGGAAAAGTTCCGTGACCTAACACCCGAGCAAAACGCCGAAATCTACAAATTTT
>JAFVYC010000009.1 GCA_017500855.1 Clostridia bacterium | reverse complement strand
TATATAATGTTGAGATGAAGTAAAGAAGAAACCCATAATACACAACACAAAAACAACTACCTCAAAAAAAGATGAAATAGTCAAGGGTAACTAAGTCAAAAAGGAACAATGAGCAAAAAGCCACTTGAAAAATGCAAAAAATTAGAAAGTGCAAAGAAAAAATTGCAATATATAATAGCAAAGGAACAAAAAACGCATATTTTTCAACAACGTGAAAAAACAGGCGCAAAAGCCTGTTGGCTGAAAACTCAATCATTACAACAAATAGGCTGAAAAAATCTTCAAGCAAAAGAAACAAAACCAAACTACACAAAAACGCAACTTGGTTCTACAAAAAAACAGACGTAAATGTCAGTTTCTTAAAAGTTCAACCATTACAACAAACAGGCTGAAAAATCTTCAAGCAAAAGGGACAAAATACACAAAAACGCAACTTGCATCCACAAAAAAAAGAAACAGGCGCAAAAGCCTGTTTCTTGAAAGTTCAATTTGTTGCAACTATACGTTGAGAAAACCAACCAAAAACACAGTCAGCACTCCGCAAACAATTGCCAAAAGCAACATTCCGAAGTAGTGTTTGAAAAACCTTGCAACTTTTTTGGAAAATGGCACCTTAGTCTTCATAGCCTGTCAACCCCCAAATGCTTTCTTCTTCCGCCCTGTCGGACAGCCTCATTGCGCAATCCAAAATGCGTTTTAGTTGCTCGGCATCGAGATAGCGCTTGATTTTGCCATCGTGCATTGCCGAAATGATACCTGTTTCCTCGCTGACAACAATGGTTGTGCTACCGGGGTACGCCTCGGAAACACCAATTGCAGCACGGTGACGAGTGCCAAACTCACGTGGCAAGTCGTTGTCCTGCGTCAAAGGAAGGTAGCAACTTGCTGCAACAACCTTGTTTGCGCAAATAACAACTGCGCCGTCGTGCAACGCCGTTTTGGGGAAGAACACCGTTTCCAACAATTCGGCGGAAATTTGTGCGTTCAAGCGCACACCACTTTCCAAAACGCTGTCGGCAATTTTGTCGGTGATGATGATCAATGCGCCTGTTTCCGTTTTGGAAAGGCGTTGGCAAGCCTTGATAATTTCCGAAACAGATTTGTGCAAATCTTCCCTGCCCAAAGCCGACGGAGAATCCGTTTCGAACAGTTTGCGCCAAGATGCATTGAACATGTCTCGCTTGAAATCTTGCGAGAAGAACACCAAACTAGCAAATGCAATGATGAACAGCACGATTGTTGCGTAGAACTTCAAGTTTGGAACGCCCAAGAAGGAACTGCCAAACAAAATTGCAAGCAACCCAACAACAATAAAAACAAATGCGTTCAAATTGCGTTTTTTTGCATAGTAGAAAACAAAAAAGTACACGGCGGAAACTGCCAGTATAAGCAAGATTTTGGCAACCAAATCAATTGGTTTGCACAGGAAAAATTTTGTGATGTAGTCAAGCATTGTTACACCTTCTAGCGAAATATAGAAAAACTTGCGTTGCAAGTAGTAGTCAAAATTGTCGACAGATAGCAAAACTGCCACCCCGTGTTGCGAAACAAACAAGCAAGGCACGCCTTGCAAATTTTGTTGTTCGTATATATTTTACAATATTTTTACAAAAAAATAAAGTGTTAAACGCAAATTTTACAAAAAAAATATACATTTTTTTTAGATTTTTTCAATTTTGGGTGCATATTATGTTATATATACTATATTTTTGCATTTTTGTTGCATTTTGTTGGCGTTGCAGTCAGTTTGAAAAAGTGCAAAATGTGGAACGAAATTGAAAGGAGTTTGGATGATAAACGTTGCTGTGTGTGGCTTTGGAAACGTGGGAAAGTGCGCTGTTGAATTGGTGGAAAAAAGCCGATGTTTCAACCTTGTTGGCGTGTTTAGCAGGCGCAAAATTTGCCATCCTTTGGCGCAAAAAACCAAAAACATTGGCAATTTTGTTGGCAAAACCGACGTGCTTTTGCTGTGCTTGGGCAGTTGCAACGACTTGCACAACAACTTGCACCATTTCCACGGCTTCAACACGGTGGATTGCTTCGACAACACCGACGACATTGCCCACCACAAGCAACTTTTGCAACAAAAAGGTGGGCTTTCCGTTGTGGGCGCAGGGTGGGACCCGGGAATTTTGACAATTGCACGTGCGCTTTGCAAAACCTGCACGGGCGGGCAAACAACGCTGTGGGGCGAAGGTGTGTCGCAAGGGCACTCCAACGCTTTGAGGCAAATTGACGGCGTTATAGATGCCGTGCAAATCACAAAGCCAATTGAGAACGCCAAAAGCCTTGCGCAACAAGGGGAAAAGGCTCTTCACAAACGAATTTGCTACGTTGCGTGTGTCAGCCAATACCAAAAGCAAGTGGAAAAAGAAATTTTGCAAATCTCCCACTACTTCCAAGGCGAAAACGTGGAAATTGTGTTTTGCTCACCACGGGATGTTAGGCAAATAAAGGCAAAAACAGGGCACAAAGGCTTGGTTTTTGGGCAAAATTCCCTTGCAGAATGCAGTTTTTTGCTGGAAATGCAAAACAATGCCATGCTTACAGCGCAAATAATGCTTGCCTACGCAAAGGCAGTTCCGCAGTTGAAACGGGATGGCTACACAGGCGTTTTGGACGTTTTGGACGTGCCTGCAAAGTACTTGTAGTTCTCCGACCAAACGTTTGGTGGAATTTGGTGTTCCGACCAAGCGTTTGGTGGAATTTGCAAGCAGTCGCACGGAGTGCTTTGTGCTAGCAAATTTTTACCCACCAAAGTCGGACTTCCAAGGAAGGGTTACTCCGCAACCCTTATCTTAATTTGACATAGCTGGGGAGCCACATGCCCCAGCATCCCCCGTGAGGGCAAAAAGATTCGGTACACGCCCGAACTTTTTGGAGTTTTGTTGAAAGTTCCGACCAAACGTTTGGTGGAATTTGTACGTCCCTGCCTGCAAAAAAGGCTTTATAATGAAAAAGGGAACAACGTCGTGTTCCCTTTATTTTGTGTAGTTGTTATAGGTCTTTGTGTGCTAGTTCTAGCGTGACACTTACAAGTTGGCTCAAGTCTCCTTTTTCCAAGCCATCTATTCTTGGCATTTTTGCACTTTGACTAGTAGGTTTCATCAAAACACGAGATGTCCTAGAACAAAAATCGTTTTCGTACTGCATTAGCGCCTGCGTTCGATAACCAACGCCTTGCAGTGTCAAGTGCATACTTACAGGGCGACCATTACTGTCTGTCATTGTCATGTACTGATTGCCTTGTCCATACAATTCAGCAAAAAGTAGGTTGCTCATGAAATTAGCATGGCTTACATAGTAGAAATATCTTTGTATGATCGACATGTTTTCTTCATAATGGTCGTATGGTTGATAGAATTTGCGAGTTATAAGCCCATTGCTCTTGGTTTCGTATTGCTCAATAAAATAGATGTTGGAATTATCTCTCCACATTTGAACATGAATTACCACGGAACTGCTTTTGTAGGTCAAATCGAAGAAAGACACGCTATCAGACGAATGCACTTCAATTTTGTGACCTGTAATTACAAAATTCTTTTCAGGGTTGCTGTGGTTGACGTACTCAACGCTCGTGTCAATTCTGAGGTTCACATTCATCATGTATTCGGAAGCAGCAAAAAAGTCGTATTTATAGTAGTAGTCCGATTCCGTAGCAAGCCTGTCACCTGTATAGAATGGACTGCACGCAACAAAAACAAGCGTGGAAACAAGTAAAACTAAGCAAAGGATAAAAGAAACTATCTTTTTCATGATACCTCCTGGAAGCCATTATTTTCTATTGTTCTGCAAAACTTTGTTGCAGTAAATAAGTTCTCCATAAAAGTTGCAACACCCTTTGAGCAAAACTATAGGTTGCGTTGCAGAAACTGCACACTACTGCTTCTTGCTTGGGAAGGGGTAGTAGTCGATGCGTTTGTTGTTTTGGAAAATTGGTGGGTAGATGTTTTCGCCATCGGCAATGCCTGCTAGTCTACACACGGCTTGGTGGCACTCGATGCACAATTTTTCTATTGCTTGGGCGTGTGGAAGGGATGTGTCGGGCAAAATTGGTTCGCCAACACGCAACGTCAACGTTGGACGACTGCAAAAAAGTCTGCGCAAACCCTTTGCCTTGCGATAGGAAAACGCCATTGGCACAACGGGCTTGCCTGTTTTGACGGCAAAACGGAATGCGCCCTTTTTGAATGGGCGAATAGGTTGGTAGTACTCCCACATGCTACCTTCCGCATAGGTGTGGTACCAACCGCCTTCGTTTAGCAACTGCTCCACTGCTTTGGAAAACTGCGCCATTGCACGCATGTCGTTTTCCGGCACGGGAATACCGCCGTTGTAGCGAATGAGAATTTTGTTTTCGCCACGGCAGTTGGTTGCCCAACTTGGATGATACGGGTGAATGGGCCAAACTGCGTTCATAATGGCAATGTAGTCCCAAATATGCACATGATTTGCAACGGAAACTGCGCCGTTTTTGAGCAATTCCTTGTGTTTTTTGAGGTTTTTGCGCCCTTCAATGCGCAATCCTTGGCGAATTGCCGAAACGGGAAATGCCACAAGCGCCGTCACAACGTTCATGCAACCACGCCAAAATTTGAACTTTTTGGATTTGTCGACGTAGGTGAAGTTTTTGTCGAAAACGGCGTGGTCGTTTTTCTTGACTACCAAGTAGTGGCCGTCGGTTTGCTCGGTGTAGGGGAAGCAAGTCAGTTGTGGATCGTAGGGTTTGTTCATTGTTCTACTCCTTGTACAACACAAGTTCAACGCCTGCTTCGGCAAGAAGTTGGCGAGAAAATTCGTCCGGATAGCCTTGCTTGTACACAATGCGCACGATGCCTGCGTTGATTATCATTTTGGCGCAAATAACACACGGTTGATGCGTGCAGTACAGCGTTGCGCCTTCCAGCACGATGCCCAACCTTGCCGCTTGAATGATGGCGTTTTGTTCGGCATGCACGGCGTAGCACAGTTCGTGCCTTGTGCCACTTTCTATGCCAAGTTTTTTGCGAATGCATTCCCCACGGTCACGGCAACTTTCCACGCCTTGTGGCGCACCGTTGTAGCCTGTGGTGAGAATGCGCTTGTTTTTTACAATTATTGCCCCAACGTGGCGTTCTTGTTGGAAGCAACTGGACCAACCTGCAACTTGCTCGGTCAGTTCCATAAATCTTTTGTCCCATTTGTTCATGATGGTTCTCCTGTGCTAGAACAACACGTCCAACAATTGGTCGGAAAGGTAGCCTTCGGCAACGCCTTCCAAGTTGGGCATGGTTACGTTTTGCAAAGTTTTTTCCATTGAGGTGGAAATGAAGTAGTTTTGTTCGTCTGTGTCAATTTTCAGTTCCGATTTGGTGCGGAAGGAATCTTCCGACAAAACAACGTACAAATTGGTGGGAGCCAAGTCCCAAATTGTGGAAACTCGGTAGGCGTTGCCACTGCCGTACAAATCGCCAAGGGACATGTACGCACAAAATTCTTCAACGTCCAAAGTTTCGAAGTACTGGCGAATGCTTTGCATGTTCAATGCGTAGCCGTCCATTTCCACAGAGTGGAAAAACTTGTTGTTTTGCATTTCGCCGTCGCCGTTCGGGAAAGTTTCCTCGAAGTAGCAATTTGTGCCGTCGCACCACGCCTTCAGTTTGAAGGAAAACACACTGCTTTGGTAGGTTAGTTCGTAGAACTCCAAGGTGCAATCTTGTAGCTCGTTGATGATGGCGTAGCCTTGGAAATTGACGTTTTTGTCCGACTCGTTGGCAAAAGTTGCCTTTCTGGTTGTGTCCACACGGTAGTTTGCCATTTTGGAGTAGTCGAAGTTGGAAAAGTAGTCCCACACTTGTTGTTTTTGGTCGTTGACAATTTCTTCACCCGTGTAGAATGGACTGCACGCCACAAAAGAAAGCGTCAAAACAAACAACGTCAAGCAAAGCGCCAAACAAAGAAGTTTTTTCATAGTGTTCCCCTCTTGAAAATAGATTATAGATATTTTACAACAAAATTTGGTAGTAGTCAATAGATTTGCAAAGATGTGGGCGCAACAGCGTTGTTTCCACAAAATTGCAACGCACTACGCATTGGCGCTTGCTTTCAACAGCACGTCCAAAACTTTTGCGTTCAATCTGCCTTCGGCAACTTTGTTGACATTGGGCATTCTTGCAGTTTGTGTTGTTTTCTTCAAAATTTCTCGGGACATTACGGAAAAATCTTCGCAAGTGTACGCCACAAGTCTTTGCGACGTGTAGGAATTTTGGCTGACGTTAATTTGGTAAATAAGGGGGATTTCCAAGTACTGCTGCACAACGTAGAATTTGTTGTTTTTGCCGTACAACTGTTGGTTGACAAGTTTGCCGAAGAAGGAAATTGCGCTCAAATTGGAAAAGTTGACACTTACCGCCGACATGTCGAAGGTGTAGCCAAAATCGGTTGTTTTTTGGCAAAAAGTGTTCTTTGCACGTGGGCTGTCGCCAAATTGGTACTCTTCCACAAAATAGAAGTTGGAGCCACTGCACCACGCTTGCACCGTGAAAGTTGCCGATTGGCTTACGTAGTTGATTTTGTAGTACTCCACCATGCTGTCTTCCGTGCGAGTTGCAAGGTAGTAGCCTTCCATCACAAAACTGCTTTGTGGGTTGGCGTTGTTTGTGTACACAAGGCTCATGTCTTGGCGAATTTTGGGCATTTTGGATTCTTTGAAGGACAAGCAAAAGTCTTGCAGTTTTTGCCTGTCTTCCTGTGTTGCAATTTCGTCGCCTGTGTAGAAATTGTTGCAAGCCGAAAGGGCAATTGTGGAAAGCAACATAACCATACAAAGCGCCAAACAAAGAAATTTTTTCATAGTTGTTTCCCCCTTGTGGAATGTAGATATTTTACAACAAAAACAGGTGGTAGTCAATAGTTTTGCAAAAAAGTTGCTTGAACGGGGAAAAAATGCATGCTTGCAAACCCAAGCAAAAAAGGGAACAGCGTTTTGCTGTTCCCCTTTGTTGATTGTTTTGCCACTCTATCCACGGCTGAGCCGTTGGCAAGTCAAATTGTTGCGCTGTGCAACTTGCAATTTTGCAATGCTGATTTTTGACTTAGCATTTTGCCAAACACTAGCAAAGTTGTTCAAAACCTTGAAGCGTTGACAACGTTGCTTGCGTAGAACATTGTCGCTGTGATTGTGCAATTTGCAAAATTAGATTGTTTTTCCGTTGCAATGCCAACGTGGTTTGACTAGTTTGTTGCAACGTCAACGTGACTGAACGTTGAGATTGTGTAACTATGCAAAGAATTTATTGTTTTTCCGTTGCAATGCCACCATCCCAAACAAGGTCTTTGCCGTTGTGTGTGTTGTTGCCGAGTTCAACGCTTGTTGGAGTGCCGTCGTACTTGATTACTTGACCATCTTCGTCTGCACAATCTGTGATTGTGTTATTTGTGATTACAAGTTGACCAGCTACATTTGGAATGCGAATTGCACGATCACCGGCATTGTTAATTGTGTTGTTTGTGATTACAATTTTTCCAGTAAATGCAGGGCAACTAGAAAACTGAATAGCATTGCCTGCAACACTACCATTACCACTTCCTGTAAGTGTACAACCTGTAATTGTAACATTTACTGCACTTTCTACTCCGATGTCCAATTGCATTGCCCAAGTAGTATTATCACAATTGATAAACTTACAGTTTTTGAATGTTATGTTTTCAATTCCACCCATCTCATCAATGATATGAACTGCGGCAGGGGATTGTTTGTTGCCCATATCAAAAGTTACATTTTCGAAAACAAGGTTTTTGATAGAAGCGTTTCCGGTGAGGTCTGCTATCATGAAACAATCAGTAAACGTTACGTCTTCGAACTTCAAAGTTTGAATTTCGTGTTGTTGTTTTACATAGTAGTGACCGTAGTCGGTGTAAACAGTTGCAGTACCTGTATAGATGTTGAATCCATCAAGTTGTGCGCCTGCACCACCAATTGTGAGGCTACCAATTTTGTTGAGTTTTACAGCAGTTTCGCCATAGCCTGTGCTACCGCTAACGATTTTGCCGATATTGTAGCCATACTTCAAGCCTGTGTAGGTGCCTTCTGCCAATTGAACGTAGCCACCGGAGATATCGCCTGTGTTGATGTAGGAAATTGCTTCGTTGTTGTCGACAACTTCTGTCACAACGTTGTGAAGGTAGAGTTCGATTTTGGAAAGGTCAACGTCACGGTATTCTTCGGGGAAGTCTACGTGTGTTCTGTTTTCCACAAGCACCATCACGTTTGCTTCGGCATACCAACCGAACGTGTAGCCATCAAAAATTGGTGTGAGTTCGTCGGAGTAGCCGTTTGCTTCCAACAAGTCCTTGACTTGGTCGATGCTTTGTGGTGCGCCGTTGACAATTTCGTCGGCTTTCAAAACAAGGTTCATTTGCACTACTGCTTGTTGGTCGACGGATTTGTTGGCTTTTTGGATGAAAGTTGTGTAGCCAACAACGGAAACTGTTGCCAAAATTGCCAAAATGGCAATGACAACCAAGAGTTCTACGAGCGTGAAGCCCTTTTTTGTTGTTTTCATGTTTTGTTTCTCCTATCTGAAATTTGTTGGCAAACCGTGCCAACTTCGGTTGTGGGTTGAACAATGCATTTTGAACAGCAAAAAACACACATGGGACAAAAGTATCCGATGCGTTGCCGAAAAATGCTGTGCAAAAGAATTTTAGCTGTTCAACCTGCACAAGCGCAGATAGAGAATGCGTTTGAATTGTATTGTGGAATGAACCAGTTTTGGCTGGTAGGTTTTCTTTGCGGGGTGCTTGTTGGCGTTGGAATTTTCCGCCTTGAAGCGCTTGATGATTGTGCAAATGACCTTTGCCGTTTGCACCACAACGATGATTGCCGAAACTGCGCACACCATTGCCACAGCAACAAGAATTGCCGTGATGGAAGTGAACGCCAAGTTGGAAATGTCGATTGCGTGATGCACCAATTGGATGGTTGTTTGCACCAAATTGTCCTTGCGGTGTTGCAACGAGAATTGCGCAAGGTCGTTGCCCCAAATTGCCAAGGGAATGTACAGGATGAGCACGGCAGTGAGCACAAAGAACAAATTGCGAGCAATGCGCATTTTGAGTTTGTCCAAGTAGCACAAAATTACCACTGCGGAAACCAAAAACAGGGCAAAAACAACGTACATGTTCACAACCGTCACCTCCTTGCAATTTTGCACCACATATTATACATTATGTTGTGGGTATAATTTGCGGATTGCTTTTTGATATTATTTATAATACAACTTTCTTGCCGATGTGTCAATAGTTTTTGCAAAAAATGTAGAAAAACCACGCATTTTTGTTTGCATTTTGGGCTTAATTTGCAGTAAATAGTGTAATGCAATGCGTTTTTGCGTGGCTACAAAATGCATTTTGCCAATTTTTCCACAACATAATGTATATAATGTTGTGGAATTTTTTTTGCAAATTGACACAGTTTTTGCAACAATTTTCAACGACGTGTTGCCAAGTTTTGCAACAATTTCTCATTTTTTTTGCAACAAAAAACAGGCACGGGGTGCCTGTTTTTGTTTTGCGTGCAGTTGCTTGGGGAGAGGATGCAACTGCCGTTGATTTGGTTTTGGGTTGCCTTGTTCAAGGCGTTGGCTTTGCCGTGGCTGTTGCGCCACCAAGCCATTTGTCAACAACTACTGTGCGGAAGTTTCTGGAGTTTTGAGGTCTTGTTCCATCTCGTTCCAATCTTCCTTGGCGGATTGCTTGTCGGCGCCGTACTTTGCTTCGAAGTCGTTGAAGAACTTGTTGAGAGCATCTGTTTGGCTTTGGGAAATTTCGTCCAAGTGTTCGTTGATGTTTACGCTCTTCAAGGAATCCATCACGCTGTTGTACAGGCTTGTGAGGTTTTCCTTTGCGCCGTCCAATGCTTCGTTAGCGGAAACACCGGCATTTTCCAATGCTGTTTGCGCTTCGGCAAGGGCTTGTGTGAGGCGGTCAAGTCTTGCAAGAACGTCGGTTGTTACTTCGGTTTGTTCCATTTGAGCAACTTCGTTGCGGAACTGTAGGTACTCGATCTTCTTTTGGCGAAGGTTTGCAAGGGCACGTTGGTACAAGCTGTCTTCGGAAACAAGTTGTTCGTAGCGAATTGTTTCGATGAGTTCAATTGCGCTTGTGTAAGCACTGTTTACGGAGTCGAAAACAACTTGTTGCAAAGCGTTGAGGTGGGACTTCAAAGTTTCCAACTTGGCTTGTTCAAGAGCAAATGCTTTTGCTTCGTAGTAGGCATTTTTGAGTTCTTGAGAGTAGATTTCCGCTGTTTCCTTGCGGGAAGCAATGAGTGTGTCTACAAGTTGTTGGTACTCCATTGCCTTGAGTTGTGCTTCTTCCACGTAGGGAGCGCACTCTGCAACAAGTTGTTGAAGGTATTCCTCGGTGAGGGCTTTTGCTTGGTTGATTTTGCCTTGGATATCCAATTCTTCCAAGTAGGCTGTTGCTTTTGCCTTTACGTCGTTGTACAACTTTTCGGCATCGGCAGGTGTGCCGGAAATGGAAATGTCAATTTCGTTTTCGCCGTCGTTGACTTTGCCTTTGATGAGGAAACCTGTTTCGGCGGAAACTTGAATGAACAGTTCAACTGCTTCTTCGGCTGTTTTGCCTTCCACGTTTTCGAATTCCGAAGCGGAAATGATGAGGTTGCCTTCCTCGTTCAAAGCGTTTACTGTTACGACTTTGCCATTGGCATCTACCACGAATTCAACTTCGGGGTTCAAAGATACGTTCATTACTGTGCTTGCACTTGCTGTTGGTTGGCATGCAACGAAAGAGCAAAGTGTTGCAACAAGTGCTACAAGTAGCATGATAGACAAGAATTTTTTCATTTTAGTTCTCCTTTGCAACGGGTGTTGCGTTTTTGTTTTTCAATTATTAAACGTGCAACTTGGTTGTTTTGTTGCATCAAAAATAAATTTTTTTGAAATTTTTTGCTTTTGTTTGTTTTCAAAGCCTTTCCGCAGTTGGTTTGCCAAGGAACTTTGCGTTGCACCACCGTTTGGCAACGGTTTTGTTTGCGCTAGTTTTGCAGGCTGTTCCAGTAGTTTTCCATACTGCCGTGTTGGCTTTGAAGTTGTTCAACGAAGTTTTGGTACTGCTGTGCAGTTAGTTGTTGTTGCTGTTGACCGTACTGCTGTTGGTACATTTCCAAACGGGATTGGCAGTAGTTTGAAAGTTTTTCCAAGTACTGAACGTGAGTTTGGGGGATTTTGAACAAGTCGAACAGTTTTGCCATTGCTTGGTCGCTGGGGAACAGGCTTTGGATGAACTCCAAGTTTTCCTGCACGAATTCCAACGTTACGTCCAAGGAAGTTTGAAGCATTTGGTACACGTTGATTTTGTGTTCCAGACCGTGCCTGCTGATTACTTGGTCGTTGAAAGTTTGTTGGTAGGTTTGTAGCGCATGCGTCATTTGCTCGATTAGCAAGGCAAATTCCCCTTCGGCAACGTCCAAATTGCCATTGACAATTGTCCAGTAGTCCAAGGAAAGTACCAAGAAGAATTGGTTGTCCGGATGCTCCAAGATGCTTTGGGAAAGGGTTTCCATTGCTTCAAGCTGTTGCAAGCGAAGGTCAACTTCCTCCGACTTGTTGTGCACTGCATCCAAAATTACGTTGGAAACGTCGTTGAAGGAAACAACTTGTTGGTAGAGATCTTGCAATTCTTGCACACGGCTACCGTAGGTTGTGGCAAGGTTTTGCACTTTTTCTACAAGTTGGTTGAGATTTTTGGTGGCTTCCATGCCTGCCCTTTCGGCAAACTTTTGCAAGTTTAGCGATTGCGCAACCACAGCAACGAATGCACCCTTTTGTTGGAAGTAGGTTTGCATGTGCTCGGAAACTCTGTCCAAAACTGCGTGATTGCCGTTTTCGCAAGTGGAAACACGAATTGCCGATTGCTGTGCCAAGTTCAAGTAGCCAAGTTGGGCGCAGTAGTCTACGAAGGTTTGCACCGATTGTTCCACCGGAACGCCCTTGAGTTGTTGGGCAACGTTGGCGTTGGAAAGTAGCACGTCGGCATCGCCGTTGTTGGCAACGACGTTTGTGACAATGCCGTCTTTGTCCACGGCAAAGGTTGCGCTTGGGTTGACTTCCACCATCACCGTTGTGGCAAAGGCTTGTTGGGGCGTGTTGATTGCCGGCAAAAGCGCCACCACTGCAATGATGAAAACCAGACAAAAGCTTGTTGCCACGGCAAACGGGCGTTTGTTGGAAAAAACAAAGTTGGCAAACGCTTGCCACCAGTATGTTTTTGTTGGTTGGGCGGGAATTGGCTCGTTTTGAACGTCTTGCCTTAGGTTTGGCACGACTTTGTCCAACTCTTCTTCCCATTGTTGTTTGATTTGTTTCATAGTTTAGTGTCCTTCCAAGGTGTTTTTGAGTTTTTGCAAAGCACGCTTGTACTTTGAAGTTACCGTGCCAACGGGAATGCCAAGTTGGTGGGCAATTTCCCTGTGCTTGTAGTTGAACAGCACGAACATTGTGACAATGCGCTGTTCCTCCTCCGTTAGCGACTTTTGCATTGCATCCATGATTCCTGCCGTGCCTTCCATTGGGCTGACTTCGCCGTGGGCGTTTTCGTGCAAGATTTGCTCGCCGTTGCGCTTGCGCTTGGAAAGCAAAGTTAGCGAATGGTTTTTGGCAATTTGTAGCATCCACGCCAAACCGTTGGTGCCGTGCTTGTAGGTGTGGATGTTGCGCTTGACTTTCAAGAACACGTCCATTGTGGCATCTTCGGTGTCGGCATAGTTGTGCAAGTATGTAAATATAAAGGCAAAAACTCCCTTTTTGGTGGCTTCGTACAGGTCGGCAAAGGCTTGGTTGCTACCTTGCGAAACCTTGACAAGAAGCCTGTCAATTTGAAATTTGTTCATGTTTCGTACATTAAACCAGCAAAATGCTTGTTTTGTTGCACTCCTTGTGAAATAATTTTGCATTCTTTGGCAAACTGCTTTGCCGACACACATTATACCACAAAGTTTTGCAATTTCCAATACCTTTAGTGAACAATTTGCAAACTTTTTTGCGTATGTTGCAGGTTTGTTACATTAGAGAAGGCTCGTGCGTGCGCTATTATATATAAGGTTGCAAGGGTGGAAGGTGTTGAATTCTTTGATTTGGGTGGCAAAAGGGGCATTTGTTGTGGAATTTGCAAATTTCGGCAAAAAAAGTCAAAAAGCGACGGTGTTACAGTTCAAATTTTTTGCGTTTTATGCTACAATAGTAGCTGGAAAAAGTTGCAAAGTTGCTTTTTGCACCACTTGATTTTTAATAGTGAAAATTTTTTTTGAAATTTCGTGAGAAAAAAAGGGGCAACTCTATTGACATTTTGAAAATCGGTGGTATAATGGAATTAGCAGTCGAGCACAAAGAGTGCTAAAAAATTACATTCGTTACAAATTGGAGGTATTCTATACATGAAACTTAGACCGTTGTTTGACCGTGTGGTTGTGAAACAAGTTGAAGAAAAGGAAACAACTGTTGGCGGAATTTTTCTGCCCACTGCTGCACAAGAAAAACAAGAAATTGCTGTGGTTGTTGCCGTTGGGCAAGGCGGAGTTGTTGACGGAAAAGACGTTGAAATGGTTGTGAACGTTGGCGACAAGGTGCTGTACAGCAAGTACGCAGGAAGTCAATTCAAAATTGACGGCGAAGAAGTGACAATCATCAAGCAAAGCGACATTCTTGCAGTTGTGGAATAGGAGGCAAAAACATGGCAAAACAAATTAAATATGGCGAAGAAGCAAGGCGTGCGCTGGAAAGTGGCGTAAATCAACTTGCTGACACTGTGAAAATTACCCTTGGCCCAAAGGGAAGAAACGTTATTTTGGAAAGAAAGTTTGGTAGCCCAATGATCATTAACGACGGCGTTACCATTGCAAAGGAAATTGAACTGAAAGACCCATTTGAAAACATGGGAGCAGCAATCATCAAGGAAGCATCCACCAAAACAAACGACGTTGTGGGCGACGGCACCACCACTGCTGCCGTGCTTGCGCAATGCATCATTCGTGAAGGCAACAAAAACGTTGCTGCAGGCGCAAACCCCATCATTTTGAAAAAGGGCATTGAAAAGGCCGTTGAAGTGTGCGTGAAGAAACTTGCGGAAATTTCTACACCAGTGGAAAGCAAACACGCAATTGCGCAAGTTGCATCCATTTCGGCTGCCGACGAAAAAATTGGCGAACTGATTTCCGACGCAATGGAAAAGGTTGGCAACGACGGCGTTATTACCGTTGAAGAAAGCAAAACAATGCGCACCGAACTGCACGTTGTGGAAGGCATGCAATTTGACCGTGGCTACAACTCGCCCTACATGAGCACCGACATGGACAAGATGGTTGCCGAACTGGACAGCCCGTTCATTTTGATTACCGACAAGAAGATTTCTTCCATTCAAGACTTGTTGCCCATTTTGGAACAAGTTGTGAAAGTTGGCGGAAAACTGCTTATCATTGCCGAGGACGTGGAAGGCGAAGCGCTTACAACACTTATTGTGAACAAACTGCGTGGAAGCTTTTTGTGTGTTTCCGTGAAGGCGCCGGGATTTGGCGACAGGCGCAAGGCAATGCTAGAAGACATTGCCGTGTTGACGGGCGGAACAGTCATCACCGACGACCTTGGTTTGGATTTGAAATCGGCAACGTTGAACATGCTTGGCCGTGCAAAACAAGTGAAAGTTGACAAGGACACCACCATCATTGTTGAAGGCGCAGGCGACCAAAACACTTTGGCGCAAAGAGTTGCCCTTCTTCGCAGACAAATGGCGGAAACAACAAGCGACTACGACAAGGAAAAACTTCAAGAAAGACTTGCAAAACTTGCAGGTGGCGTTGCCGTTATCAACGTTGGCGCTGCAACGGAAATTGAAATGAAGGAAAGAAAACTTCGCATTGAAGACGCATTGAACGCAACACGTGCTGCCGTTGAAGAAGGCATTGTTGCAGGTGGCGGAGTTGCGCTTCTTTCGGCAATCCCCGAAGTGCAAAAACTTGTGGAAAGCCTTGTTGGCGACGAAAAAACAGGCGCAACAATCGTGCTGAAAGCATTGGAAGCACCCATCAAGCAAATTGCCGAAAACGCAGGTGTGAACGGTGGCGTGATTGTTTCCAAGGTGCTTCAACAAAACAGCCCAACGTACGGCTACGATGCGTTGACAGGCACCTACGGCGACATGATTGAAAAGGGCATTTTGGACCCAACAAAAGTTACACGTTCGGCATTGCAAAACGCAGCAAGCGTTGCAGGAACGTTGCTTACAACGGAAAGCGTTGTGTGCGACATCCCCGAACCACCGGCACCCGTTGCAGGTGGTAACCCCGGCGAAATGTACTAGACAAAAAGGACGGAAATTCCGTCCTTTTTTTTGCAAAAACCCCACCACGGGGTGCGAAAACGTGCGTAGTTGAACGTGTTTTGAAGTTGCAAACGCAGGGCAAAAAGCAAGGCAATTTGCATTTTTTTTCGATGCTCCGAGAAGGTTGCCCCTTGGGCGTTTCTCTCATTGATTGCGTGTGAATGTTGTGCGTTATTTGTGCACCAATTTTTACAAAAACCCCACCACGGGGTGCCAGTTTTCTCCTGCAAAACCCTCTCAGTCACCTATGGTGACAGCTCTCCCAAAGTGAGAGCCAAGGTTACGCAAAGATTGTTGTTGCAAAAAAGAATAATGCCAAGTACCAAGAATTGCTTGCGTAACTAACAACAAGACTTGCCGAATTGCAGTAGTGAAGATTGGCAAAACCAAACTATAATCAACACAAAAAAGGGGTAAACTTTTCGTTTGCTCCTTTGCTTTTTTTCACACACGGGGTACGAAAATAGCAAATTTTTGACAGTAGAAAACCACCCGAATTTCGGGTGGTTTTTGTTTGATATATTAAGCAATTTCTTGTTTCAATTTTATATATTTAGTTTTGATTTTATGCTTTAAGTATTGTTTGAAATCTATTCTTTACACATTATAGAGTTTCGTTTTGGGTTTGTTTTAGAATTCTTTTTTCAATTCATTATAGAATTTAGTTTTGAATTTATGCTTTATGTATTGTTTGAAATCTATTCTTTGCAATTTACAGAGTTTCGTTTTTGGTTTGTTCTAGAATTCTTTTTTAATTGATTAAGGAATTCTTTTTAACTCATTATAGAATTACTTTTTATTCTTTGTAGAACTACTTATATTCTTTGTAAAACTACTTCTATTCTTTGTAATTTACAAAGTTTCGTTTTTGGTTTGTTTTAGAATTCTTTTTTAATTCATTATAGAATTACTTTTTACTTTTTGTAGAATTACTTTTTTATTCTTTGTAAAACTACTTATATTTTTTGTAAAACTACTTTTATTCTTTGGAAACTGCTTTTATTCTTTGTAGAACTATTTATATTCTTTGTAAAACAGCATTTTATTCTTTGTAGAATTGCGTTCGGTTGGCATTTTACAAGCCGAAAAGGGCAAGGGTTGTGCCCAAAATTGCGCCTGCAAGGTACAAAACGGCAAGTATCAGCAAGTTGCGCTTCCACTTGGATTTTTGCTTGAAAAGCACAGCCAAGGCAATTCCGCTGTTGGAAACAAGCCCCGCCACAAGGGCGGACAGGTCGATGATGTTCTCCGTGTACATGCCGGTCAGCACCACACTGCTTGAACAGTTGGGAACAAGCCCCACAAGCGCTGTGAACAAACTTTGGAACACGCCAATTTGCGCTGTGAAATTGGCAATTGGTTGCTCGAAGTACAACATCAACAAGCCAAAAACTGTGTTTACAACAAAGATGTACACAAAGATTTTTGCCGAGTGCAAAAGTGGGTGCTTGACAAACTGCCAAAAGGTCTTTTTGTCGTGCATTTCGTGCCCACAACAGCCTTCGTCTTGCTTGATTTGGTAGTCAACTTGCAAAACTGTTTTGTCGAATGCGTTGACAACAAAACCAATCAGCATTGCATACGCCACCTTGATTGCCACCACCACCCACACAATGCCAACCGTTTGGCTGTTGGTCAGCAAAATTGGCAAGGCTTCGTCGCTTGTTGCAACAAAAAATGCCAGCAAAGTGCCTACCTTCAAGTAGTTTTGGCAGTACAAGTCCGTTGCCATCACGGAAAAACCACATTGTGGCACAATGCCCACAACGCTTGCAACGGCAGGGGCAAACTTGCCGTTGAGCAATTTTAGGGTGCGCTGTTTTGCCTTGTGGTTGTGTTCCAAAAACTCAATTACCAAGTAGATAGCAAGCAAAAACGGCAATGCTTTGGCGCTGTCTACAAGCGCTTCCAACACTACTTCCCACATCTACAACACGTCCTTTTTTACAGGCAAGCCAAGGTCTTGGCAAAGTTCGGCAAGCGATTCTTCCGGGCACAAAAGTTCCCTGAGGTCGATGACTTGCCCACTTTCTTGCGAAATCTTGTCTAGTGGGTTTTGCGATGACGCCCCCACAGTTTCCGCTTTGACGTCCGTTGTTGAGGTTGCAACGGAATCAGTAGAAACAGCAGTTTCGTCAGCCGAAGCCGTGGCAATTTTTTCGCCAAACTCGGCAACGTTTTTGCCTTCGAATGCGTTGATGACTTGCTCGATTTTGCGTTTGAGTTGGTTGAACTGCTTGAGTTCTTCTGCCGACAAACTTGCCACCAAAGTTTTGGAATACGCCGTCCAAGTTGCGTAGAAAATTTTTGCACGGGAAAGTGTGATTTCGGCAAACTGCTTGGCATCGCCACGCAATTCGTCGGCAATTTTTTGCGATTCCACAAGCGATTTGGAAATGGCTTGCTCGTCGTCTTGATATTTTTTTACCAAAAGGCGCAAACTTTCGTTTTCTTCACGAAGTTCTTCCACACGCTCACGAAGGGGCAAAATTGCTTGGTTTTGCTCGGTGAGCGCTTGCACGTGTTGGTCTACTTGCTTGGTGTCGTAGCCAAAAAGCGCCTTTTTGAATACTTTTTTTGCCATTGTTTCTCCTTGTTGCAAAGTTTGCAACCAAACGAAATTTGCTAGTTTTTTGCACCACGCTCTGCCAAAATGAGGCTTTGTTTGAGTTGGTACAATTTTTCCGACAGGTCAACTTTGTACTGATGTGGGCGGGTAAGTCGCAAGTACTCTTCCCAAAAACCTTGCAAGTTTTGTTGGCAATTTTCTGCCAGTTGTTGCACCGTTTTGGGTTGGTACACAAGTTTGCCATCCACAAACACGTCCACGTACAATTCCTTGGCGTAGAAGTTGACAACTTCCTTGGTTTTCCAACGCTCAACGGGGTGAGTGATGGTCAAAGTTCCGCTGTCGTCGATAACTTCGTCCTCCAAGCAAATGAGGTCGGCAATTGCCTTGTTTGTGTCACGTCCAAACAAACGGTACACGGTTTTTTTGCCCGGATTGGTCATTTTGATGGGGTTGTCGGAAATCTTCATTTTGGGGAAGTGTTGTCCGTCCACAAACAAATCGGCAAGTTTGTACACGCCACCCAAACTTGGGTTGCTGTGGCTTGTGATCATCTTTGTGCCAACGCCAAAAATGTCAATTTTGGCTTCTTGCTGTTTCAAAGCGGTAAGCACGTACTCGTCGATGTCGGAACTTGCAAAAATTTTGCAGTCGGTGTGGCCGGCTTCGTCCAACATTTTGCGTGCCTGCTTGGACAAATACGCCAAGTCGCCACTGTCCAAACGGATGCCCAAAGGTTTGTAGCCCTTTTGCTTGAGGTAGTCGAAGGTTTTGATTGCGTTGGGAACACCGCTGTTCAACGTGTCGTAGGTGTCCACAAGCAACAAACAGTTGTTGGGGTAGGTGTTGGCATACGCCATGAAAGCATCCAATTCCGTTGGGAAGGACATCACCCAGCTGTGTGCGTGGGTGCCTTTTGGATCAAGCCCAAACATTTGCGCACAAAGCACGTTGCTTGTGGAAGAACATCCACCAATAACTGCTGCACGTGCGCCGTAGATTGCTGCATCGGGGCCTTGCGCACGGCGAAGACCAAACTCCAACACGCTACCGGGGCCACGATCTTGGTCAGACGCGGCACGAGCATGGGATTCGCCACACCGAGCTTCTTCTGAAGCGCAGGAACGATTTCCTTGACATAGGTCTCTTTCAAATTGGCCATTGTCTCTGCTCCTTAGTCCAGCGCCT
>JAFVYC010000008.1 GCA_017500855.1 Clostridia bacterium | reverse complement strand
TGTTTGGCATCTACATCATTTTCTTCTCGGCAATGAAGTGGTGGACGGTGTTCATTGCAATTTTTATTGGACTTGCTCTCTACGCTCTCAAACAGTCTTGGTTCAGCCTGTGGCTTCCAAGCGTAGTTGCCAACGACAGCGGTGTGAGGGAAGGTCTAAAAGACGGACTTTCCAAAATTCCCTATCGCATTTGGAGCGTGTTTTGGAGAACCTTTTTGACAATGCTTGGCGAGTTTGTAATTGTCATTGTGACTTTCTTGTTCATCAAGAGCCCACTTGTCAGCATGCTCACAACCACGTTGACGGGCGCAACGGCATTTTTCTTGCTCAAGTGCATCAACATGGTGCAGTACTACGAAGCGTGCCAAAAGCCCTACTTCTTCAAAGTGGTGGAAATTCAAGGCACCGAGCGCTACAACAAAAAGCACAAAACCAAGTAGTTTGCACTTTGCCCAAAATTGGTGTTTTGGCACCACGCCCCCGTTGTTTTGCAGTTTTTTGTGGCAAAAACTTTGCGCAAAATTTGCAATGGAAACGCCTTGTTGGCAACAAGATTTGTTCAACACAAGCGCCAAAACTTTGCTTTTGAACAATCAAGTTGTTGGTGGCAAAGCCGTGTTTTGGCAAAACAAACTCCCGTTTTGCAACGCAAAAATCAACAAAATTTCAACACTAGCACACAAGAGGACACTTCGGAACGCTACCGAAACGTCCTCTTTTTTTGTTGCAATTTTCGATGTGGCTTGCAAAACAGTTGTCATTGTTGCTCATTTCGTGTATAATATTCAATGAGGTAGAATGCACTTTTTCAAGTGCCATTCAACTTGGTGTAAAATTGTCACCGTGTGGCAACACTAGAACAACATCTTCGTACGCAACACGTCACAGCGGAATGGGTGGCGTGGCAACATATATTTCAACTAAACACTCACAAAAACAAGGGATTTCTACAAAACGAAAGGCGCCTACTTTTTGTGTGCTAATCACGAGGTAACAATGAAAAAGAAAAATTCATCCGACGGTGTTCTCAACACCTATCCTTCAACAAATTTGTCGCTCACTCAACCCAAGCGAGCAACAACCCCAACCAAACAATCTGTTTGGGATTCCAAACCCAAGCATTCGCAACCCAAGCAACAACCAAAGCCACAACAAAATCCGTTGAAGTATACACAACCCAAGTCCAAACTCAAAGTGATGTTTTTGGGTGGTGTTGGCGAAATTGGCAAGAACATGACTGTGTTCGAGTACGGCGACAGCATTGTGGTGCTGGACGTTGGCATGGCTTTTCCCGGTTCGGACATGCCCGGTGTAGACATCGTCATTCCCGACATGACCTACCTTGTGGAAAACAAACACAAAATCCGTGGCGTTTTGCTCACTCACGGCCACGAAGACCACATTGGCGCAATGCCCTTCTTGGTGCAAAAACTTGGCATCAAGTTGGATGTGTACGGCACAAAACTGACGCTTGGTTTGGTGGAAAACAAACTGTTTGAACACAACGTTTTGGACAAGGTGAACCTTGTTGCCGTTTCCGACAAAAGCGTTGTTTCCCTTGCCGATTTCACGGCGGAATTCATCCACGTTTCCCACTCGGTTGCAGGCTCCGTTGCCGTTTGCTTGCGCACACCCGTTGGCGCAGTTTTGCACACGGGCGACTTCAAAATTGACTACACGCCCCTTGGAAATGAAATAATGAACCTCAGCCGTTTTGCCGAAATTGGCAAGCAAGGCGTGCTACTTTTGATGAGCGAATCCACCAACGTGGAAAAAACCGGCTACACAATGAGCGAGTCGGTTGTAAAGGAAACACTCAACAAAATTTTTCACGATGCCAAGGGCAGAAGGCTCATCATCACAACCTTTGCAAGCAACGTCGACCGTGTTGGCATGATCATTGAACTTGCTCGCCAGTACAAGCGCAAAATTGCCATTTCCGGCAAAAGCATGGTCAAGTACATCGAAACGGCTGTGCGTGTTGGCCAAATGACGTTGGACGAAAAAATCATTGTGGACATCGACAAAATCAATTCCGTGGAAGATGGCAAACTTGTGATTTTGTCTACAGGTAGCCAAGGCGAACCAATGAGTGCGCTAACTCGAATGGCAAGTGGCGAATTCAACAAGGTGCAAATTGGCAGTAACGACACAATCGTCATTTCCGCATCCCCCATTCCCGGCAACGAAAGGGATGTGTACAACGTAATCAACAAACTGTACCGACTTGGCGCTGTGGTTGTGTACTCGGCGCTGTCTGCCGTGCACGTTTCCGGCCACGCCTGCCAGGAAGAACTCAAACTGGTGTACACACTTGTAAAACCCAAGTACTTCATCCCCGTTCACGGCGAGTACAGGCACCTCAAACAACACGCAATGCTTGTGGAACAACTAAACCACAAACCCATCAACGTCATCATACCCGACGTGGGCGACTGCGTGGAATTGGATGGTAGCACTTTCAAAATTATCGGCCAAATTGCCAGTGGCGACGTGATGGTGGACGGCCTTGGCGTTGGCGACGTTGGCAACATCGTGCTAAAAGACAGGCTTTCCTTGGCGGAAGAAGGCATTTTGGTGTGCGTTGTTGGGCTAAACCGCAAGGAGCGCAGGTTTGTAAGCGGGCCGGAAGTTATCAGCCGTGGCTGTTTCTTTGCAGGCGACGATGCGCTTGGCAACCCTGCCGAACAAGTAAAACAAATTGTAGAAGAAGAACTTGTCAAAAACGACTGCGCAACTGCAAGCATTGCAACCATCAAAACTTGCATGCAACGTTGCATCAAAAAATATTTCCGTGTAACTTTGAAGCGCAACCCCGTTGTGCTACCCATCGTCATGGAAGTGGAGTAAAACGCCAAGCCCCTTGGAATTTGCACAAATGGTAGAATTGGAAAAGTTGGAGCAGTTTGCTCGCAAAAACTTCATACCCGTCATGTTGGACGACACCAAGCAACTGCTGTTCAACACGGTAAAGGCGCTTCAACCAAAACGCATTTTGGAAGTTGGCACAGCCATTGGCTACAGCGGAATTGTAATGCTAACGGCAAGCCCAAGTGCGCATCTCAACACAATTGAAATGTTGGAAACGTCCGCACAAATGGCACGCAAAAACTTTGCCGATGCAGGCGTTGCCGACCGTGCAACAATTTTTGTTGGCGATGCAAGGGAAATTGTAACCTTGCTAACAGGCACCTACGACTTCATCTTTTTGGATGGCCCAAAGGGGCAGTACGACGCCTTTTTGCCCTACCTCACGGAAGTGTTGGAAGTGGGCGGAACACTTGTTTGCGACAACGTTTTGTACAAAGGTTTGGTGGAAAACGTGCCGGAAGACAAGCGCCACAAGCACATCACTGTCGCTCGCAACATGCGCAAGTTTTTGGACGAAATCACCACAACAAGTCGGTACAGCACCGTTTTGCATCGCATTGGCGATGGTGTGACTGTTTCCACAAAACTTTTCTAACTTTTTTCAAAATGGCAGGGGCGTGTGCCAAAAAACGCACTTTTTGCCCGACTTGCCACCAAAACACAAAAGGCAAGTTTTTGCCAACAAAAACAGCAAAATCCGCAACCCGTGTGCCCCAAAACGCACTTGTTGCGTGTAACAAACAAAGTAGGTAGAAATGAAGTACAACATTGAGTTGCTTGCCCCTGCAGGCAACATGGAAAAACTAAAAACAGCCTTTCACTTTGGCGCCGATGCCGTGTATCTTGCAGGCAAGCACTACGGTCTTCGTGCCTTTGCCGACAATTTCACCAACGAAGAAATTGCCGAGGCTTGCGCCTATGCGCACAATCTTGGCAAAAAGGTGTACGTCACACTAAACGTGTTTGCAAAGAATGCCGATTTTGCCAACCTTGCCAACTATCTCAAGGTGTTGGAAGATGCACGTGTGGACGCCGTTCTTGTCAGCGACGTTGGCATGTTCAGTTTTGTAAAACAGCATTGCAACGTGCCTATTCACATTTCCACCCAAGCCAACACAACCAACAAGTACGCAGTAGACTACTGGCACAAAGCAGGTGCCGAGCGTGTTGTGCTTGCCCGAGAAGTGTCGATGGCAGACATTGCCGAAATCCACAACTTCGTGCCAAATTGCCAACTGGAAACTTTTGTGCACGGCGCAATGTGCATCAGCTACAGCGGACGTTGCCTAATGAGCAACTACCTCACTTCTAGGGACAGCAACCAAGGCGCTTGCGTTCAAGCGTGCCGTTGGAATTGGGAAGTGCGGGAAGTTGGCAGGGAAGAATTCATGCCCGTGATGGAAGACGAGCGTGGCACCTACATTTTCAACAGCAAGGACATGAACATGCTTGCCCACCTTGAACAACTTGCGCAAAGTGGCGTTGTAAGTTTCAAAATTGAAGGCAGAATGAAGTCGCCTTTCTACGTGGCAACGGTTGTCAACGCCTATCGCCGTGCAATTGATGCCATCAACAACGGCAGTTTGACGGAACAACTTGTGGAGCAACTCAACGAAGACTTGAACAAGGCTTCCCACCGTGCCTACACAACAGGCTTCTACTTTGACGAAAACCAAAGCCGTCAGTACTACCCATCTAGCAAGGCTGTGGAAGAGTACAAGTTCATTGCCGTGGTAAAGCAAGTTTTGGACGGCGCAATAGTGGTGGAACAACGCAACAAATTCGTCGTTGGCGAAGAGTTGGAAATTTTGTCCGTCACGGAACACCACAACAAAATTTTTGCCGTGCAAAGCGCAACCGACCAACAAGGCAACAGCGTGGAAGTGTGCAACAAAGTCAAGCAGTTGCTGACAATTCCTTGCGACTTCAAACTTGCCGTTGGCGACATGCTTCGCAAAAAGAACTAGCAACCAAGCGGGAAAAATTGCAGTTGAAGCATTTTCAAGAAATAGAAAAACGCAAAACCCAAATGCAAATAACAAACAACAAGAGCAAGAAAATCTATTCTTGCTCTTTATTTTTTCAATTAACTGCCTTTATTGTTTTCGTATTGTGGCGAATTGCAAAGGCTTTTAACTTATTAAGTATTTATAATTTGCAAACAATGTTTCAAACGCTGTATGTTCAATTCAAGCAACAACCAACTACAAACAAATTAAAAACATTATATTGTAAACAGTGTTCTAAAAATTATGATTTTTAATTCAGGCAACAACCAACCCAAAAACAAAACAATCCAATTCAACCAACTGCAAGCGTGCAATTTTTGTGTTTCAAACATAGAAAACCAACCTAGTTTTCTTTCAGCAAAACAGCAAGGCTGTTCAATGCGCCCTGCGCAAAAATGTCTACGTTTTCGGCGTTGTGGCAAATGGAAATGCTTTGCCCGTCGGTGTACAACGTCAACACGTGCGTGCCAAAAACTTGCCCTTGGCGTATGCTTTCAATGGGGCAATCAATGCCACAACTTTCCACAACCTTTGCAATGCACTTTGCCGTTCCGCTTGGCGAGTCAACCTTGTTTTGGTGGTGCGTTTCCACAAGTTTTGCTTTCCAGTTTGGCAGTGTTTTGCACAAAAATTCCGTTGCCTTTTTCATGCAGTCAATGCCTACGGAAAAGTTGCTTTTTGACACCACGGGTAGGCACTTTTTCAATTGTTCAACGGCATTTTGCTCATCTTTGTTGCGCCCCGTTGTGCCCGTCACAAGTGGGCAATTGTACTTTTGGCACAGTTGGCAAACAACGCTTGTGGACGTTGGCAACGAAAAGTCCACAACGCCACAAACTTCGCCAAGGTCAACTTGCAACACTTGCTCACTTTGCACAAATTGGTGGCAAAAGTCGTGCTTGGGTGGGGCAAGGTCAACGCCCACAATGTACATTTTTTGCGCACGTGCAAATTGGCAAACTTTGCTTCCCACACGCCCACTTGCGCCAAACACAACAATTTTTCTACTTGCATTCATCGGCAATTGCCTCCCAAATTTCGTCAATGGTTTTTTGCGTTTTTGCGCTTGCAGGTGTCAAGGGCAGTCGCATCGAAAACCTGTCGAAAACACCCTTTTTGTACAGTAAGTACTTGATGGCAATGGGGTTCAGTTGACACTCCAACGCCTTGCAAAGCAATGCAAACTCTTTGCTGTTTTGCCCGTCAAGCACCTTCCTAACAAGGCGTGGCGCAACGTTGCTTGCCACCGACACAACACCCTTTGCGCCAATTTGTAGCCAACTTTGCAACAGGTTGTCGTTGCCACACAGCAAGTTTGTGCAAGCGCCAATTTGCTTGGCAAACTGTGTGTCCGTGCCGGCATCTTTCACGCCAACAACGTGCAAATCGGCTAGTTTTTTCAACACGCTTTTTGGCAAAACGTAGTTGCAACGGCTTGGCGCATTGTACAGCACAAGTGGCACGTGCACAGCCCTTGCAATTTGTTGCAAAAGTTGGCAAAAACCAAGTGGTGTGCATTTGTAGAAACTTGGTGGGCTAACCAAAATTGCGCTTGCGCAAGCGTCTTCGGCAAACCTTGCTTGCGCCAGGTAGTCGGCAACGCAAAACCCACCAATACCCATCCAAAACGGCACCACGTGTGCCACTTTTTGGCAAATTTCAACGCATTGTTCACGTTCCTTTTCCGTCAAGAATGCCTTTTCGCCTGTAGTACCAAACAACAGCAACCTGTCCACGCTTCCGTCTGTTTGGCTTTCCACAAGCCTTTCAAAACTTGCCACGTCCAACTTGCCCCTTTTGTAGGGTGTTGCAAGCGCTGTCACAAGCAAATTTCTAGGCATCTTGCTCGCCCCACAGCCCGTTGTTTTTCAGCACGATTTGCAAAATTTCCCAAGCGTTTTGGCTTGCTCCCCTAAGAAGATTGTCTTCCACCACAAACAAACTAAAACTGCCGTTGTGGTGCTTGACAATTCGCCCAATTGCCACAAGCGCCGTGTTGCGAATTATTTGCGGTGTGGGGAACACCCCGTTTTGCACGTCGTCAAGTAGCAACACGCCTTTTTTGTTGCAAAAGCATTGCCTAAACTGCTCAACGGAAACGTCCTGTTGCAACTCAACGTTCAGCACGGCGCTGTGCCCAACGGTAACGGGAACTCTGGTGCAAAACGCCGTAATTTTCCACGGTGGAATTGCCAAAATTTTGTTTGTTTCGTCCAAAATTTTACGTTCTTCGCTTGTGGCAAGCCCAACGGCATCGCCAACGCAAGGTAGCACATTGTCGCAAAGTGGATGGTGGTTTTTGTCGGTATGCTTTTTGCTTTCCAACATTTTGAGCCCATCTTTGCCCATTCCGCTTGCCGATTGCAACGTCACAACGCCAACTTTTTCAATACCCAAGTGCTTGATGCAATCAAGCACCGTGCAAATGGCAATGGTAGTGCAGTTTGGGTTGGAAACAATGGCGTTTTTGCCAATTGTGTTGCCGTTGATCACAGGCACAACAAGTGGCACGTTGAAATGCATTCTAAATTGACTGCTGTTGTCCACACACAGCACACCCCTGTTGGCAAGAGGTGGCACGTAGGTTTTGGCAACTTGCTCGTTGGCCATGAACATTGCCACGTCTAGTTTTGTGCAAAGCAGTTTTTCCACGTGCTCCACAACGTAAGTCTTGCCCATTGCTTGCACTTTTTTTCCGCTACTTTCGTTGGCAAACAGCAAAAGTTTTGCATTTGGCAATTTTTCAGCAAGAATTGTCACAAGTTTTTCCCCAACCAACCCGGTTGCGCCCACAACAGCCACGTTCAACATTTCGTTCTCCCTTTTTTGCTAGTATATGTTTTGGCAAGTGGCAAAAGAACGACTACTCATTTTTGTTGCACAACAATGTAGTTTTGCGTGAAATTTGGCAAAAAACAGCGCAAGATTTCAACAAAAACAAAAAAGTTTTGCAAAACCAAACTGCTATGCTTGATAAAATACTAGATATTTGATATAATAGCACATAATGGCGCAAACAACACAAGCGCATCAAAAAGGAAAACAGATATGGACTTCTCTCAAATCAAACTGGAAAACGAGCGTAGCACGCACGTTACCAAGCGACTAAATCGCACAACAACTTGGAAATTCTTTGGCATTTTGTACCGTGACGACATGGGCAGAGTGTTTGCTTTCAGCATGCTCATGCTTTTGTGCCTTGCACCCATGATTGCTTGCTACGTCATGTTCGCAAACGACTTTGCTTCGTTGCAAGGTTCTTTGCCACTTTTCAACGACTTCGGTTTTTCCACCGGCATGTGGCAAGGCGCACAAGACCACTTCAATCAGCAATCGGCAATTTTGTCGCAAAAGTGGGGCCTTTGGGCAACACTTGCTTCCATCGTTCTTGCAATCACACTTTCCGCAGGTTTTGCTGTGGTGCGTGATGCTTTTTGGACGGGCAAACTTCGCAAAGTCGGCTTGTTCAGAAGTTTTGGCAACGGCTTCAAAGCAAACTTTTTGTATGCATTGGGCAGTATGGCAGTTATTGCATTTGGCGTGTACGGCGTGGTGCAATTCTACGTTTGGGCGCAAACGGCAATGCCAATTTGGCTGGCAATTGTGCTTTTGGTGCTTTTGTGCATCGTGTTGTTGTTTGTGGTAACGTACTTGCTCATTTTGTGTAGCGTAAGCGTAACCTACAAGCAAACTTTTGCGCAAAACGTCAAGGACAGTTGGCTTTTGTTGTGGATGAACGTCCTTCCCAACATCATCCACACGGTGTTTGCATTTGCCCACATCGGCTTGGCATTTTTGTTCAGTTCCATGGGCGGAATGCTCATGTCGTTGTTCTTTGCCATCATGCTGATGTTCGGCGGATTGTACATGCCACTTGTTTGGCAATGCCACATGATGCGCACCTTTGCATTGTTCCACCCTGTGGAAACAAAAAAGAAAAAGTAGTTTTTGGGTGCATCTATGAACAGCTATTCCGCTTTGGCAAACATCTACGACACATTTTCCCACAACGATTGCGACTACGAAAGTTGGTCGCAATATTTGTTTGACATTGCCAAAATGGGCAAAGTCACTTCCGTTGTGGACATTGCCTGTGGCACCGGCAAAATGACGCAACTTCTTGCCAAACAGGGTTTCCGTGTTGTTGGCGTAGACAACAGCCCCCAAATGCTTGCCGTGGCTGGGCAAAAGTGCCGTGCCGTGTTCGTGCAACAAGACATGAAAAAGTTGGCGCTTCCAAGCCGTGTAGACATGGCAGTTTGCGTAAACGACGGTGTCAACTACCTCAAATCCAACCAACTGCAAGGTTTCTTTTGCCAAGTTTTGCAAAATTTGAAAACCGGCGCAAGTTTTGTGTTCGACGTTTCCTCCCCCTACAAGTTGCAACAAATTTTGGGCAACAACGTTTTCTACGACGACAGGGAGGACGTGACCTTGCTTTGGACAAACAAACTTTCCCCCACCCACGTGGATTTTTCCATCACAATTTTCCAAAAACAAGGGGACGTGTACGTCAGAAGTGACGAACAGCACACGCAGTACATTCACACCCCACAAAGCATTGTGGACGCCCTTGTGCAAAGTGGATTTTGTGATATCGTGCAAACGGCCGACTACGGCAAACAAATTTCCCCAACCAGCCAACGCCTAACTTTTTGGTGCAAAAAGGCGTAGTTGGGCAAATCAGGAGGTACAAAATGGCATCCATTCTCATCAAAGCCATCATAGAAAACGCTTTCACAGTAAGCGCTGTGGAAAGCAAAGACCTTGTAAACAAAGCCATCAAACTTCACCAACTTTCCCCCGTGGCAGCCATTGCTCTTGGCAGAGCGCTCACAATGTCGGCGCTTATGGGCAAGGATTTGAAAAACGAGGACGACTACCTCACTTGCGTTATCGACGGTGGTGGCCCACTTGGCAAAATCACCGTGTGTGCCGATGGCAAAGGCAACGTCAAGGGCTCCGTTTCAAACCCCGTTGTGGAAGCAACCTTCAACAAGCACGGCCAAATCAACGTTGGCGAAGCAGTTGGCAAAAATGGCAAAATGACTGTCATCAAGGACATTGGCTTGAAGGCCCCCTACGTTGGCACGGCGCAACTCATCACAGGGGAAATTGCCAGCGACTTTGCCTACTACTTTGCAACCAGCGAGCAACAGCCTTGTGGCGTTACTCTTGGCGTTGGGCTAGACAACAATGCTTGCAAGTCGGCAGGTGGCGTGTTCGTGCAAGTTTTGCCCAATTGCCCGGAAGATTTGCTTTTCCGCTTGGAAACCATCATGTACGCAATGGACGAAATGAGCTACCAATTCGACGGAAGCACGGCAAAGCAAGTAATAGAGCGTTTCTTTGGCGAATTCAACGTTGTTTTCACCGAGGAAGCACCCGTCAAGTACAAATGCAACTGCTCCAAACGTCGCATCGACCGTGTAATTTTGGGGCTTGGCAAAAAGGAAGCCGACAGCATAGTTCAAGAACTTGGGCAAATTGAAGTTTGTTGCGAGTTTTGCAAAAAAAGGTACGTCTACGACCAACAAGCAGTAGACAAATTGTTCAGCAAATGAAACTAGAGTTTTCCGACCAAAACATATTGCAAGCAGGGCTGACGGCTGTCAACAAAGGGCAGTTGTACAAGGCAATTTGCCTGTTTGCACGTGTAAATTCCTACGAAAGTATGCTAAATCAGTTGGCATGCTTTTGTTTTATGGGCGAAAACGGCTACGCAACGGATTTGTATCGCAAAATTCTGGCAGAACATTTCCAAACACGCCACGTGATGTTCGATGCATTGCAGTTTGGCGAGTTTATGGACACTGTGGTGTACTATTGCGAAAGGGACAACGCCGTTCCAACACGCCGAAGCGCCAAAAAACAAGCGCCCAACGCAAGTTTGCTTGCCACTTTTTTGCCCAAAACCGACGAGGACTTTGGCCCTGCGCCGGATTTGGACTACGTTTCCGACAGCGCCCTGTGGGATGACGCAAAGTTTTCTTCCACAGCGTTTCACGACGTAACTTCCACCGACTACTTGGACAGCATTCGCATCAACATGGAAAAGTGCTACTTCTACGACGACGTCAAGGGCTACAAAAAGTACGCCAAGCAGTTGTTGGAGTTGGACACCTTCCACCGACCAACCGTGGAAGCACAAATTTCCCTGTGTTTGTTCAAAGAAACGCACAAAAAGGGGCTGAAGTACGCTTTGCGCCTTGCCGAAGTGGATGATGCAACGCCGGCTGGCGTTGGTGGCGCAATTGAAATTGTGGCAAATGCAGGCACTTCCAAGCACAACGATGCGCTTGCAAAGTTGTTGAACAAGGCGCTGAACTACGGCGACCAAATGCAACCTTATGACTTGGAAGACTTTGTGTATCTTGCAACAAGTCGACTGCGCAACACGGCTCTTGCATCGGCGTTTGCCGATTTGTGGGCGCAAAATGCCGAGCCAACAAGCATTCAAGGCTTCAAAGTGTGCGCAATTGCCTATTTCAACAACGGTCAATGGCAAAAAGCAAGGGAAATGAGCATCAATTGGCTAAATGCCGTTCCTTGGGATGGCAACGCAAAGGTGTTTTTGCAGTACGTCAACACCCACGGCAACGAAGATGGCGACGTGTTTTTGGAAATTTCCAACAGAGTCAGCCGTCACTACTGCTTGCCGTCCAGGGTGGTGCTGTTTGCGCAAAACCAACTTTTGGAAGATTTGGACAAAAACAAACTCAAACTTGCCAAGGACAACTACAACTCAATGCACGTGCTGTTCACGTTTTGCAAGTTTTGTGTTTTGGAAGGCAACGAAAAGGCGTTTTTGCAAACGGTAAGTTTGCTTCGTGCAGTTGTGCGTGTTGCAATGCCAATGGAAGTTGCCGACTTTGTCAACTTTGCCAAGGTGGAAATTTCTTCCGTCATCACCGATGCCGTTGCCGTTGAGCCGTTTTTGGCAAGATTGATGGAGTTCAAGTGTCAAACCGACTTGGTCATTTCCCTTCGCACAGGCTACTACGTGTTGCCCGTGGGGGATTTTACGCAAGTTGACGTGATGTGTGCGGAAGTATTTGCCGTGTGCGCATCGCTTGTTGCTTTGCAAGACGGCAAGGTTTTTGAGCAAATCTATCGAAATGTAAAAGATGTTTTGCAACAGGACGACCAACTGCTGTACGACTTTCGATCCGTTGCCTACGTCGTTTTGTGCAAGCTCAATGCAAATTTCCACCAAAGCATGGAAGCGGAAATTTTCACCGACGAAGACAAGGCGCTATGGCACAAAATTTCACACAAACTCAACTAGAAAGATTGCATTTTTTGCAATCTTTTTTTGTTACGCTTGCCACCAAAAACAATGCTCCAACCAGCCCCACGAATGGGTAGCACAGCGCAAAAATTTTGTCTAGCCCTGCCGTGGAAAGCACCGTTGCAAAGCAAAAAACCACCGTTGCCAAAAGCGGTGTGTTTGGTAGCAAATCTTGCAAATATTGGCACACGGGTGTGGCATTTGCCACCAAACATGTGGTGGTTGCAAGGCAAATTGACGTGCAAAACAAGGCTTTTTGAATTGGCGTTGTTGCCAGCAAAATTGGTGTGCCACCAAAGTTAAGCCTACTTTGCACAAGCAAAGTAACTATGCAAAACACAGCCGTTGCAACCGTTGCAGTAAGTATTGTTTGTTTGCAAGTTTTGCCAACTTTTCCAACAACCGGCACAACCATTGCAACGGAAAACAACGTGTACACAACAAGCGCCGTTGTGTCAACGTTTTCCACAACGTTTTGACTTTTTGGCAAGCACAAGCACAAACAAATTGCAACAACCACCGACAAGGCGTTGGCAACCGGCAAAAACTTGCTTGCATTGCACAGCACAACAATTGCCACAGCGCACAGCGCAATTTCCAATGTGGGGTAGGGCAATGGAAACAGGCTTCTCAACGTGTTGCAAGTTGCCGAAAGTCCACACACAATGCACACAAAGTTGCACAGCACAACAAGCCATTCCACAGCATTTGCCAACTTGCCAAAACAGCGTTTGCACAGTTGGTGCAAACTGAAAACGTCGTTGCTTTGGCAAAATTTCAGTAACCAAGCAAGAATTGCGCAAAATGCCAATGCAAAAATTGCCACCGACAACTTGTTTGGCAAGTACAGCAACACTTCCTTGCCACTCAACAACCCAACGCCCACCAAGCATCCCACCAACACCAACCAACTAGTTCCAAACTTTTTCATAGTTTGTTGTATTGCCCCTTGCCCTGCAATATTCCTAATCATTTGATTTTGGTGTATCTACGTAGCCTTGTGTTGTAATCATCTACGCATAATGGTATTTTATTTAGTATTGTATTTTGGTTTTTCAAAAGTAATCAAAAAATCTCTAAAAGTCAACTGTCAACGTATTTCTACAAATCCAGTATACAAATCCAAACACTAAAACTCATATTCCACAAATCAAAAATTTCTAAATCAACTCATTATATTCATCTTTTGTACTTCAAAAATTTGTCTTTTGTGTGGTGGATTTTTTCTTCCTAAATTTGCTGTCGAAACGCAAAAGTGGCAACACGTGGTGCAAAAATGCGTGGTCTAGGTGTAGTTTTTTGCAACGATTTTTTCCAAAAGCGCCACAACGGCGTACATCACGCCGGCAAGCACGCACAGCACAATGGTGCAAGTCATCACAAGGTCAAGCCTGAACACTTGGCTTCCGTACACAAGCAAGTAGCCAAGCCCTTCTTTGGAAACAAGGTATTCCCCCATGATGCTTCCAATCCAAGCCATTCCCACGTTGATTTTCAACGTTGCCATCAGCGTTGGCACGTTGCTTGGCGCAACAACTTTGGCAAAAATTTGCCTTCTACTTGCTTTTAGCGAACGCAACAACAGTATCTTTTCGGCGCTTGTTTCGCAAAAGCCGTTGAGCATGGAAATGGTGGTGATAACCACGGAAATCAGCACAGCCATTGTGATGATTGCCATTTTGCCCGTGCCCGCCCAAATGATAATCAACGGCCCAAGCGCAATTTTTGGCAGGCTGTTCAACACAATCAGGTAGGGTTCAAACACTTGTTTCAAAAAGCCGTTCCACCACAACACAACGGCAATTGCGTAGCCAAGCGCCGTGCCAATGGCAAAGCCTGCAAGCGTTTCCAACGTAGAAACCCATGCATGGTAAAGCAAGGTGCCGTCGCCCACAAGTTCCACAAGCGTTTTGGCAATTTTGGATGGGCTAGACGTGATGAAACTGTCAATAATTTCAAAGTGCGCAAGCAGTTCCCACAGAGCAAGCAGTAAAGCAAGCACGCCAACTTGGCTGAGATGCACAAACAAAGTGTGCATTTTTTGCTTTTTCAAAAAAGCCTTGTGTTCAAGGGAAAACGTCTTTTTCATGATTTTGCCTCCTCCAACACACGGTGCAACAGTTCAAACTGCTTGGCAAACGTGGGGCTTTCCCGCCTTTCCAACGGCGTTTTGTACTTTTGCAAATGCGTTTCGTGTTGCAACAGCACCCTTGCGGGGCGCTTTGTCAGCACAACAATCCTGTCTGCCATGCTTATTGCTTCGGAAATGTCGTGCGTCACCAAAAGCGCCGTTTTGTTTTCCCTCTTGATGATGCTGTACACGTCGTCGCAAACTTCCAACCTTGTTTGAAAATCCAATGCGGAAAACGGTTCGTCTAGCAGTAGCAGTTCGGGGTTGGTTGCTAACGTTCTAATCAACGCCGTTCGTTGCCTCATTCCGCCGGAAAGTTGCTGTGGGTAGTGCCTTTTGAATTCTTCCAAGCCGTACTTTCGCAACAAACTGCTTGCAAAATCCAAGTTTTCCTTGGTCAATTTGTGCTGAATTTCCAAGCCAAGCCTAATGTTTTTCTCAATTGTGCGCCACTCAAAAAGTCCGTCCTTTTGTAGCATGTAGCCAACGGCTCCGTTTGGCGAAGCAAGCGTCACTTTGCCACTTGTTGGCTGTATCAGTTGGCACACAAGGGACAAAATTGTTGTTTTGCCACAGCCGGATGGCCCCACAAGCGCAACAAATTCCCCCTTGTTGACGCAAAACGACAGATTTTGCAACGCCGTTGTTTGCTGTGTTTTTGTGTAGAAAATTTTGCTCACATTTTCAAACTGCAAAACTGTCATCAAAATTTCCTCCGTGCAAAGTTTCTATTTTTGCTGTACCTTGTTTGCAAAGGTGTTGTCTACAATGTCGCCGTAGTTCACACGCCTTTGCAACTCGCCTGCATTTTGCATGATGTCTTGGATGCGTTCAAAGCCTTCCACGTCCGTCACGGGGGTTGTCATCCACACGTCAAATTTTTGGTAGTTGGCAATTGCCATTTCAAGCAGTTCAAGAGTTGTGCCTTCAAAGTAGGGCGCAACAAGTTCGGCGCATTGCTTTGCCGAGTGTGTCATGGCAAATTCCGTGCCTTTCCACACGCAACGCAAAAATTTTTCCACCTTGTCGCCATTTTTTGCCAAGTAGGATGGCGTTGCCGAGTAGCACGTGTAGGGGATTTCGCCACTGTCCATGCCAATTGCGCTGACAATGTAGCCCTTGCCTTCCACTTGCAGTTGGCTTGCCGACGGTTCAAACAAGGGCACAAAATCCCCGTTGCCACCGGTAAACGCAGGGCCAAGCGCACCAAACTGAATGGTGTAGTCCATCGTGATGTTTTGCCCGTTGACGTAGCCCTTGTTGTTCAACACGTACTGCAAAATCATGGCAGGCATGCCACCGGTTCTGCCCATCAACACCGTTTTGCCGTCCAAATTGCTGTAGTCGAAGTTTTCCACAGGCTCACGTCCCACCAAAAAACTGCCGTCTCGCTTGGTAAGTTGCCCAATAACTTTTGGGTAGTCCTTTCTGCCCTGCAAGTACACGTAGATGTTTGCTTCGCAACCCATCAGCCCAATGTCGGCTTCGTTGGTAAGCAGTGCAGTCATCACGTTGTCGGCGCCACTGCCGTTGGAAACTTCCACCTTCAACCCCTCTTCTTCGAAGTAGCCAAGCGCCATTGCAAGGTACTGTGGTGTGTAGAACAAACTGTGTGTAACTTCGGTAAGTCGCACAACGTTTTCGTCCCGTTTGCACGCAACAAACAAGCTTGTTGAAAGCACAAGAATTGCCACCATTGCCAAAACAAAAAACTTTTTCAAAACGATACCTCCAAATTGATATACTTCATACTACTGCAACTTTGCAAAAAGTGTTAATTGCATTGTGCGTTTTGCCACCCCCGTTGCTTTACAATTTTGTATTATTGTGATACACTATAAATATGAAAAACACAAAAGCAACCAAGAAAACAGCAAAAACAAAAAACCCCAACAAATTCTTTGCATCCATTGCCAACTTCTTCAAAACTTTGGAGTTGCGCAACGTTTTGATGCTTACCCTTGCAGGTGTAATCAACGCAATTGGTGTCACAATTTTTCTTGCGCCGTTGAGCCTTATTGACTCGGGCTTTTCCGGCACCAGCTTTTTGTTGGACAGCGTCACACCCAGCTACCTGTCCCTTTCGCTGTTCTTGATTGTGCTCAACTTCCCCTTCTACATCTTTGCCAACAAAAAAATTGGCACAAAGTTTTTGGTGTACTCGTTGTATGCAATTTCCATCTACTCGTTGGTTGCATTTTTGATTCAAAACGTTTTTCCCATCGACTTTTCCGAAGGCTCGCCCATCGTCAAGGACGACAAACTACTTGGCGCAATTTTTGGCGGACTAATTTCCGGCCTAGGCAGTGGTCTTGTTATTCGCTACGGTGGCGCAATCGACGGTGTGGAAGTAATGGCAGTGATGTTTGCTAAAAAAATTGGGCTGTCCGTTGGCACGTTCATCATGGCGTACAACGTTGTGTTGTACGTTGTTTCGGCAATTGTCACCACAAGTTGGCTCACGCCGTTGTACTCCCTCATTGCCTACTACGTTGGCTTGAAGGTGGTGGACATGGTTGTGGACGGGCTAGACAAGGGCAAGGGTTTGTTCATCATCACCGACTTTCCCGACCAAATTGCTCAGCAAATTTCCTGCCAACTGAGCCGAAGCGTCACAATTTTGGACGGCCACGGCTACTACTCCAACCAAAGCAAAAAAATTGTGTACGTGGTAATCAACCGTTTTGAGTTGCCAAAGTTGCGCAAAATCGTGGAAAAAACCGACAGCAAAGCCTTCGTTTCCATCCACGACGTTTCGGAAGTTATCGGCACCAAAATCAAGTTCAACGTCAACTACAGCACCGATTGCCCAACCGATTGCCCGCTAGACTAGGCAACAAAGTCTTGCAAAACAGTTGTCAATTTGCTTTGTATGTGCTAAAATAAGGTAAGAAAAACGCCACAGGCAAAAGGCGTTGCAAAATTTTTCTTTTCAGAGAGTGGGCTACGGTGCAAATCCCGCAAGAAAAACTGCAACGTGTAGTTTGCCAAGTTGGCAAGGCGAAACGGCGTGCAAACGAAAGTAGCCTTGCTCGGTTGGTTCCGTTACAAACTTTCAAGGGATGTGGCAACACGTCCGAACTAAGGTGGTACAGCGACAAACAGTTCGCCCTTTTTGGGGTGGACTGTATTTTTTTTGCAATGCATTTTTGCAAAACCCCAACCCCGTGGTGCAAAAACTGCTGTTATTTGTGCCGAAGTGGTGCAAAAGTTTGCTCAAACTTTGCAAGCAATGCGCCGTGCAAATTCTTTGCAAACGGTGGCGCAAGGCATTGTGCAAAACTGCTGTGAGCAAGTCCATTGAAACACGCAAGTGTTTGTTTGAATAGTCACAAAAACGCACCCCGTGGTGCAAAAATGCCACCCCGTGGTGGCAAAACAAACATCGAAAACACAATTGAATTTTCAATTTGTTCAACTAAACAACAAAACAAAACTACATTTTTTGGAGAAAAACTATGATTGAAAAAAGTTACCAACCAAATTTGTTCGAAAGAGATTTGTACTCTTGGTGGATGCAACAAGGCTACTTCACACCTAAAGCCGAAACAGGCAAGCCCTACTTTTCTATGGTTGCGCCCCCACCAAACATCACAGGTCAATTGCACCTTGGCCACGGCCTAGACAACGCCATTCAAGACAGCCTTGTGCGCTTCAAGCGCATGCAAGGTTTCAACACCTTGTGGCTTCCCGGCACCGACCACGCAAGCATTGCAACGGAAGTAAAAATTGTGGAAGCACTCAAAAAGCAAGGCATCGACAAGCACGACTTGGGCAGAGAAGGCTTTCTTGAACGTGCTTGGCAATGGAAGGAGCAGTACGGTGGTCGCATCGTAGAGCAACTCAAATCCTTGGGTAGCAGTTGCGACTGGTCTCGCCTTGCCTTCACCATGGACGAAAAATGCTCCAAGGCAGTCCGCCGTGCGTTTGTTTCTATGTACAACAAGGGGCTCATCTACAAGGGCGACCGCATCATCAACTGGTGTCCCGTTTGCCAAACTGCGCTTTCCGATGCCGAAGTAGAGTACAGCGAGCAAGACGGTTTCTTCTGGCACTACGGCTACTCCACGCCGGACGGAAGCACAACGGTAACTTTTGCAACCACTCGCCCGGAAACCATGCTTGGCGACACAGCCGTTGCAGTCAACCCCGCCGACGAGCGCTACAAGCACCTTGTTGGCAAAACGGTTGTTGTGCCATTTGTCAACAGGGAAATCCCCGTCATTGCCGACGACTACGTAGACATGACCTTTGGAACAGGCGTTGTAAAAATCACACCTGCCCACGATCCCAACGACTTCGAGGTTGGTCAACGCCACAACTTGCCCATCATTCGTGTGATGAACGACGACGGCACAATGAACGAACTTGCAGGTGAATTTGCAGGTTTGGATCGCTACGAATGTCGCAAGCAAATTGTTGCCAAACTCAAGGAAATGGGCATTTTGCAAAAGGTAGAGCCACACAAACACAACGTTGGCAGTTGCTACCGTTGCCACACAACGGTAGAACCAATTGTTTCCAAGCAATGGTTTGTAAAAATGCAACCTCTTGCCGAACCTGCCATCAAGGCAGTAAGGGATGGCGACATCACTTTCCACCCCAAACGCTACGAAAACACCTACTTCAACTGGATGGAAAACATCAGGGATTGGTGCATTTCCCGTCAACTTTGGTGGGGACACCGCATTCCCGTGTGGTATTGCCCCGATTGCGGTGCGGAAATTTGCCAAGAAATCGATCCAACTTCCTGCCCACATTGCGGAAGCACCAACATCCATCAAGACGAGGACGTTTTGGACACTTGGTTCTCCAGCGCACTTTGGCCATTCTCCACGCTGGGTGGTGTGGGTGCCGAAGACTACAACGCATTCTTCCCAACAACCGTTCTTTCCTGTGGCTACGACATCATTTTCTTCTGGGTTGCCCGCATGATTTTCAGTTCGCTCTACAACACGGGCAAAGCCCCCTTCAAGGACGTTTTGATGCACGGAATTGTTCGAGACGAACAAGGTCGCAAAATGTCCAAATCGCTTGGCAACGGTGTTGACCCTGTGGAATTCATCGACAAGTACGGCGCCGACACACTTCGCTTTGCGCTCATCAACGGCGTTGCAAACGGTTCCGACTTGCGTTTCAGCCCCGACAAAATTGATGGCACTCGCAACTTTATGAACAAAATTTGGAACGCAAGCCGTTTTGTTTTGATGAACTGCGAAGGCAAGCAACTTGTTGGCTTGGAACAATGCAACCTCACCCTTGCCGACAAGTGGATTCTCACCAAATTGAACGCAACCATCAAGCAAGTAACGGAATTGATGGAAAAGTACGAACTTGGCCTTGCTTGCCAAACGTTGTTCGACTTTGTTTGGAGCGAATTTTGCGATTGGTACATCGAACTTACCAAGCCAATTCTCTACGGCAGTGACGAAACTGCTCGCATCCACACGTTGTCGGTACTTGTGTACGTTTTGGACAAGATTTTGAAACTTCTTCATCCATTCGTGCCATTCATCACGGAAAAAATCTACCAAGATTTGCCATTCCACGGTGAGAGCATCATGGTGGAACGCTACCCAACCTATTCGGAAGACCTCAACTTTCACAGCGACTACAATTTGGTGCAAGAACTAAAAGATATCGTCACCAAAATCCGCAACATTCGCTCCGACTACGGCGTTGTTCCATCCAAGCGCATCCGTTTGCACATGATTGCATCCGACAATCGCTTGCAAGAATGCCAAATGTACTTTGTAAAACTTTGCAACTTGGAAGAAGTTGTGTTCCATGCTGTTGGGGAAGGCGAACAAGTTGTTCAAGCAGTAAGCCAATCGGCAACAATCCAAGTTCCACTTGGCGACCTTGTGGACAGGGAAAAGGAAATTGCTCGCATCACTGCGGAAATTGCCACCGTCCAAAGCGAAATTGCACGTGCCAACGGCAAACTCAACAACCAAGGCTTCATTGCCAAAGCGCCACAAAAGTTGGTGGATGCCGAAAAGCAAAAACTTGCCAAGTACCAAGAATTGCTTGCGCAACTAACGGCACGACTTGCCGAATTGCAGTAGTGTAGATTGGCAAATCCAAACTAGAATCAACACACAAAAAAGGGGCAAACTTTTTGTTTGCTCCTTTGCTTTTTTTTCACACACGGGGTGGCAGTTTTCTCCTGTAAAACCCTCTCAGTCACCTATGGTGACAGCTCTCCCAAAGTGAGAGCCAAGGTTCTTCAACACAGAGAACATTCAACAAACCTACTGCTTGCGCTTTTATTATTTATACGTATTGTTTGGGTTGTTTTCCAAAGTGAAAGCCAAGGTTCTTCAACATAGAGAACATTCAATACACCTGCGGTTGGCTACTTTGCTTTTTTTTCACACACGTGGTGGCAGTTTTCCCATATAATTATACAGTAGCATCAGTAATGCCGGTCTTTCTCTTTCTAATCTTTTTTTGTTGCAATCCGTATTACTTGGCTCTCCCTTTGGGAGAGCTGTCGGCACAGCCGACTGAGAGGGCAAACAAAAAACCCTTGGGCATTTTTCAACCCTAGGGCAATTTTTTTGTAATTTTTGTTTTACTTCAACTCAATATTTCACGCCTTTTGCCTTCTTGCTTGAATGTGCTTTGCCAACATTTTGACCATCCCCACAACGTCCACGCCAACAAACACAAGTTCAATTGCAGTAACTGCTATCAACACAATTCCTGTTCCGGCTCTCAGGAGACACGACCAAATTTCGGCGCCAAAGTTGCCAATTTCTGCCCATTGTTCTGGCGTCCAACATCGTGTTGTGAACAACTCAAAGTTGACAGCAATAAACAACAAGTAGCATATTCTTGTTTTCACAAAAACAATCATAGCATTAGCAAATTTTGCCATAATGCTGTAGTTTCTTGTTGCCACATATTGCGCAAGCGAAAAAAACACAAAAGCAACCAAAACAATCCATGCAGTATGCGCCCAAAAATCTTGATTTTGCGCCTTTGCAAAAAAGTATTGCACAAATATTATCAGCCAACATCCCACCAAAACTGCATGCTCAATCAGCATAAATTTGAATCTTTTCTTTGGTGGTGCAATTTGACAAAGCAATTCCGATTGCGACAAATTGTCTACTTGGTTTGTGTTATTGCTATGGTGTTTTTTGACAATATCAACAACAGCTTTGACGTCCAACACAATTTCCACGGCAAGGCATAGTGATGCCACAACAGTCAACAATATAGCCATAACTGCATCCAAACCGTGAAAATTAAAAATAGAGAATGTAAGATAGGTCAACAAACAGAAAAGTAGAATTTTCAGCACAGTTGTGATAGTGCATGCAATTTGTTTTTTGTTGGAGGGTTTGTTAAGAAATAGAAATTGAATAATGGAAAAGAAAAAGAATCCGTAGTAAATAAATTCCGCCCCCATCATAACCAAAAATTTGTTGTTTACATGCCAGTGTGTAGCAACACTTGCAATCCAGCCAATGTCAAACAACACAAACAACAAAGCATTTTCCAATATAAAAAATTTAAATCTTTTGGTCAAAATAACACCTCTATTAAAAAAAATTTACAGTAACAGTCAATCTTGACATCCGTTTGCAAAGTGGCGTGCCAGCAAAGTTAAGTTCACGCCTTTTGCTTTTTTGCTTGAATGTGCTTCGCCAAGTTTTTGATCATCCACACAACATCCACGCCAACAAGCACAATATCGCCCACCAGAAAAACGCCAACAACCATGCTAGTGCAAATATTCAACAAGAAACCCCAAATGGTTGTGCCAAAGTTTCCAATTTGTGCCCAATCTTCAGGTGTCCAATGCGATTCGTGCCACATCCAGTGGATGGTCACGAAATAAAGCCATAGGATTATAAGTATTTTTACTACTACACAAACAGTGTTTGCAATTTTTCTCCAAACTGAATCTTTCCAGGCAAACACAAATTGCAACACTGATGAGATGAAAAATATGTAAATAATAAAAGAACTGTTGAACATAATGCGGAATTCTTGGTCTTCTACACAGTCTTGTATTGTGCAAACAACAAAGAAAAGCAAAAGTATTGCACATTCCCAAACAATAAGTTTACATCGTTTATTCAAATTAGAAAACATTTTCATGTTTATGCCCTCACAGTTTTGGAGTAAATATTCATATGGTATGGCCCTGCTTGCCATCCGTTTGCAAAGTGGTGCAGGGGTTACAAAAATCTATTCTTATGCCTTTTGCCTTTTTGCTTGAATGTGCTTCGCCAACTTTTTGATCATCCACACAACATCCACGCCAACAAGCACAATGTCGCCCACCAGAAAAACGCCAATCAACAGAGTGGAGCTAGTGCTGGAAAGAAGATACCAAATTCTTGAACCAAATTCGCCAATTTCTTTCCATCTGCTTGCAGTCCATTGCTGTCCGTTGAACATCCACAGGCAAAAAGCCAAAAACAATGTAACGCACAGAAATACTTTTGTAAATACAAAAAACAAATTCGCACTTTTTCTAAAGATTGTTTCTTTCAAACTCAGCACAAACTGAAAAACGGAATTTCCCCAAAATACCAAAAATAAAAATTCAGCAGGGAACACGGGGGAAGCACTTGCTTCGCCGATATTAAAGCACGTCAGCTGTACAGTGCAAAAAAGAAAGAAAACAGCAAGGATAGCGCATTCAACAAGTATCAGTTTGCTTCTTTGTGTCATAACAATTCCCCAGCTTAAACAATATTGTATTGAATATTCATATGGTACGGTCCTGCTTGCAATCCGTTTGAAAAAGTGGTTGCATTTGGGCAAGCAATGTGCCAAGCAAAACTTCATTAACAAACAATTTTGTTTGTTGTAACAATATTCTACACCCTGCAAGGCGTGTTGTCAATAGGGTTTTTCAAATTTGTTAAGCAAAAGCCAAGTTTTTGCGCACAAAATGGCAAAACAAAAAGCCTCGGGGCTTTCAGTTGAAAAACCCAAGGCTAACAAGCAATGCATCGTCTATTTGTTGCATAACGTTGCTTGGCAAGGTGCCAATTTTTTCTTTTATTCGGCTTTTGTCTATGGTGCGAATTTGCTCCAACAGCACAACGGAATCTCTTGGCAAGGGGCAAGTGTCCTTGGCAAGCGCAATGTGCGTGGGCAATTTTGCTTTGGTAAGTTTGCTTGTTGTTGCCGCCGCAATGATGGTGGGGCTGTACTTGTTGCCAACGTCGTTTTGAAGCACAACAACGGGGCGTATTCCACCTTGCTCACTGCCAACCACAGGGTTCAAGTCGGCGTAGTACACTTCTCCTCTTTTTATCACAGCCGTTTCGCTCCTTTCGACACGGTTTTGTTGTACACATCTCTAGAATAGACTATGTAGTTTGTGCAAATTGTGTGTCGTGGTGCAAGTGTTGACTGTTTTTGAGTTTTCTATTCCTTGCCAACAAATTTTGCCAAGCATTTGGGGCTTTTCAACGCAAAGTCGCTTGAAAATGTGGCAAACTATTTTGCCATCAAATTTGCAAAACCCCCACCCCGTGTGTAAAAAAAGCATAAGTTCGAACTGTAAAATGATGCTTGTTCTCGGCACTGAAGCCCCTTGGCTCTCATTGTTGGAAACTTTCCACCCACTACATAGAAAAAGCAAAGTAGCAAACCACAGGTGTATTGAATGTTCTCTGTATTGAAGAACCTTGGCTCTCCCTTTGGGAGAGCTGTCGGCAACGCCGACTGAGAGGGTATCTTCCTCAAACTGCTCGTAAACTACATAACCTGTCAACCAACCACAACCCTTGGCTCTCACTTTGGAAAACAACCAAAACAATGCGTATAAATAATAAAGGAGCAAGCAGTAGGTTTATTGAGTGTTCTCTGTATTTGAGCACCTTGGCTCTCACTTTGGGAGAGCTGTCACCATAGGTGACTGAGAGGGTTTTACAAACGATTTTGGATTGTAACATCTATTTGTTGACAAACGGCAGAAAATTTTTTGTCTACTTGCAAATTGGTGAAGCGCAAAACCTGCAATCCCTGCGCCGACAAAAATGCCGAACGATCAGCGTCGTAGGCTACAGCTTGTGCTTCAAAGTGTTGCGAACCGTCCAATTCAATTACAACCTTGGCGGATGCACAATAGAAATCCACGATATACCTGCCAATAATTCGCTGTTTGTAGATTTTTACGGGATACTTGCGGAGAAAAAGGTACCAAAGTTTGCGTTCTTGTGGAGTCATTTCTCGGCGAAGCCTTCGTGCATTTTGCAGTTGACCGTTGTCTTTGGGAATTGACATTTTTTTACCTCGATGTAATTTATTGTTTGAGAATTGAGCCCTCTCAGTCGGCTTTGCCGACAGCTCTCCCAAAGGGAGAGCCAAGTAATACTAATTGAACTTTAGAATAAATAGAACAGAGAGCCAAGTACTACTAATTGAACTCTAGAATAAATAGAACAGAGAGCCGAGTACTACTAATTGAACTCTAGAATAAATAGAAAACAAAGAGCCAAGTATTGTTGACTGCTCTAAACCTATGATGCGCAAAACTCCCACCCCGTGTATGGAAAAAGTAAAAGTTCAAACGGAAAAAGTATTGAATGTTCTCTGTATTGAAGCACCTTGGTTCTTACTTTGGAAAACAACTCAAACAATACGTATAAATAATAAAGTAGCAAGCAGTAGGTTTGTTGAATGTTCTCTGTATTGAAGCACCTTTGCTCTCATTGTTGGAAACTTTCCACCCAGTACTTGGAAAAAGCAAAGTAGCAAACCACAGGTGTATTGAATGTTCTTGGTATAGAAACAACCTTGGCTCTCACTTTGGAAAACAACCCAAACATTACGTATAAATAATAAAAGAGCAAGCAGTAGGTTCGTTGAGTGTTCAGTCTATTTGAGCATCTTGGCTCTCACTTTGGGAGAGCTGTCATCATAGGTGACTGAGAGGGTTTTACAGGGGCAAAACCCCCACCCAGTGTGTGGAAAAACGGCGCTTTGTGCAACAAATGGCAAAAAAAAGGTGGAAGGAATTTTCCTTCCACCGCAAACCTTAGTCAAGTGCCGGTATTGCTTTTTTGTGCGATGCAAGTGCCAAACATGTCAGCACAAGGTTGAACAGTGTCAGTCCAACAACGGCAACGGTTGCAACAACCACCAACCAAGGCAATTTGAAAGTTGCCAGCAACAGAACAACGACGTAAAGCAATGCCGGCACAAAAATTGCGTGCAACACAAGGTACACAATCATGGAAATTTTTTGCCCTTTGTGCTTTTTTATAGTTGCAAACAAAATGCCAAACACAAGTTGCACAATTGCACCGTACCCGCATGCGTAGATCATAAGCACCAAAACCACAACGAAACCCAACCCCTGGGCAATGTTTTGCCCCGAATCGTCCGGCACTTGGTTCATGTCAACAATTTGCTGTGCAAAAATGCAGTACAGCGCAACGAACAGCACAATTGTTGCAAGCAGAGCAAAAGTAGTAATTTTCAGTAAACTAAATTTTTTGTTTTTCATGGTAACCTCCAAAGAATAGAATGTAGGGGGATTATCACACGGAAAGTTGCCTTTCCATTTCTTCTTTTAGCGACTTTGCGCACACAATAAACACAATTGCCGAGTTGGCAAGGCTTGCAAAAAACACAACAATGCACACAACGGTTTTGGGCGTGTACCAACTCAACGCTTGGGCAATCCACAAGGCAATTTGTGGCAACATTGCGCCAAACGTGCAGTACATCAACGTGGAAAACAACTCTCTGTTTTGTTTGCGCAAGAACACAATCAAAAAGTCCATCAGCACAATGCTGGCAACAAAAAACCACGGAATAACGTACTCAACGGTAAACCACTTGAACTGCCAATTGCAAATGCAAAATTCCATTGCAACAGCCAAAATGGCAACCACGGGTAGCGCAATTTTGATTTGCTTTACCAATTTTGTTTTGAGGTTGCTGGGGTTGATGATGCACAGTTGTACAAACACGCTTGCAATAACCACATACGCCGACCAATGGTACTGTGGCGACAAAAAAATGTTCAACAACACCGAAACAAGCATCAAAACCAGCATTATTCCACTAAACTTGAAGTGGAAAAATCCAAACGTTTGCTTTTCTTTCAAAATTGGGTACTTCACAATGTTGTCCATTTCGATGTACATTGTGCACTTGTCGTTGTTGTGTTTTTCTTCCAAGTAACTTCCGCACAACGGGCAATTGTTCAGTTGATGGTGCACGTTAACTTTGCATTTGGCACAGTACTTCATTGCACGTCCTCCCAAATGTCACTTTCCACGGCAAGGTCAACACCAAGTTGTTGAAGCGTAGTAAAGAAGAATTTTTCGCAATCCTTTTCGGCAAAAATGTTTGTGATGGAAATCACACACACGTCGTTGTAGGTTGCAACGGTAAAATTGTTGGTTTTTTTGGCAGGTTTGCCAAGCATAAACTCGTAGCGCACAACGTGTTCGGCAAATTCCTTGGGCGCCTTCACAACGCCAAGGTTAGAAAGGGACGAACAGTTGACAATGCCGTCGCCACGGTTTTTCACAATGGCTTTCAGCACAAGTTTTTTCAAAGCAAGTGGCACAATTTTCAAAATTGGCATGTTTCCGCTGTTGTAGTTGTAGCTTACCATGCCACGGAAGTAGTCGTCCGTCAACTGCTCCTTGGCTTGGGCTTTGATGTCGGCAATAACTTCGTCCAAGTTTTGTTGACCGTTGTACTGGTAGAAAATGTAGCTGGAAAAGTTGCGCACCGTTTCCACGTTATAGATTTTGCGCAAGTTCACTGGCACAAGCACACGAATTGGCCTTTCGTCCTTGGTGTTGGTCACTTGGGCAAGCCTGTTCAAAGCAAGCAGTTGCACAGCGCCCAAAAACTCCGTGATGGTGGCATTGTGCTGTTTTGCAATTTGGTGCAATTGGCTTGCGCTACACACGCCACGCACGGTAACGTACCGTTTGTTTTTGGCAAACGTGCCGTTGATGACTTTGGATGGCACAACGGGTGGGCAAGGTGGTGGATTTTTTGCAACGGCAATGTTTGCAAAGTTATCTCTAATTTCCGAAAGGTCGGGCACGTCCCTGTGGTCGTAGCAGTTTACCTTTTCCGTTTCTATGCCAAGGTGCCTGAAGTAGCAACGCAAAAGAGAGTTCAAAAATATCAACCCGCCCGTGCCGTCCGTTGCCGAATGGAAAAATTCCACAGCAATTTGGTTTTGGAAGTAGTTCACACGGATTTGACTGCGTTTTGTGTCTACTTTCATGGGACGTCCCGGCACTTTTGTTTGTTTTTGCACAACAATTGGCGTTGCAGGTTTGTCGATGTAGGGCCAAAACCAGCCGTACTTCACACTTCCACACATGGTGGGGAAACGTGTGTAGATGTCGTTTACTGCAAGTTGCAGTTTAACAGGGTCAACGGGCTGTTTCAGTTGCACGGCAAGGCGAAAAATGGAAATGCTTTCCCTGCTGGCAACCAGTGGGTACATCAACGCAGCGTTGTCCAACTTGTACCACTTTTTGTTGTCGCCCTGCTTTTTTGCAAGCGCCAAAATGGTGTTTTCCACGCTGTTTTTTTCTTTTTCCAACGCAAAAAGACGGATGCGTTTTGCACGCTCCACAACCGTTTTGCGACTATGTTTGTTTTCCTTGTGCTTTTTGTCAAGTTTTTGTTGCTTGCGAAGGGCTTTTTGCTGTTGTTTCTCCAGCGCCTTTTGCTGTTTTGCAACTTGCTTTGCACTTGGTTGCTTTTGTTCTTTCATGTTTCTCCTGCGATTTTTCACAAGTCGTTTGTTTGATATACTATTATATCACATTTCAAGGTGCAATTTCAACACTTATTTGCCATTTTGTAAAAAAACTTTTTGCAAATGCCGATTGAATGATTTTTTTTTGCAACCACCAAACTGCTTTGGGGCGGAATGTTCTTGTTGCAAGTGGTGCGTTTGTTCAAAACGCAATTCATCCTTTTGCCACAACTTTGTTTTGCGCAAATTCCTTTTCAAAACTAAACGTTCAAATGATTTTTGCAACCCTTCCAATGCCAAACCTTGGGTGTTCAACGTGTTTTTCCTTTGTCGCTACGTGATGTCGCTTTAGCTGTGGTCTACCTTGCTTCAACGCAAAATTGGCAGTTTGCATTTTGAACGTACGTTTTGTGTTTGTAGCAATGGTTTGAATTTTGCCCACCCTGCAACACAAGCCGTTTGCCCGTTTTGCACAAATTTTTTGCTAAATTCAGTTCAAACTTGGTTTTATGCACCCACGCCGTTGCCTTTCCAACAAAAAAACAACAAAAAATTTCTTGTTGTAAGTAGGTGCGTTTATTGACAATATTATTCATAGAGAGTATAATATTATTTGCAAAAAAATCTACAATCCGAGGTAAAACTTTGATAACAAATCTTTGTGGTGTTCAGTTTGGCACCGAAATGTTTGGCTATGGCACAGGTCCCGTGGGCAATCCGGCAATTTTTGTGTTCGGTTTCCCCATCTATCTGTACGCCTTGATCATCACCACCGGCATGTGCTTGGCAATTTTGATTGGTGGTTTGTACTTCAAAAAACGTGGCTACGACCCCTACGACATCACAATCTACGCTCTTGCAGTCATCCCAATGGGTGTGCTTGGCGCAAGGTTGTACGTGTACATTTTCCCTTGGTCGGGGCAAGTTGCCGATTGGTCCACTTTCTTCAACTTCCGCAACGGTGGTTTGGGCATCTACGGTGGCGTAATTTTGGGCTACCTAACGGCTGTTTTGGTGGCAAAAATTCGCAAGCAAGATTTTCGCATTGTTGGCGACTGCATCATGCCCGGGCTTTTCCTTGCGCAAAGCATTGGACGGTGGGGCAACTTTGTCAATCAGGAAGCATTCGGTAACCTTGTTTCCAACCCCAATTTGCAGTTTTTCCCTTACGCTGTGTACATCGACAGGCTGGGTGGTTGGTACCAAGCAACTTTCTTCTACGAAAGCATTTGCACGCTTATTGGATTTTTGATTTGCGTGTTTGTGCTGATGCCCAACAAGCACTACAAACTTGGTTGGACAACGGCATTCTACGGCATCTACTACGGCATTGTGCGTTTGTTTGTAGAAGGTTTGCGTTCCGACAGTTTGTTTTTGTACATTGGCACTTGGGAAACGGACATCAAAATTTCCCAACTTGTTTCGGTGTTTACCATCATCCTTGGTTTGTGGACGCTTTCACAAATCTACCGCAAGGACATCCACAAACTGTACAGCAAACTGTTCAAAACAGAGTTGCAGGAAGTAAAAACATCTCGCTTCGTGCTACTTGGCGTAAGCATCGTTGCCCTTTCCCTTGCAGTGGTGCTGTTTGTTTTGGGTGGCGAATCCAACTTCATTGCAGGGTTCTTCCTTGCACTTCTTGGCGTGTACAGTGCGCTTGGCATTTGGTCGCTACAAAACAGATTGCAACTGTACTGCCCAACGTGTGGCAGTCGCATGCAAGTTGACAATTGGCAAACAAAGCAACAACAAAGCAAAATGCAATTTTTTGTGTTCCTTGTGCTTGCAGTTTTGTGCTTTGTGTTTGCAACGTTTTCTCTTATCAAGTGGGGGATTGCCGACGGAATTGCCAACGGCATTGTGCTTGCAGTAATTTTCTACGCATTTTCCGCAATGCTTGTTGTGTTCAAAGTGTACCCAAACAAAAACTACCCCAATTTGGACAACAGCGCACCAACAACGGCAACCTGCAATTGCGGTCACACCCACACAATCAAACTCAACACTTTCTTGTTGCTTTTGTTCCCACCAAAAGTATACCGTGACTACGGTGTGGAAGGGCTTGTAGAATGGGTTGACCCAGAAAAACTTGCAAAACAACAAAAAAAGGCGCAAGCCAACAACACGGAGGAATAGTATGCGAAACCTAACTTTGCTAACGGATTTCTACGAACTAACAATGATGTACGGCTACTTTTTGCAAGGCAAAACGGAAGAAGTTGCCACTTTCGACTTGTTTTTCCGCCCCTTCGACGAAAGCAACTTTTGCATTTCGGCAGGTTTGGAACAAGCCGTAGAGTACATCCAAAACTTGCATTTTTCCAGCGACGACATTGAATTTTTGCGTTCAACGGGCAGTTTCAACGAAGAATTTTTGGCTTGGCTTGCAGATTTCAAGTTCACAGGCACAATCCGTGCCGTGGAAGAAGGCACCGTTGTGTTCCCGTATGAGCCAATGATGATTGTCACTGCGCCCATTTGCCAAGCGCAACTAATTGAAGCGGCGCTTTTGAACATTTTGAACTTCCAAACTCTCATTGCAACCAAGGCTCGCCGTGTTTGCCACGCAGCGCACCCCGGTAGCGTGTTGGAGTTTGGTCTTCGCCGTGCGCAAGGCCCCGATGCAGC
>JAFVYC010000007.1 GCA_017500855.1 Clostridia bacterium | reverse complement strand
TTGTTGAACACTTTGTTGTGGAAGTAGACCAAGAACAATGGCAATTGCTACAAACAAAAGGCAAAATTTGCGTTGTAGACACACCCTACCTCGACTACATCGACAAGTGCGACACAATCGCCATTAAGTGTGGCAACGAAGAATACAACGGCGTTGTTGCCGACGTGGACAAGGGCAAGCAAATTTCTGCTGAAGACAGGTACAAAATGATGTCCATGTACAGCCTGCCTGAAGAGCAACGCAAAGCATTGCAAGAAAAAATTGAAAACACTCCCGTCACTTGCACCATTGTGCTGGCAAACGACTAGGCAAACGCTTTTTCTTGCAAAAACACACACCCGTGGTTGCAAATTTCCCAGTTTGAACCACAACTCTACCCCAAAAACAATTGGCAACTTGTTGCAATTTTGCACCACGTGGTTGCCGTTTTGAAAAAACACCAAATCACACCCCCAAAACAATGGGTTTGCACGCAAAACCGCCACCCCGTGTGCCAAAACATCACTTTTTTGCACCCCTCTTGGCATTTGTTTGCACCATTGCAGAAACACCGTTGCAAACGCAACACATCTAAGGACCTATGCTAGAATTCATTTCACAACATCAAGAACTTATCATCAAAATTTTTTGCATTGCCTACTTGTCCATCAGCTTTGTGACATTTTTGCTGTACGGCATCGACAAGTACTGCGCAACAAAACGCTTGTGGCGCATCCCCGAATGGGTACTGCTTTTGTTCACTTGGCTGTTCGGTAGCCTTGGCGCAGTTTTCGGCTTGTTCGGCTTGAAGCACAAAACAAAGCATTGGTACTTTTTGCTTTGCGGTTTCCTTGCTTTTCTACTCCATGCCGTATTGTTCATTTGGCTACTGGTTTTGTAGAACACACAGGCAATACGTTGCAACATGCATCCAGAATAACACATTGTGAGTGTACGCAAAAAAAACAATGCGCAATGCAATCACAAAAGCAACGTAGAAAACAACTGCAAACGAAATTTTGCAATGCATTCACAAATGCAGTACACATTGTAAACGCAAATACGCTTTGTTTAGTGCAAATGTAGGAAACACAATGCAAAAGCATAATTTGCATTACACCAGCAACTCATTGCGCAATGCAAATGCAAAACGCAACGAGGAAAACTTCTACAACACCTTGTAGAATGCAGTTGTAAATCACGGTGCAACCACAAATGCACGTTGTAGAACACCATTGCAAAATCAAAAAACTCCAACCACGTGGTTGGAGTTTTTGTGTTACTTTGTTTTTGCTTTGTGTTGGCAGTTGGCAAATGAATGATTGCCACACACTGCTTCAACAACACAATTTATTTCTTGAAATAACGGTTGTACAAGCCTTCGAATGCCTTGCCGTGGCGTGCTTCGTCACGAGCCATTTCGTGAACTGTGTCGTGGATTGCATCCAAGTTGAGTTCCTTTGCACGCTTTGCAAGTTGGAATTTGCCAAGTGTTGCGCCGTTTTCTGCATCAATGCGCATTTCAAGGTTCTTTGCTGTGGAATCGGTCACAACTTCGCCAAGAAGTTCGGCAAACTTTGCTGCGTGTTCTGCTTCTTCCCAAGCAGCCTTTTCCCAGTACAAACCAATTTCGGGGTAGCCTTCACGGTGAGCCACTCTTGCCATTGCAAGGTACATGCCAACTTCCGAGCATTCGCCTTCGAAGTTCATTCTGAGGTCGTCGATGATGTCTTGTGGGCAACCTTGTGCAACGCCTACAACGTGTTCAGCAGCCCAGCTTCTTTGGCCTGCTTGAGCCACGAACTTTTCCTTTGCTGCTTTGCAAAGTGGGCAAAAATCGGGTGCTTCGCTACCTTCGTGAGTATAACCGCATACACTGCATACAAATTTCATTTTTACGTTCTCCTTTTGTTTTGAATTCTATTGTAATTCTACTACTTCTTCAAATTGGTCGGGGCCAACTCCGCAAAGAGGGCATTCTTCCGGTGCTTGTTCGCCTTCGTGAACGTAGCCACAAACTGTACAAATCCATTTTTTCATGTTGATAGTCTCCTTTTTTTTTGTTATTTTTTGTTTCTACATTGGTCGCAAGTTCCGTACAACACAACCTTGCAATGGCTAACACCATCCAGTCCGTGTTGAACGGTGATGTCTTCCAAACTGACGTCCGAAACGCAACCACATCCGTGGCACACAAAGTGTGCGTGTTGGTCGGTGCGGGCATCGAAGCGTTCGGCGGAGTTTTCCACACTTACCCTGTGCACCAGCCCTGCTTGGCACAATTCGCCAAGGTTGCGATACACCGTGCCCAAACTTACGTTGGGGATTTTTTCCCGAACAAGTTGGTAGATTTGCGATGCATCGGGGTGAGAGCACATTGATTTGAGTGTTTGGTACACCGTTTCTCGCTGTTTGGAATATCTCATCTCTCGTTCTCCTTTGTGACTATATTCTACCACACTTTTTTGCCCTTGTCAACAATAATTAGTAATTTTTCCTACTTATTTTTAAAATTTTTTTGAAATTTTTCCCGGCGCTACCTTTTTTTTGCCAAACTTTGCCAACTTTGCGCAAAACGCTTGAAAAAACTTGCATTGTGCAATAAAATAGAAGCAACAAAATTTTGCAGGTGACAAATGACAATTCAACAACTGCTTTCGCTGATGAGGCGAGCCATCAACGATTTCAACATGATAGAAGAAGGCGACAAAATTGCCGTGGGAGTTTCCGGGGGCAAGGACAGCCTTGTGCTACTGCAACTGCTAAAAGCATTTCAGCGTTTTTCCGACAAGCAATTCCAACTTATGGGCATTACAATCGACATGGGATTTAGTCAAGATGCCTACAAGCCCATCCAAGAGTTTTGCCAAAAAATTGGCGTGGAATACCACGTGGTAAAAACCGACATTGCCGAAATTATTTTTGATGCACGCAAGGAAAAGAACCCTTGCAGTTTGTGCGCAAAAATGCGTCGTGGCGCACTCAACACGGAAATTGTTGCTCGTGGCTTCAACAAACTTGCACTGGGACACCACAAGGACGACGTTGTGGAAACCTTTATGCTCAGTTTGTTCCACGAAGGCAGGCTTTCCACGTTCCAACCAAAGTCCTACATGAGCAGGATGGACGTGACGCTCATTCGACCAATGATCTACATTGAGGAAAGGGACATTGTGCCACTTGCAAGAACGTTGCCCGTTGTTCACAACCCTTGCCCTGCAAACAAACACACCGAAAGGGAAAGCATGAAAAAAGTTTTGAAGCAACTTTCCGAACAGTACCCCGGCATTTCCAACAAGTTTGCCAATGCAATCATGCACCCCGAAAGGTACAACCTGTGGGACAAAACACAAAAGTAGCAACAACACCAAAATATATGCGCACAAAACTGAATGGAGAACGGACGTGACACAAAACCTACGTTCTCCACTTTTTTTTGCAAAAATTTGCAAAATGCGACTTTTGTTGCATAGTTGCCCCTAGACGTGCATACATTGTACAAATAGCAAATGGAGACGTTGTGAAAGACTACATCGAAGAAAGAGTGATGGACGTTGCGTGCTACGTTGTGCAACACAATTGCACGGTACGAAACGTGGCAATGGTGTTTTGCATCAGCAAATCTACAGCGCACAAAGACTTGACGGAAAGGCTACCCCTGCTAAACAAAGAGTTGTTCTTGCTTGTCACAAAAGTGTTGAACAACAATTGGGCGGAACGCTACTTGCGTGGTGGCCAAGCAACAAAGAAAAAGTACCAAAAAATGTAGAAAAGCCCACCACGGGGGTGGGTTTTTGCTATGGTTCGCCCATTGGACAGCGCCAAAATGCTGACATTTGAGGCAGTTGTTGCAAACAAAGTTTTTTACAACCAAAAAAGCAAGGCAATCAGTACAAATTCAAAAAAAAACCCTACCACGTGGTAGGGTTTTTGCATTGTTACCATTTGTTGTTGGCTTCCTCGCAAAAGGCAACGAAGGGTGGAATTTCCAAGATCGTTTCGTCGTCTAGTTGCACCTTGCCTTGCCACGTTCCAAACACTTGGTGGCAGGTGTTGTGAACAAACGGCGCCTTGGTTTCCGTGAAGTTGTCGAACGTCGGCGTCATGTCAAAAACAAACTTGCCGTCCTCGTCCTGGTAGCGAATTTTGCCGTTTTTGCGCACCTTTTTGGTGACAGTGCCAAGTTTGTACGCCTTGTTGTCGTAGAAAAACATGTTTTCCGTTGCGTTGGATGTGTTGCCAAAGCCCCAACCGATGTTGAAGCCAAAGTGCTTGCCGTCCACAACGGTGCTTCCGTTGCCCCACGTCCAACCGTGCTTGCGTGGCCAAACGCCCCTGCCCCAATCAAGCAGTCCGTTGCCATCCACAACTTCCACGAACATGTCGTCTATTTGGCAAACGCCGTTAACAACAAAGCAATTTTCCTTGTAGTTCAAGTACCATTGGCGAGCCTTTGCAAAAGGTGTTGCAATTGCCATTTTTTCCTTGTTTTTGCCAACGTTGGTAAAAGTCAGGTCAATTTCCGCACGCAAACCCAGTTTGTCGAAGCAGGAAAAAGTCAGTTTGCGCTGTTTTTCCTCCACGGAAAATTGCATGTGCATGTTTTTGCGAAAGTACTGTAAAACGTGCGGTTTTTCCGGATGGGTGGGCATTTGCTTGGGTAGTTTTTTGGGCAAAAACTTGGTGCTGGAAACGTCCCTGCGTTGACCTGTTTCCAAGTCGATGATGCTTGCGGAAACTTGCGAGCAGTAGGAAACGTGCCCAATTGTCAATTGAATGACCTTGCTTCCACACAAAACTTGGTAGAAGTCCCACTCCTTCAAGGAAAAAGGACGGCGTTTTGCATTGGCTTTGTTGTACTCAAAGTTGAATCGCTTGGCGTAGCCTGCAGTTTGCAAGTGCCCCTTGTTGTCTAGCAAAATAACTTTGGAAAGAATTTCTTTTTGCATTTAATGTTCCTTTGCGCTGTGCGCCAATATTTGTAGTACCATTATACCACACTTGCCTGTCAAAAGTAAACAAAACAAAGAAACTTTGAAAAAAATTTGCAAAAAACTTTTGCCCTGGGAAATTTGCCACAAATTTGTTGCAAAAAGTGGCATCCTGCAAAAAAAATGTAAACATTTTTTGATGTTTGGGCGCTACTCACTTGACAAAATCGCAACAAAAAACTAGAATTGTACTACACCATTTTTCAGGAGATAAACTATGTCAAAACTTACAATGGACAAACTTGTTAACCTTGCAAAAGGCAGAGGTTTTGTGTACGCAGGAAGCGAAATCTACGGCGGTCTTTCCAACTCGTGGGACTACGGCCCACTTGGCGTGGAAATGAAAAACAACATCAAGCAAGTTTGGTACAGAAAATTTGTGAAAGAACACCCATTGAACGTTGGTATTGATTCGGCAATTTTGATGAACCCAAGAACTTGGGAAGCAAGCGGACACTTGGGTGGATTTTCCGACCCATTGATGGACTGCAAAGGTTGCAAATCCCGTCACCGTGCCGACAACCTCATTGAAGAATACCAAGCAAAACACAATTTGCCTTCCACAGTTGCATCCATGAGCGACGAAGAAATGTCTGCCTACATTGTGGAACACCAAATTCATTGCCCAATTTGTGGCAAGTGCGACTTCACACCCATCAGAAAGTTCAACCTTATGTTCAAAACTTTTATTGGTGTTACCGACAACGCAACTTCCACGGTGTACCTTCGCCCGGAAACAGCGCAAGGCATTTTTGTAAACTTCAAAAACGTTTGCCGTACAACAAGGCGCAAGGTTCCATTTGGTATTGGTCAAATTGGCAAATCTTTCCGCAACGAAATCACACCCGGTAACTTCATTTTCCGCACACGTGAATTTGAACAAATGGAATTGGAATTTTTCTGCAAGCCCGGCACCGACCTTGAATGGTTCGACTACTGGAAGAACTTTTGCAAGCAATGGCTTCTTGACCTTGGCATGAAGGAAGAAAACCTTCGTTTGCGTGACCACGACCCCGACGAATTGTGCTTCTACAGCAAGGCAACAACCGACTTCGAAGTCAAGTTCCCATTTGGTTGGGGCGAACTTTGGGGCATTGCCGACCGCACCGACTACGACCTTGGCAGACACCAAGAAGTAAGTGGCGAAACGTTGGAGTACACCGACCCCGTGACAGGCGAAAAGTACATCCCCTACGTTATTGAACCAAGCCTTGGCGCCGACCGTGCATTTTTGGCTTTCTTGGCAAATGCCTACGAAGAACAAGAAGTTGGCGAAGGCGACACACGTGTTGTGCTTCACTTGCACCCCGAAATTGCGCCCATCAAAGCGTGCGTGTTGCCACTTTCCAAAAAACTCAGTGGCCCTGCAACGGAACTTTACCACAAGTTGTTGAAGTGCTTTGCTTGCGACTACGACGAAGCAGGAAGCATTGGCAAACGCTACCGCCGTCAAGACGAAATTGGCACACCATTCTGCATCACTGTGGACTTCGACACCGAAACCGACGGATGCGTGACGGTACGTGACCGTGACTCAATGCAACAAGAACGCATTGCCATTGCCGATTTGGAAAACTACTTGAAGAGCAAAATTTTCATCTACTAAACCACAAAAACTTTGTGCGCCCCAAACTTTGGGGCGCATTTTTGTTGCAAAAGTGGCAACACGTGGGCGAAAAACTTTGGTGCGAGGGTACTTCGGGGGAGTTTCCTTGCGGAACGGCGCAAGTTGTCAACTGCAAAAAAAGAGCAAATCAAAACGTGGCAAAAATATTGTCAACAAAGTGCGTGCCAACTATTGCAAAAAGTGCGTTTTTTTAGTATAATTTATATGTTGTGCAGTTGAACTACTGCAACAAGATTTTTTTGTTTGGAGCATCAAATATGGACATCAATTTGAAACTGACACAGGAACTGGACGTGCAAAAATGGCAAGTGGACGCAGCCGTTGAACTGATTGACGAAGGCAACACCATTCCATTCATTTCCCGTTACCGCAAGGAAGCAACAGGCAGTTTGAACGACGAACAGTTGAGAAAACTTTTCGACAGGCTGACGTACCTGCGCAATTTGGAAGAAAAGAAGCAACAAGTTATCAAGAGTATCGACGAGCAAGGCAAACTTACCGACGAATTGAAACTTGCAATTGAAAACGCCGAAACCCAAGTTGCCGTGGACGACTTGTACCGTCCCTACCGCCCCAAGCGCAAAACTCGTGCAATTGTGGCAAAGGAAAAGGGCCTTGAACCACTTGCAAACATCATTTTGTTGCAACTTACCGACAAAAACATCAAGGAACTTGCAAAGGAATTTATCAACGAAGAAAAGGGCGTTGCAACTGTGAAGGATGCTGCCCAAGGTGCGTTGGACATCATTGCCGAACACATTTCCGACAATGCCGACTACCGCAAAGTTATTCGTGACATGACTTTCCGCAAGGGCAAAATTTCTTCCGTGGCAAAAAAGCCGGAAGAAAAAACCGTGTACGAAAACTACTACAAGTACGAAGAAGACGTGCTGAAAATGGCTGGTCACCGTGTGCTTGCAGTCAACCGTGGCGAAGCGGAAAAGGTGCTTACCGTCAAAGTTGTTGCGCCGGACGAAGAAATTTTGCAGTACTTGGAAAAGCAAGTTATCGTTCGCAACAACCCCAACACGGCGCCATTGTTGAAACTTGCCGTTGCCGACAGCTACACAAGGCTTATTCAACCAAGCATTGCAACGGAAGTGAGAAACGCCCTCACCGAAAAGGCGGAAGAAGGCGCAATTTCCGTGTTTGGCAAAAACTTGGAACAACTGTTGATGCAACCGCCAATTGTTGGCAAAGTTGTTTTGGGTTGGGACCCTGCATTTCGCACGGGTTGCAAACTTGCCGTTGTGGACGGAACCGGCCGTGTGTTGGACACAACCGTCATCTACCCAACAGCGCCCACCACACCTGCAAAAATTGCGCAATCCAAGCTTGTTCTCAGGCAATTGATTACCAAGTACAAAGTTGATTTGATTTCCCTTGGCAACGGCACAGCCAGCCGAGAAAGCGAACAAATCATCGTTGACCTCATCAAGGAAACAGGCTTGCCCGTGCAATACGTTATCGTTAACGAAGCAGGGGCATCGGTGTACTCGGCAAGCAAACTTGCAACGGAAGAATTCCCCAAATTCGACGTGGGACAACGTAGCGCAACAAGCATTGCACGCCGTTTGCAAGACCCACTTGCAGAACTTGTAAAAATCGACCCCAAATCCATTGGCGTTGGTCAGTACCAACACGACATGAACCAAAAGAAACTTTCCGAAACGTTGAACGGCGTTGTGGAAGACTGCGTGAACAAGGTTGGTGTGGACTTGAACACAGCAAGCGCACCGTTGCTAACCTATATTTCCGGCATTTCCTCCACCATTGCCAAAAACATTGTTGCCTACAGGGAAGCGCACGGCAAGTTTACAAACCGTCAACAATTGTTGAAGGTAGACAAACTTGGCGCAAAGGCATTTGAGCAATGCGCAGGCTTTTTGCGCATTGTGGGTGGCGACAACGCCTTGGATGCAACAAGCGTTCACCCGGAAAGTTACCAAGCAACGGAAATGTTGATGAAACGCCAAAAGATCACAGCCGACAAAATTGGCAAACTGCACGGACTTTCCCGCACCATTGTCAACTACGAAAAGTTGGCAAGAGAACTTGGCATTGGCGAAATCACCTTGAGAGACATCGTTGCCGAATTGGAAAAACCTGCCCGTGACCCACGTGACGAAATGCCAAAACCAATTTTGCGCACCGACGTGTTGGAAATGAAGGACTTGAAGGAAGGCATGTTGTTGAAGGGCACCGTTCGCAACGTCATCGACTTTGGCGTGTTTGTGGACATTGGCGTTCACCAAGACGGACTTGTGCACATTTCGCAACTTTCCGCAAAGAAATTTGTGAAACACCCACTTGAAGTTGTGAAAGTTGGCGACGTTGTGGACGTGAAAGTTATGAGTGTGGACTTGCAAAAGAAGCGCATTCAACTGACAATGATCATCTAGTATGCACAAGACTTGCATTTGCACAAAAAACAAAACCAATACCCATTTGAAAAAAGTTTGGCATTGCGCCAAACTTTTTTTTGCCTGTTTTGCCGTGGGGGGGATGAGATTTTTTTCAAAAATTCAGTAGCCAAACAAAACGGAGTTGGTCGGCAACGCACAATACCTTCCACAAACAAAACGTTGAAAAATTAGCAAAATAAAAAAGGGTTTTGCTCAAAACCACTCAGAAAGATAACGTTTTTGCAAAAAATCAAAGGAAAGTTTCGTTTGCGTGTTGACAAAACGTATTTTTTTTTGTATAATGATATAAAATAATAACGGAGCGTATGTGGGAGAAATCCCGTGTCCATGCCATCCGAGGTTGAACGACAGACTAATATTTTAGTTGTGTCGTTTTTTTTGTAGGTGGCAAAACGCTTCAAACTGCACAAAGAGAGACACCATGCAACACAACAAAAAACACACACAAGCGCTTGTGATGCTTTCGCTAACCTCTTTCGTTTGGGGAATTGGATTTTTGCTTAGCGATCACTTGCTATCACACGGATTTGAACAACTGCCCTTTTCGCTGAATGCATTGCGATTTTCGACGGGCACGTTGGTGCTTGTTGCGCTGTTTGCACGCAAGTTGAAGTTCAACAAATCCATTTTGTTCTACGGTGGGTTTGGTGGCTTGCTTCTTTTTGCGGGGTTCACGTTGCAACTTGTTGGGCTGAACTACACAACGCCCAGCAACAGCGGTTTTTTCACTGCCAGCTACGTGGTGATTGTGCCGTTTGTGGCATGGTTGTTCTTGAAAAAGAAACCAAACAAATTTGTGCTTGCAGGCGTTGTTTCGGCGCTTGTTGGCTTGATGATTTTGAACTTAGACTTTTCCCAAGCGGATGCCTTGGACGAAACTGTGACCTTTGGCAACTTGCTGACACTTGGTTGCGCACTGTGCTTTGCAGGGCAAATGGTTGTGACGGATGCAGGGCTGAAAAAGTGCGACAGCATCACCATTACGTTCACGCAAATTGCAACTGCAACGGTGCTTTTTGTTGCAACGGCTTTGATTTTCGAAACTCAAACTTTTGTTGCAACACCCATTGATTGGGGGAATTGTTGGTGGGGAATTGCCGTTACGGGTGCGCTTGGCACAGGCTTTGCCTACTACGCACAAACGGAAGCGCAAAACTACCTTTCCGCATCGGAAACGTCCATCATTGTTGGGCTGGAATCGCCAATTGGCGCAGTTGCAGCAGTTGTTGTGGGCAGGGAAGTTTTTTCCGTGCCGATGGTTGTTGGCGGACTGCTTGTTGTTTTGGCAGTTATGCTGATAGACGTCGTTCCCAAAACAATTGCCAAAAAGAAGGCAAAAAACACACCACAAGACACAAACTAGGCAATGGACTTCATTGCCTTTTTTTGTTGCAAAATGCGCAAAACAAACTGCAAAAACCAAGAAAAAACTGTGGGAATGGCGTAAAAAACCCCACCACGGGTGTAGAAAATAAGAAATAGAAAAGAAAAAAAATAAATGTTTTGTTGAATGAATAAGGGCAACTGAAATAGCACACCACAAGACACAAACTAGGTAATGGACTTCATTGCCTTTTTTTGTTGCAAAATGCGCAACACAAACTGCAAAAACCAAGAAAAAACCGTGGGAATTGCGTACCAAAACCCCACCACGTGTGTGGAAAATAAGAAATAGAAAAGAAAAAAACGCAAAGCATTGACCAAAGCTTTGCGCAAACAACAACCAACCACGTGCCTAGTCGCACCAGAAGTAGTATACAGCAAAAAAACAGCAATAAAAGTTGCAAAAACCCCACCACGGGTGTGGAAAAATGCAAATTACCTGGTTGCAAAAAATAGACAGGCTTGCACAAAAATTAGTTGTGTTTGCACAGTTTGCAAAAAAAAAGAGCAAGAGAAGTATCTTGCTCTTTTTTGTTTTGTACGTGTTTTGAAATCAAATGCTACGTTTGCAGTCGTGCAATCACGGTTGCTTGTAGTTGAACACCACCGTGTAGTTGCAAGAATCCTTGTCCCAACCATCGTGCTTGTTGATGCCCTTCCATTGTTGCTCCGTCCCACAAAAACAAATTTGCGCAAGGCTTGTGCAACCCCTGAAAGCATACATTGCAATTTCTTGCAAACTTTGTGGAAGCACCACTTTTTGCAATGCAGTGCATTGATCAAATGCATTGAATTCAATTTTGCCAACGCCTTCCTCCAACACGGCTTCCAAAAGACCGATGCATTTTTGAAAAGCAAAAATTGTGACGGAAGAAATTGTTCCGGGAATTGTGAGGCTTGTGATTTGGTAGTTGTAGGAAAAAACATCGAAGAAAATGTCCTTGACGCCGTGTGGCACAACAACGTGTCCACCGTTGCCAAAGTATTCCATCACAACTTCGTCTTCTATGCGAAACTGGCTTGGAGTTGGATTGTTTTGCTTCATTCTTCTCTCCTTGTGCGTTGCAAAATTTGGTAAATTTGCAACAAAACGTTGTCAAAACGGGCACCACGTGGTGCAAAAACTAGCCTTGATAGATGATTCTGCCACAGTTTTCGCAACGAACGTAGCCCTTGGTTTGCAGGTCGGAATTGCCAACGTTGAAAATTTCCATCATGCAACCACCACAACGGTTTCCATCCTTCAGCGGAACAAAAACTCTGCCCTTTTGCACTTCCGCCAACTTTTTGTACATGTCCAACTGCTCGGCATCAACAACTTTTTCCAAAGCACGTTGCTTTGCTTTGAGTTCGGCAACTTGGGGTTTTACTGCTTCGGTAGCCTTGTCGAAATCTTCCTTGGCCTTTTTGTAGCCGTTCAAAATTGCAGGCAACTTTTTGTTGATTTCGTCGAAAGCACGGCTGAGTTTTTCCCCTTCGGAAATGATTTTTGCAATTTCCTTTTCCGTTGCATCAAGTTTTTGCAAGTGTTTTTCCAAACGCTTTGTCATGTACTTGAGTTCATCTTCGTCTTCGATGTCGGCAATTTCCTTCATGTGTTCTTCCACAATTTTTGCAATGCCGGAAAGCGTTGTTTGCGCAACTGCAAGTTGAGCACGCAAAGCCTTTGCTTGGTCGTCCATTTTGGAAATTTTTTCTTCACTTTCCACACGCAACGCCTTGAAGCGTTTTCTGTCGGTAAATGCGGAATTTTGGCGCAACTCTTTTTCGATTTTGTTGAGTTGCAACTCTATTTGTTGATACTGCAACATTTCTTTTTGAATCATTGTAGTTCCTCCTGTATTTTGGCAAGAACAGCCGAAACACGTTGCAATTTGTGTTGCACGTTGCTGTCGTTGCATTGTTGTAGAATTTGTTGAAGTTTGGCTTGTTCCTTGGCAAGAAACAGCGCAAAATCGGCACACGGGGTTGCCAAATTGCTTTTGCCAAACTGAATTTCGTCCTCCGTCAGCACACAACCCGTGGGGCTTTTTTCAGCCACAACAAGGTCGTAGAATTTGCCGTCGAAAAACGTGTAGTCGCAAGTGATGTTGTAGTGCTTGCACAAAAATTTGCGCACTTCCTGTTGGTTGCGCATTGGTTGAAGCACCAATTTTTGTGGCAAAACGTCGGCATTGTTCAAAATGGACAAAATTTCCAATCCACCCATTCCGGCAATGACGGCGCAATCCACGTTCAAACTTTGCAAGCCGTCTTGGCACACAAAGTGCACCTTGCTTTCAAAATTTTGTGGGCAGTTTTGCTTGGCTTTGTGCAAACTTGGCTGGGAAACGTCCACGAACACCACGTTGTTTGCCTTGCCAAGCGTCAAAGCCGAAAGCCCAATGTAGCCATGGTCGCAACCAACGTCGGCAAGGGACGTGCATCGCGGAATGGCTTGCACAATTTTTTCTAATCTTTTTGTCAGCATGCTAGTTGTTCAAGTATTCCCTTAGTTTGTGGGATTTTGCAGGGTTGCGAAGTTTGCGAAGCGCCTTTGCTTCAATTTGGCGAATACGCTCCCTTGTCACGTTGAATTCCTTGCCCACTTCCTCCAAAGTGCGGGGTTTGCCGTCGTCCAAGCCGTAGCGCAGGCGAATGACCTTTTCTTCACGTGGGGTAAGTTTGTGCAAAGCGGCAATAAGTTGCTCTTTTAGCATTGTGCGTGCGGCAACGTCGGCAGGGGCAGCAGTTTTGTTGTCCTCGATGAAGTCCACCAAGACGCTGTCTTCTTCCTCGCCAATGGGTGTTTCCAAACTGACGGGGTCTTGCGCAATTTTTTGCACTTCCACAACCTTTTCCGGCGTGATGCCCATGTAGTTTGCAATTTCCTCCACCGTTGGTTCACGGCCCAGTTCTTGCAACAGTGTGCGTTGCGCACGAACTTGACGGTTGATTGTTTCTACCATGTGCACGGGGATGCGAATTGTGCGTGCTTGGTCGGCAATGGAACGGGTGATGGCTTGGCGAATCCACCATGTTGCGTAGGTAGAGAACTTGAAGCCTTTGGTGTGGTCGAATTTTTCAACAGCCTTCATCAAGCCCAAGTTGCCTTCCTGAATAAGGTCCAAAAACAGCATTCCACGGCCCACGTAGCGTTTTGCAATGGAAACAACCAAACGCAGGTTGCATTCCGAAAGTTTTCGCTTTGCTTCTTCGTCGCCTTCCAACATTTTTTGCGAAAGAACGGCTTCTTCGTCGCTGGAAAGTAGCGGAATTTTGCCAATATCTTTCAAGTACATTTTTACGGGGTCGTCCACGGCAACGTCGCCAACGCTGTTGTACAACGCCGTGTGATCCTTTACCATTTCAATTTTGATGCCGTTGTCTTCCAAAAATTTGTAGATTTCGGCGTTTTGCTCGGGTGTTAGGTCACGGAACTTTTCCAACTTGCTTTCCAAT
>JAFVYC010000006.1 GCA_017500855.1 Clostridia bacterium | reverse complement strand
GCTCGGTATCTTTGTTTTTTAATGTTTCAATGGTTGCCTTAATTGCCGTAATTTCTTCTGCCGCCAAAGTGTCATTCGCTTCAAGCTCTGTTGCCTTTGTTTCCAAAGCGTCTATGTAACCGTCAAGGGCGGTATCGACGGCTTTCAGATCGCCAATAGAAGTGTTGATTGCGGTGATCTGCTCGGAAATGGGAGCGATAGCGGTGTTTACGGTTGTATCAATATCATCTTGGTTTGCACCACAGCCTGCCAAGCCGAATACCAAACAGATACAAAGTAAAAGCGCCATAAGTGTTGTTGTGAGTGTTTTTTTCATAGAGTTTTGCCTCCGGTTTTTTTTGATTAGAACAGCCATTTTTGGCTAGATTTGTTTTTTGTTGTGTTTGCATTTGCACACGCCAAGCAGTTCTTCGCACGCCGTGTAGTGTTGGCAATGCATGCAGGTGTTGTCTACGTCGGCTTGCCCCCTGCCCAGCAAAAAGTGCTTGCACGGGGTTTGCATTGCCGTTGCAAAGGCAAATCCATCACGTGTGTACTGTGGATGTTTTGCAAAGTTTGGGTAGATTTCCATTGGCTCGGCAAGTGGGTTTTGCCTGTCAATTTCTTCGTAGAAACCGTAGTAGATTTCAAATTGTTTTCCGTGAGCAACAATAACTTTGTACAAATCGCCTTCCTTTGGCTTTTGCCAGTTGTCTTTTGTTTTTGCAAAAAGTTGGTTCATTGCCACCTCCAAACAAAAAAAATCTGCCACACTCCCACAAACACATTGTATGGCGCAAGCACGTTGTGTGTGCCACACGCCTTGCTTTGTGGAAAGTATAGCAGATTTTATGTAGTTTTAGTAGTTGTTTTTTGCCAAGATTTAGGCAAACTTTGTTGCCTTGTTTTGGTTGTTTTTTTGCAAATTTTTGCAATGCAAAAAGGCTTTTTGCTTGGGGCTTGCGTGCAAGGTATAGAAACCCATCCGTTGCGCCTACAAAATGAATGCAAAGTCCTTTTTGCTCACAAGCCCCGTTTTGTTGAGAATGCGAGTGATTGCGTGGCTGATTGTCGACTCCGACATGTACAGCATGGAAGCAATTTCCTTGTTGGTAAATCCAAATGCGCACAGTTTGGCAATTTCCCTGTCTTTGGCATCCAAGTTGGAAATGGCATTGTCCTTGACTTGACCGGACAGCCTTGCCCAGCCCACGCTGTACACGTTGTACAACGACTTGACGGCATCCACGGCACGTTGGTCTTGCAGGGCAATGCGTTGCTCCAACAAGTCGCCGAAATGGCGCACGTACTCCGTCAACAAGCCGTACATCCCGTCCGGCAATGCAAGCGCAATGGCTTTGTCCATGTGGGCAATGGCTTTTTCCCTTTGGCCGGAGTTGTGGTAGGCAACTGCGCACGACATTCGCAAGTAGATTTCCGGCACCACGGTTTGGTCTACCACCGCTTGGGAAACAAGTGGTTCAATGGCGTTGGGAAGCATGCGCATCAATGCCAAACCTGCCACCCCGTCTAGCGAAAATTGCCCCGTTGCAATGGCGTAGGCAGTCATGTACAAGTACTTTACGTAGAACACTTTGGCGGCAGGGTGCGCATGTGCGGGAAGCGCCTCGAAGTTGCCCATTTTGAACCATTCGGGGTAGTCCTTGTTGTCGTAGATGGAACTGTCGATGATGGCAAGCGCAAGTGACACAAGTTCACGGTCGTGGTCGTTTTTGCAAGGCGCTTCAAAGATGTGTTGCTTTGCTTCCTTCCACAAAAAAATGTCACCACGCCAAATTGCGCATTGCGCAAGAAGCATGCCCCCACCAAGAATTGCGTAGAATCCCGAGTGGGAATGCAAAAAGTAGCGTGCCTTTTCGTACACCTTTTCTATTTCCCCACGTCGGTAGGCAATTTGCGCTTGGAACAATGCGTGCGCTTCCGGTTGGTTTACAAGCATCTCGGCGCACTCATCGGCATGCCCGGCCTTGTTGTACAGGTTTGTCATGTCCAAAAACGGCGATTTTCTTGGCATTGGCAAGTGTGGCTCTTGATTTTTGAGTCTTGCATTGGGCAAAACTGCCGTGGATGGAATCATCCAAGACTTGCCAAAACGGTAGGCGCCCTTGATGCGGTTTTGATTGCACAAAATTTGCACTCGCCTTGTGCTGACGTTCCATTTTTGCGATGCTTCTTTAACTGTGATGTATTTCATGGCTTCTCCGTGTTCGCCATTGCGAACAAAACATGGGGTGGCAACTATTCGCCATTGCGAACTTTGTTGCTTAATTATACATTTTCCCTTGCCACTTGTCAACCCTTTCCCAATGTTTTTGCAAAAGAAAACCCTTGAATGCTCAATGGCGTTCAAGGGGCAGGGTGTCACAAAGTGCTAGGTATTGAGTTCAAGTTTTTGCAGTTCTTTTTTGAAAAAGTAACGTTCTTCTACCAAGGACACAATCAAGTGGAAAACATTTCCAAAACCAAACATAAGAATGATTACATCCATCGTCATTGTGATTGCGTTTGTAACATACAAAACAAAAAACAATCCGTAGTATCCCAAATTGCAAATCAACGAGTTGATCATGTTGTATTTTGTGTTTCCAAGACCAACAAAAATGTTGTCGGGTATTGTGCACAGTGCGTAGGCAATGTAGAACGGGAACAATTTGAGAGTAATTTCGAAAATTGCTTGGTAGTTTTCCAGCTGCTCTACGTGTTGATAGAACACATTCCACAAAGGGATGCTCAAAGTCCACAAAACAACAACAAACAAGGTAATCAAGTAGTAGTTACTTTGTTTCAAATTCTTGTATCCGTCCTTGCAATCTCTGCGAATAATCTCCGTAAGTGCAGTGATGGGGATGAGTAACCAACCCCAAATGAAGTTGTTTGCAATCCAGTAGTTACCTTGTTCGGCAACCATGTTTACCATTTTTCCAATCATAACAGCGTAGAAAATATTGTCTACAAACTGTTGCAATCCAGAAAAAACACCAACTCTTGCCCATTCTTTGAAAATGGCCAAATCTTTTTTGCAAAATCTAGTGGGTTTGATGAGTTTTTGAACAACAAGCAATGTGATGCCTGCAATACCAAGAATAAGGTTGGTAACAATGTTGGAAAGAGCAACGCCCATAACGGCAAATTGTGGAATTAGCACAAAATCGCAAAAAACACTCAATACTGCATTGGTAATCAGGAAAATATAAACGTTGCGAGGTTTTCCAACCACAACAAAAACCACGTTTACAAATCGGCTCACAATGCCAATAACAAAAGCAATTGTTTCCAACTGTAAGTATGTATTTACCAACCCAATATCAATTTCGGCAGGGTTCATAAGTTTTATCAGGTGTACGCCGTACACGAACACTCCTGCAGAAAACACAAAGTACAATGCAAAGGCAACTAGCCCAACCTTGAAAACCGATGTTCCAAAATGCTCGTTATGATTTTGAAATATTTTGTTCAGCACCGAGTAGAGTGGAACAATCAAGAAAGCAAGCAGTGTTTCGTTGATAAGATCGAACCACTCCATTTGCCCAATAACGTCGAATGCGCCAGTCGACGTTGAAGTAGAGATAATAAACGTTCTGATGGTTTGGTACACAGCAGGTACAAGCGCAAGCAAACACAAAGAAACAAACAAACCAAAGTTAAAAGATTTCAAGTTGCTGAACAAATTTTTGATTTTCTTCATTACCTATTCCTCCTTATTTTTAATCAGCAAAGTGTTGTTTTTTGCTAGTAGGGAGGTGGCAACTATTCGCCATTGCGAACTTTGTTGTTTCATTATACATTTTCCCTTGCCACTTGTCAACCCTTTCCCGTTGTTTTTGCAAAAGAAAACCCCTTGAATGCATCTTTTGGCACGTGGAGAAATTTGCAAACCTTGTGTGCGTTCCACAAGACAATATTTTTACTAAAAGTTTGCAGGCAGTTGTTGCAGTGCGTGTAAACACAACTGTTTTTGCAAGCAAGTTTGCCAAAGTTGTAGCAAAGGGAACTTATTTATTACGTAAACTTCTTCTAAAGGTAAACACAATAATTTTGAAGAAAACAATTGTTGACACCGGTTGCAAATTGTGCTATCATAGCAAAAAAATGTGTTGCAAAAGGCAATGCAAATGGAGAAAGTATGAAGTACGTTCTTGTGACAGGCGCCTATGGCGGAATGGGGTATCAAACAGTCAAAAAGTTTGCAAGTTGTGGCTACACGGTGTTTGCTTTGGACAAAACCGTGGGTGATGCAGAGCCAAACGTCGTGCCAATTCAAGCAGACGTTTCCGACCCACGGCAAATTGAGCAAGCATTCAAAGTGGTGCAAAGTGCAACCGACAGTTTGTTTGCCATCGTGCATTTTGCAGGCGTGTACATGATGCACTCTCTTGTGGAAATGCCAACTGAACAATGGCACAAGATTTTCCAAATCAATGTGTTTGGCGTGTTCTACGTCAACAAAACGTTTTTGCCTTTGCTTGGCAGGGGTAGCAAAATTCTTGTGACGACAAGCGAACTTGCCCCGCTCGACCCACTTCCTTTCACAGGCATCTACGCCATCACCAAGTCGGCTTTGGACAAGTACGCTTTTTCTCTTCGCATGGAGTTGCAACTGTTGGGAATTGACGTGTGCGTGCTTCGTGCAGGCGCAGTCAACACGGGCATGCTTGGGAAATCCACCACAGCGCTAGACAGGTTTGTTGAAAACACGCAAATCTACCAATGCAATGCGGAAAAATTCAAGCAAATTGTGGGTGGTGTGGAAGCAAAAAACATTCCCCCACAAAAGGTTGCCAACAAGGTGTACAAAATTTTGCACGCAAAAAAGCCAAAGTTTGCCAACAGCATCAATCGCAACAAATTGTTGTTGCTACTCAATGCGCTTCCCCACAAAATGCAGTTTTGGGCAATACGCAAAATTTTGAAGTAGCGCAAAACCCCCAACACGTGGTGGCAAATTTGGCAACTTGTTTGATTTAGTACAGACTTGTGAAGCTCATCGTAGAGATATACAATTCAAATCCATCAAACTGACCAAACACAAGAAACCCCCACCCCGTGGTGGCTTTTTGCGAGATATCAAGGGACAAGAACAAACTCATTGTAGTTTAGAATGGCACAACGTTAGTTGCAAGCACGCAGTGAAGTATATAAAATGCGCACAAGTCGTTGAAGTTCAAAAGCGGAAAAGAGCAGTATGCTTCTTGAAAATTCAAAACCCCCACCCTGTGGTGGCAAATTTGCCAAAACAGAGGGCGGTGCATGTCGTTTCTGTTTGAAAGCAATGGGAAAACGCAAAACAAGTTGTGTAGTTCAAGTTCAATTTCAAAATGAAGAAAAAACGCACCACGGGGTGCGTTTTTTTGCTGTTTTTGATAATTTGAATTGTTTTTGCTCAACTGCTTTGGCTGTTGAGCGCAAGGCTGTTGCAGCTCGTGCAAAATTGCAAGGGCTATGCCTTGCAGTTTGACAAGTGTTTTGCCTATTCGTCGTCACCAAACAAAATTTGGTGGTAGGGGCAAGGAACGTTGGGGTCGTAGGCAGGGGGTGTGTAGTGGTAGTAGCTGTCTACCTTGAACCTTTCGTTCATCAGCCACTCCGGCCACTCACGGATGAGAAACTCACGCATGCTTTCGCATTCCTTAAGGTCGGTTGGGTCTTCAAAAAATGGGTAGATGCCGTTTTCTATGCACGTCTTGTTGATTTGTGCAAAGTACTGTCGGTACTTTTCCCGCACGCCTTCCAAAACTCCCGGTTTTTCGTGATTGGGAATGGCAAGCAACTTGAATTGATCTGTTGTGTATGGGTCTTTGAGAAACTTTACAATAAGAAAGTTGAACATCATTGTGTCTTGAGGTGGGTCAAGCATATCAATTAGCTTTTGACGCTTGTTCCACTCGATGCCACGAGTTAGGTAGTCAAGTGTGCTGAATTCTGCCATGGTGAGTGCTCCTTTTTAGTCAGTACATGTGCAAGTCATAGTAAATAATGGATATTTTTGATTAGGTGCGATTGTTGTAACGAGCAATTTCCAAAATTTGTTCTAGTTCCTTGCGCTCACTGCGTGGAACGTCCGCCAAAAAACTTGGCGTTCCGTCGGAAAACTCTACCATCAAACTGCTTGCGCCAAAGGTTTTGAGTGATGCCGAAATTCTACGTGTGGTGCTGGGGTGCGCCGTTTTTAGTGTTTTCGAACTTGAACTGTCCCAACGGCAAATTTCCAGCACGGCATCTTTGGGATTTTCCCCCTCTAGGCATGGGTAACCTATTCTAAATCGAACCACGTACTTGCCTTTTTCCCATCCGGAAATGGTTGCATTGACCACGCAATTGGCAGTTGCGCTTCGTGCTTTTGGCAAAACAAATCGTTGCATTTGTGGAGATTTGCTTTGCGCAACAGGCGTTGGCGAAGGCGTGGGGGTTGGCTTTGTTGCCAATGCAGGCTTGGGTGCAGGTGGCTTGACGGTTTTTGTTTTGTGTTTTGGTTTGGTGGAATCAATTGTGTAGCCATCCAAGGAAACTTCTTTTGCGTTGATTGGTAGTGGGGGCGTTGGTGGTACGTAGGCAAGCCCACGTTGCCTTTTGTTTACCGTTTCAATTCCAATGGCCTCGTAGATGGCTTCCATCAAGTGATTTTCGTAGCCATTGTAGTCTTTTTGTGTGGCAGAGGAAAGATGTGCATACTTGTGTGGATTAATCTTCAAATCTTCAAACCAAGGCACTTGGAGGGGAGAGATATAGTAGCCACTTCGCTCCAAAGTTTCTTCCAACAATTGGCAAAATTTTCTCGTGTCGTCCAAAATACTTTTGCCGTAAAAGCCTATCACGCTTTCCACCGCCACGTTAAGTTTGGGGTGTTGGTCGGGAATTTGTGCAAAATGGCCACATTTTGGGCACGTCAGCGTTCCTTCGGGTGGAATTTCAACAATTTGTTCCAAGTGGCAATCTATGCATATCAGTTTTACGTAGTTTCCCATTATTTCGCTCCTAAAATTTGGTTTTTAGCAAGTCAATTGTGGTAGAAATTGCAAGGTTTTTTGTGAGTAATCTAAAATTTTGATACCATTTTAAAATAGGTGCAAAATTTAGAGTTATGGGTGCATTTTCGTGAAAGGCTTTGCACCCATTTTAGTTCGATAAATTGGAATTTGTCATTCTAATAAAAGATACTTACAATATAATTTCATATTTGTAATCTTTCATGATAATATCTGTTCCTCTTTTTTTGTATGTGTTTTCGCTGACAATTTTTCCACCACATTTCTGAGCAACACGGTTAGAAGCAGCATTTTCCTGCCCCACAAAAATAGTCACTTTCTCTGCACCTTGACCACGAGCATAATCTATCATTCCTTGAGCGATTTCGGTTGCGTAACCCTGACACCAAAAATTTTTATGTACACAATAAGCAATATCATATACTTTTTTATCTTCACTTATCATGAAACTACATGTTCCTACTCGTTCTAATGAATCCTTGAAAACAGGAATCAAATAACAACATTCGTCATCCTCGCCCAATCCTTCTAGCATTTTCAAATATTCATCATCTATCTCTTCTTTTGCTTCGTCAGGTAAATATTGTCCCATCTCTGGATTATTCCAGATACTATATGCCCACAAAGCATCCTCTTTCGTGAAACCTCTCAATAAAAGTCTTGAAGTTTCAATACCATTTATTTTCATAAATGCCTCCGTCAAATTCTTATTTATCGTTGAGTTTATTATATCACATGATCCATTGAAAATCAATAATTCTTTTAAGCCAATCAATAATTGAACGATACCCCACAAAGTGAACGAAAGGGGTATAAAGTG
>JAFVYC010000005.1 GCA_017500855.1 Clostridia bacterium | reverse complement strand
CAACAAAACTCCAAAAAGTTCGGGCGTGTACCGAATCTTTTTGCCCTCACGGGGGATGCTGGGGCATGTGGCTCCCCAGCTATGTCAAATTAAAATAAGGGTTGCGGAGTAACCCTTCCTTGGAAGTCCGACTTTGGTGGGCAAAAATTTGCTAGCACAAAGCACTCCGTGCGACTGCGTGGCAAATTCCACCAAACGTTTGGTCGGCTTAATAAAAAAGGCAAGCCCCTTCGCTTGCTTCAAGTCGTTGCATTTGCAACATATTATACATTATGTGGCCACATTTTTTGTGGATATCGTTATAGATATACTATATAATACAACTTTATTTCCCTTGTGTCAATACTTTTTGCAAAAAAATGTCAAAATTGAGCATTTTGTGTTGCATATTGAACAATATGGGTTTTGTTTTTGTGCCTAGCGCAACAAATTTTGCCAAAATTCCACCACATAATGTATATTATGTAGTTCAAAACAAGGGGGTGATGGTTCATGAATTTGTACGGAGTTCTTGCTGTGTTCATTTTGTCTTGCTCAGTCATTTTGGCATGCTTGGATCGCCTAAAAATGCGTGTTGCCATCGGCCTTTTCTACGTTTTGTGCGCTGTGCTTGTTGTGTACATTCCAATTGCCATTTTCGGCGTGGACATTGCGCAATTTTGCTACGAACACCAACACGACACCATTTTTCAGTCGGTAATTGCCTTTGCAAACCGCACTGTCAAACTTTCCGGGTTGGCGTTCACATCCGTAACGTTCATTTTGGTCATCTTGGCAATCTTTTGCATTGTTTCTTCCATCATTTTGGCTGTGCAAACTGCCAAAGCCATTTGTAAAATTGTCCAAGCCATCAAGAAAAAGCGTCAGCACCCAAAACGCCCAGCAAAACAAACTTTCGAACCAAAGTTGGTTCACTCAAAAATACTCTACAAACGCATCCTATACTTGCGGTTGTGCAGGTTGAATAGCTAGAATATTGCTTTTGCATGCTCTTTGGCACCAAACACAATGGAAATCCGTTTGTGTACTTTTTCAATGCGGATTTTGCCCTTGTGCGCCTTGGCTCACGGAAAAACACCCACCCGTGTACCCTTTTTGGCGCAACAAAGCACCCATTGCGCAGTTTTTCCACGCCAAAACAGCATGCTTTTTTCAATTTGCAAAAACCGAAAGTTGGCTCGGCTTGCCAACAAAAAAAAGATATAGGAGAAAAGAAAAATGAAACAAACAAAAAAAGGCTTCACGCTCGTTGAATTGCTTGTTGTAATTGCAATTTTGGCAATTTTGGCAACAGTATCCGTTGTTGGCTACACAACGTTCATCGAAAAAGCAAACCGTTCCGTAGACGAACAAGCAGTTGCACAAATCAACACAGCATTGATGGCTGCAAACATCCCCGAAGGTAGCATCACAAACATTGCACAAGTTCAAGCATTGCTGGACGAATGCAATTTGGAAATTGAAGACTACAAACCCCTTTCCAAGGAAAAGTTCTTCTTCTATGATTCCAGTTTGAACAGAGTAATCTACACAGACAACAACTACAACGTTCTTTACCCACAAGAACTTGCTGACGATATCAACAAAGAAAGCTGGTTCTCTTTGAGTGGATCTATTTTCGAAGCTACACTGAGCTCTGATTGGGTAAATGAAAGTGCAGATTCCAATCATGTTATTGTTACAGTAGGAAGCGCAGAACAACTATTCGCTATTTCCAACAATATCAAGAAGTATAGTGGAAAAACAATTGAAATTAATATCACAACAGACCTAAACATGATGGGTGCAGCATTGAGCTTTAGTTCTACTAATGCTGACGTTATCACACTCAAGAGTACAAAAACAGGTGGAGTTCCAGCCGTTATATCCAACATTGCTATCACAGAGGCGGCGATTGAGGATAGCAAAGAAAATGCAAGCAATTGGCCAAGAGACTACGGTGGAGGATTGTTCTACGAAGTTGGAGCTGGTGATATCATCACAATAGAAAACATCACAATTTCCAATGCACAAATTGGTGGCTACATGGGTAATGTTGGTGCATTTGTGGGAAGAGTAACAACAGGTGGTAAATTAACACTTACTAACTGTCGTGTAGAAAACTCCATTATTATTGGTCAAAAGAAAGTTGGTGCTCTTATTGGCTTTGCACAATTTGCAAGCTCTCCATCTCCTGTTATTGCAGTATCTGGTTGCAGTGTAGACAATGTTACAGTTCAAACATACGAAGGCGAAGCTGGAACGGTAATGGGAGCAATTCAAGCTACAACTACCGCTTGTGAAACAATGGGCTTCAACAGTGTAACAGTAACTAATAGCAAAGTTGTTTATATCGGTACATCCAAGATTACTCTTGCAGAAGCAGCACAACTTGGGTACAACTATGAAGGAGCAGAATTCTACGGATTGCAAGACAACGGAACGGAGTATAGACCTTTTGCATCTGATGCAAAATACCTTATTATTAAAGTTGAACAAAAGTTTGTAAAATAATACTGACAAATTTTTGTAAGCAAGACGGACATCTTCAAAGTACAATTCTCATCCCCCATGCACCTGCCGTGGGGGATGATTTTTTTGTCCGTTTCAACACGTTGCCACGTCAAAACCCACACCCGTGGTGGCAAAATGGCTCATTTTTCCAACCACAAAACACCTTGCTTCAAATCCAACGTGCGCCAACACGGGCAAGACAAAGCCCTTCCATTCCTACTGTTGTTGCAACGCAAAGTCCAACAACAAAATGGCATCTACATTTGCACACGCCCCACCAAAACCGCACCCACGCATTGCGCCCTTGCGCCACAAACTGCCACAAAATCATGCACACGTGGTGCAAAAATTCCATCTTTTGCAAAACGCCCAACACCTTGCTTCAAATCCAACGTGCGCCAACACGGGCAAGGCAAAGCCCATCCATTCCAACTGTTGTTGCAACGCAAAGTCCAACAACAAAAAGAACATCTTCATTTGCACACTTCCAACACAAAAACGCACCCCCGTGTGCGCCAAAACAACATTTTTGTTTGCATTTTCTGTTTCTTTCCACGAAAATCAAACCAACGTCCACAACATTCCATTTGCAATGCAACTCAAACCAACGGCAAACTGCCGAACGTTTTTGCAAAAAAACACCCACACATTTTTTGCACAATTCAAATCTTCAATAATTGTAGGGACTCGGCGTCCCCGACGGTCCGCACCTTGTTAGCAATCCAAAACAACAACGGATTTTACACATTGAACAAACGCCTACAACGAAACAAATACCCCTTGTGGGTTCTATTTTATATCAATAAAAAAACAATATTCTTTCCCTGCATTGTAAATTGTTGGTGTGTATTGGCATGTATTTCGCAACAAAAGCCTCCCTTGTGCAAAGGGAGGTGGCACAACTTGTTGTGACGGAGGGATTGTGCAAACACACGGACCGTCGAGGACGCCGGTCCCTACATGGGCACTACAAAGCCTAACTCCCCCCCCCCACAATCCCCCAGTCGTCTACGCCGACAGCCCCCTTTACACAAAGGGGCCTTGGTTGTGTACAATTTCAACACAACAAAGAAACAAAAATCTTTTTCCATCGCAATGCCCAATTCTATTTCGCAAATCTTTGGGCAAGAAATTGTAGGGAACGGCGTCCCCGACGGTCCGCCATTATTGCGCTTGTTGCCATGCTTGCAAATTCCACCAAACGTTTGGCAAGACTGATTTCAACAAAACCACCTTGTTGAAAAAAAACCAACGAAAAACGACAATTTCCAACAATTTCTCCGTTCTTTTTCCCATTGACAAAAACTACAATATGTAGTAGAATAGTGTCAACAAGTATTTTCTGTTTTTTGTTGCATTTTTTATTTTTGCTTTTGCAACGTTTCAATTGGCTATTTCACTACATTGCATATCACAATTTGTTGGCGCAAGCAAGCATGCGTTTGCTTTGTGCTGTTGCATTTTGTTTTGGAGGGTTTTCTATGGCTACCAAGCACACCACGTTGGAAGAATTGATGGCGGACATTGCCACCATGAACATTGGCGCATTGCGAGATTTGGCTCGTGAGTACAGCATTGTGCCACAAAACTACTGCAGGCAAACACTCATCGAAAAGATTGTTTCCGTCTTCAAGGGGGAAGCGCCTGCGGAAGTTCGCAAAAAACCCGGCAGGCCACCCAAAAGTGGCAAAATGCCCATCAACGTCAAGGATGGCGTTGCAATGGACCCAACAACTTTCGACGACGTCGACCCAAGTTTGCCACGCACAGGCATTTTGGAAGTGATGCCGGATGGCTACGGTTTTGTGCGCACACACAACTATTCCACGGTTGCCGGCAAGGACTACTACCTTGCGGGAAGCACGATCACACGCATGGGGTTGAGAAATGGCGACAAGGTCAAAGTTTCCCTTCGACAATACCCCGACAGAACTGCGCCAACGGCTGTGTACGTTGTAGAAATCAACGACCAACCGTGTGCCGAAGTTTGTCGCACGCCATTCGAAAGGATGCAAGCCGTGTTCCCCAACAAGCGCATTTGCCTTGGAAAGGCGGACGACTACAGCTTGCGTGCCTTGGACTTGGTTGCGCCCATTGGCAAAGGTCAACGTGGTTTGATTGTTGCGCCACCCAAAACAGGCAAAACAATTTTGCTCAAAAAAATTGCCATGGCTGTAAAGAAGTTCCATCCGGAAATCCACTTGACGGTGCTGTTGATTGACGAACGCCCCGAAGAAGTGACGGATTTCCAAGAAAGTGTGGATTGCGAAGTGGTGTACTCCACCTTCGACCAACAACCACAAAACCACACACGCATTGCCGAACTTGTGTTTGCAAATGCTCGCCGTCGTGTTGAACAAGGCCAAGACGTGATGATTTTGTTGGACAGCATCACTCGCCTTGGACGTGCCTACAACCAAACTGCACAGCAAACGGGGCGCACCTTGACGGGCGGTTTGGACATTTCCGCTTTGCAAGAACCCAAAAAGATGTTTGGCATGGGACGCAACGTAAAAACGGGTGGCAGTTTGACAGTGCTTGCAACAGCACTTGTAGACACAGGTAGCAAAATGGACGACATCATCTACGAAGAGTTCAAGGGCACGGGCAACATGGAAATTTGCTTGGATCGCAGGCTGTCGGAAAAACGCATTTTCCCCGCCATCAACTTGAACGCAAGTGGCACCCGAAGGGAAGATTTGCTTTTGACTCAAAGCCAATTGGAAGGCATGTTTATCGTGCGCAAAATGCTTTCCCGTGAGGACAGCGCACAAGCCACCGAAGAATTGTTGGAAGTTGTGATGACCACAGCCGACAACGAAGAAACAATCGACACACTAAAACGTCTTGTTCGCTCTGCCGAAGCAAGGCGTGCAATGAAAAACACAGCAAACTAACATGAAAACAGTAGTACTAGGAATGAGTGGCGGTGTGGACAGCGCAGTTTCCGCATTGCTCTTGAAGCAACAAGGCTACAACGTCATTGCCTTGTTCATGCACAATTGGGAAGAGGAAGAGGACGGTTGTTGCACAGCCGAACAGGATTTTGACGACGTAAAGCGTGTTTGCGACAAAATTGGCATCCCCTACTATTCAGTAAACTTTGCCAAGCAGTACAAGGAGCGTGTTTTTGCCTACTTCTTGGATGAGTACAAGCGTGGCAGAACACCCAATCCCGACGTTTTGTGCAACCGAGAAATCAAGTTTGGCCCATTTTTGCAGTACGCCAAGGCGCTTGGCGCCGACTACATTGCAACGGGGCACTACTGTGGAATTCGCCACGATGGCAACACACACTACTTGCTAAAAGCCAAGGACCAATCCAAGGACCAAACGTACTTTTTGAACCAACTTTCCCAACAACAACTTGCCGACGTGCTGTTTCCGCTTGCCGAACTGGACAAAACGGAAGTGCGTGCAATTGCCGAACAACACGGGCTTGTAAACGCCAAAAAGAAGGATAGCACAGGCATTTGCTTCATTGGAGAACGCAATTTCCGTGCGTTTTTGCAAAACTATTTGCCCAACCAACCAGGCAAAATGGTGGATACCAACGGCAAAGTGGTGGGACAGCACATTGGGCTGATGTACTACACGTTGGGGCAACGCCGTGGCTTGGGGCTTGGTGGCAACACCGAGGGGCAAGGCAGGTGGTTCGTTGCCGAAAAGGACATGGCAAACAACGTGCTTGTGGTTTCCCATGGGGACGAAAGCGTGCTTATGTCGCAAAGTTTGGTGGCATCGCAAGTAAATTGGATTCCATCGTTGCCAAGCCAAAATTTCAGTTGCAAGGCAAAGTTCAGGTACAGGCAAACGGAGCAAGGCGTGGACGTGCAAGTGCTGGAAGATGGCAAAGTAAAGGTTGTTTTCCACGAAAAGCAACGTGCAGTAACCCCGGGGCAATTTGTTGTTTTCTACGACGACGAAAAATGCCTTGGTGGTGGCGTGATAGACGAAGTGTTCAAGTAACAACACAAAACTACAAAATCTAACCCAAAAGGTAATTGACATGGGAAAAATTCGCAAACCAAGGAAAAAGGACTTGTTGGCTAGCAACCATTTGCAACCGGCAAGCCAAACAACAGAACAAACAATATTGCCCGAGCAAGCCGAAGCCGACGTTGCGCCCGTTTCCGACGACGCATTGCAACCCAAAAAGCGCATTTGGGAAGTGGACTTTTTGCGTGGCTTCATGATTTTGCTTGTGGTGTGGGACCACTTCATGTACGACGTTGCCTACTTGGGCGGAAACTACCAAACAGGGCTGTTTTTGTGGCTCAAGGAAGTTTCCCGTGCCTACTACGGCGGAAGTTTGCGTGCCACTTGCCACAGTTTCATTGTGACGCTGTTTGTGTTCACAAGTGGTGTCAGTTGCACGTTTTCTCGCAACAATTTGCAACGTGGCATCAAAATGCTTGCTTTTGCGTTGCTACTTACTGCCGGCACCTACGCCGCAAGCGCCATCAGCGGTGGCAACGTGACAATTCGCTTCAACGTGTTGCACGTTATTGCAATTTGCGTTTTGCTGTGGGCAGGGCTGGAGTTTTTGCAAAGCAAGTGCCACAAGAACTGGCAAAAAAACCTGTTTGGCGTGGGCGTGCTGTGCTTGATTTTGCTGTCGGTTATTGTTGGTAGCGTTGCCAATCATTCCCCTTGGGAACAAACAAACCCAATGTGGTTTTTCCTGTGCAAACACAGTTTGCTAATTCCCGAGTACGTGCGTTTTTTGGGTGGCGACTACCTGCCACTTTTGCCCGATTTGGGTTGGTTTTTGGTTGGCGCATTTTTGGGCAAAGCAGTGTACAAGCAAAGAAAAACGCTGTTCCCCAGCGTAAACGAAAAATTTGTTGCACCCATTGTTTTTTGCGGAAAGCAATCATTGTGGGTGTACTTTGGCAGTCAAATTGTAATGTACGGTTTTGTGTACTTGTTCAGTTGCGTTTTGGGCTGGCTGTAAGCAAACCCCAACCCCGTGTGTGGAAAAAGGTTGTTTGCAATCACAACGTTTGTTGAAGTTGTTTCAGCGAGGTTGCGAAAATTGCCGGTAGCAAAAGGCAGGGTTTTTGTCACACAATGCATCAAAACCAACCTTCACTCATCACCTATCACTTCTCACTTATCACTTAATCTCCCCACCCGTGTGTGGAAAAATGCTGTGCAACCACAATGTTTGTTGAATTTGTTTCAGCAAGGTTGTGCAACTTGCCGTTAGCAAAAGGTATGGTTTTTGTCACACAATGCAACAAAACAACCACAACTTATCACTTCTCACTCATCACTTCTCACTCATCACTTCTCACTTATCTAAACCCCGCACCCGTGTGTGGAAAAAAGCACGTTCTAAGAGGAAAAAATGAAGTACTACCAAGATTACGTTGGAATTCTCAATCAGGAATTGGCAGTTGCAATGGGCTGTACCGAGCCAATTGCCATTGCCTATTGCGCAAGTTTGGTCAAGGACCACTTGGGCTGTTTGCCAAGCAAAGTTGACGTTGTTGTGAGTGGCAACATCATCAAGAACGTCAAGAGCGTTGTTGTGCCCAACACCAACAAGCGAACGGGCATTCAAACTGCCGTTGCAATTGGCTTTTTGGGTGGCGACAGTTCCGCCAAGTTGGAAGTTATTGCCAACGTCAAGCAGTGCCACATCGACGACTTGCCCAAGTTTTTGGAGCAAACGGAAATTTCCGTTTCCCCTGCCAACAACGACCACACTTTGTACATTGAAATTGTTGGCAAAACAAGCGCCGACACGGTAAAGGTGGTAATTGCCGATTCGCACACGCACGTTGTTCTCATTGAGAAAAACGGCACCACGTTGTTCAAAAACAATCAAAAAGTGGAAGTTGTGCAATCCAGCGTAGACAAAAGCGTGTTGAACGTTGCCAACATTGTGCAGTTTGCCAACAATGTTGCAATTGAAGACGTTCGCAAGCCCATCAGCAGGCAAATTCGCTACAACATGGCAATTGCCAAGGAAGGCATTTCCAACAACTACGGCGCAAACATTGGCAAAACGTTGTTGAAGTACGGCAATGGCGACGTTCTTGCCTACTGCAAGGCATTGGCTAGCGCAGCAAGCGACGCCCGCATGAACGGTTGCGAAATGCCCGTTGTCATCAACAGCGGTTCGGGCAACCAAGGCATCACTTGTTCCGTTCCCGTTGTTGCCTATGCGGAAAAACTTGGCAAAACGGAGGAGCAACTGTACCGTGCGCTTGTTGTTTCCAACCTCATCACAGCGCACATCAAAAACAGCATTGGCAAACTTTCGGCATTTTGTGGCGTTGTTATTGCAGGCGTTGGAGCCGGCGCAGGCATTTGCCATTTGGACGGTGGCACGGAAAACGACATTGCGCACACAATTGTCAATGCGCTTGCCATCATTTCAGGCGTGGTGTGCGACGGCGCAAAATCCAGTTGCGCTGCAAAAATTGCCAGCTCGGTGGAAGCAGGCATGCTTGGCTACTACATGCACAAGGAAGGCGACCAATTTGTCGGTGGCGAAGGCATCGTCAAAAAAGGCGTGGAAAACACCATCAAGGCAGTTGGCACGCTTGCCCGTGTTGGCATGTGCGAAACGGACAAGGAAATTTTGCACATCATGATGGACTAGAAAAGTAAACCACACGCTTGGTGGAATTGCAAAGCATTGGCAAAAACTGCTTTGTGCTTTCAAATGTATTTCCACCAATGTGCCTATTCTAAGTGAAGTTTTGTCTGTATGGTTGTGACCAAACAAAACAAGTACGGTAGTGTATTCTACGTTTATTCAAATCAAAATGCCACACCCGTGGTGCAAAAAAGTCGCTGTTGACAATTCAACAGCGACTTTTTGTTGCCTATTCAATTTGCATTTTTGCCTAGTGTCTATTCGCACTTTTCGGCAGTTTCTTTCAACAATTGCCTGATGGGCAGTTTTTGTGGGCAGGCTTGTTCACACTTTCCACAGCCAATGCAATGGCTTGCAAGCGTGCCGTTGCGTTTTGCTGCGCCAATTTCCCAAACGTCGGTTTTGCCGTAGGTGCGGAAGGTGTTCAAGCACTCGAACCATTGTGGAATGTTGATGTGTTTTGGGCACCCGTCTACGCAGTATTTGCACGCCGTGCAACCAACAAGTGGTGTGGCTTTGAGCAGTTTGCAAGTTTGGACTATTGCTTGGCGTTCAACGTCGTTCAACGCAACAAAGTCTTTCATGTAGGAGGTGTTGTCGGCAAGTTATTCAAAATTGCTCATGCCGGACAGCACAGCCGAAACTTGCGGAATGCTTGCGCAAAAACGAATTGCGTAGCTTGCAAGGCTTCCGCCGTTCAAAGCAAGCAATGGTTGTTTGCTTGTTTCCGTCAGCGTTGCCAACCTTCCACCCTTCACAGGTTCCATCACAAACACAGGCTTGTTGTGTTTTTTTGCCACTTCAAGGCACTTTGCCGATTGCACTTCGGGGTCGTCCATGTCGATGTAGTTGATTTGCAACTGAACAACCTCAATTTGATGGTACGTGGTCAGCATTTTGTCCAAAACGTCGGCTGTGTCGTGGAAGGAAAATCCCACGTGGCGAATTTTGCCTTGTTCTTTCCATTGGAAGGCTTTGTCGAAAATGCCGTTGTCTCGGAAGTACTCGAACCGCTTGTTGTTCATTGCGTGTAGCAAGTAGAAATCGAAGTACTGCACACCGCAAGCATCAAGTTGGTCTTGGAACATTCTGTCAAGGTCGTCCACGTCCTTGAAAAAGCCCTGTGTCAACTTGTTTGTCAGCACAAAACTTTCCCTTGGGTGGCGCTTCACAAGGCATTCCCTCACGGCAATTTCACTTTGCTGTCCGTGGTAGGGGCGAGCCGTGTCGAAGTAGTTGAAGCCCTGTTCAAGAAAACTGTCTACCATTTTGCACATTTCTTGGTAGTCTATTTCCCCGTTTTTCGTGGGCAGGCGCATGCACCCAAACCCAAGTTGTTTTTTTATTTCCGGAAAAGCGTTTTTCATGGTTGTTCTCCTTTGGTAGCACAAGTATAGCACACAACTGCAAAAATTTCAACAAGGCGCCAAAAACTTTTTGCAAAACTGTTGACATTTTTTTGGTACGGTGGTACTATACAGTTGCTAGGGGTGCCGAGCAATCGGCTGAGAAATACCCTTTGAACTTGTCAAGTTTGTACTTGCGGAAGGAATGCGCTCATCAAAATATGCATTTTTTGACAGGTTCTCTAGCGAGAACTTTTTTTTGTGCCCTTTTTGGGCAAAGGAGGTAACTATGTGGGAGAAATTGGATTCTTTCTACAACGAAGAACTGGATGCAATTCTTGTCAACATCGACAAACTGTTCGACAGCCTGTCAAATTTTGCTTTGTATGTGACAATTGCATTGCTTGTTGGCATTGTGGTGTACGCCGTTGCAATTCGCAACAAGGACGAAGCCTACCTAAAACAAGCACGTCGCACAATTTTGGGCGTGGTTGTGGGCTACTCCGTTGGCATCATTGCAATGCTTGGCTACGTCAAAATTTTGTACTACGTTTTGGATGGCAAAATTGGCACGGGATTTTGGCTTACCGTTGGAATGTTTGGCGTGGTGGCGCTTTGCTTTGTGGCGCACTTGCTTGTCAAAAACAAAGGCACGCTTGCAAAACGCATCACAACGGTTGTTTCCGTGGCAATTGCCGTTGCCTACTTGGTGGTGCTTCTTGTTGTTGGCCCAACCAAAAGCCAAAACTACCAGCCGTTGTCTACTTCGGCAATGTACGTTCTCACGGCATTGTTGGTTGCAGTAATTTGCGCATTGGCTTTGCTGTGCGACAAAAAACAGCAAAGTGACGTCAGCGCCATCACAAATGCAGCAATTTGCGTGGCAATGTCTTTTGCATTGTCCTACGTCAAATTCTTTTCCATGCCACAAGGTGGTTCGGTAACTTTTGCAAGCATGCTTCCAATTGCCATCTATTCCTACAAGTACGGCACTCGCCGTGGTGTGCTTGCAGGCGTGGTGTACGGCTTGCTTCAATTTGTTCAATCGCCACAATTCTACCAACCAATGCAAGTTATCGTTGACTACCCAATTGCTTTTGCAACCATCGGACTTGTTGCCGTAGGCAAAAAATTGCCTTTTGCAAAAAACAACGTTGTGCTTCAATTTGCTTTGGGCGCAACAATTTCCCTTGTTTTGCGCTACCTTGCGCACTGCATCAGTGGCTACTTTGTGTTCAGTTCTTGGATGATGGAAGGCTACACACCGTTGACTTGGGCGCTTGTGTACAACTTGTACGTCATTGCCGACCTTGCAGTGTTGCTTGTTGCGGGAGTGTTTGTGCTTTCCACCAAAAACGGCAAAAGGCTTGTGCTTGCAAACACCTAGAAACACCAAAAAACAACTTCGTTGCCAACAAAACTGCACTTTGCAAAGGCAAATTTGCGTGTATAAGGCAAATTATCAACAGGTTTTTGCACCAAGAAATTTGCAAAAAGCCACCTCACAGCGCAGTTTTTTCAACCCACCCTTGCCAAAAGTGAAAATTTCCCACAAATCCGTGCAAAATTGTTGACAATTTTGTCGCACAATGGTAAACTACTTGTAATTTGATAGCAAAGACGTTGACGAGAAGAGTAGCAATTGGGTGTTCTCACAGAGAGTTTCCGTTTGGTGAAAGGGAACAGAAAGGAAAATTGTGAACATGGCCTCCGAGTCGCTTGGCCGAGCAAGTTTGTAAGGTCAGGACAGGTTCGCCTGTTATAGCGATAGAGTATGTTTGTACTCGAACAAACAGGTTGGCATCTTTTGCCAACGAAGAAGGTTGGTACCACGAGAATTTTTTTCCCGTCCTTTATTTTGTGTAAAGGACGGGTTTTTTGTTGGAGAAAACATGAACGAACAAATAATTTTGAAAATTGAAAACCTAAGCAAAAAGTTTGGCTCAAATCAAGTGCTAAAAAACGTTTGTTTGGAAGTAGCCAAGGGCGATATCTACGGCATTTTGGGCTTGTCCGGCGCAGGCAAATCCACTTTGGTAAGGTGCATCAACGGTTTGGAGCAGTTCGACGAAGGCACAATTGCTTTCAATGGGGAAGTTGTCAACTTCGATCGCAACTACCGCAGGCAAGTGGCAATGATTTTTCAGCAGTTCAACTTGCTGGATCAACGCACCGTCCTCAAAAACGTAATGTTGGCAAGCGAGTTGTTTGGCGAAAAGCATTGCCAAAACAAGGCAATGCAACTACTCAAACTGGTTGGGTTGGAAGACAAGGTAGATGCCTACCCCTCGCAACTTTCCGGCGGACAGCGCCAACGTGTGGCAATTGCCCGTGCGCTAATGTCCGACCCACAAGTGCTTTTGTGCGACGAAGCAACTTCGGCGCTCGATCCGGAAACAACAAACCAAATTTTGAACTTGCTGTTGCAACTCAACCGTGAATTGGGGCTGACAATCATCATGATTTCCCACCAAATGAACGTTATCGAGCAAATTTGCAACAAAGTTGCCATCATCGACCAAGCGCAAATTGTGGAAAGTGGCAATGCGCAGGACATTTTCCTTTTCCCCAAAACGGACATTTCCAAGCGCATCATCTATTCGGGACACATCAACACCAAGGTAGACAATTCCAAGTTTGTAAAACTTATTTTCAACGGCGAAATCGACACACCCATCGTTGCAAACATCATCCAGGATTGCAACATTGCGCTGTCCATCATCTACGCCGATTCCAAGGTGGTCAACGGCAGAATCTACGGGCAACTTATTCTCACAATGCCTGCCGACAGCCGAGATGCCACCAAACTTTGCAAGTACTTGCAACTAAAACAAATTCACTTCGAGGAGGTGGTAGCAAGTGAACTTCAATGATATCTTAACAATGGTGTTGGAAACACTTGGCATGGTGTCAATTTCCGGTGCGCTTGCCTACCTTGTTGGTTTGCCACTTGGCATTTTGCTCAACGTCACCTCGCAAAAAGGCCTCAAACCTTGCAAATGGCTCAACTTTGTTTTGAGTTTGGTTGTCAACGTTTTGCGTTCCATTCCTTGCTTGATTGTAGTTGTGCTGTTGATGCCTGCCGTTCGTGCCCTTTTGGGGCGTGGCACGGGCGAGTGGTACACAATCATCATTCCGCTTTTCGTCACGTCCTTCGGCTTTGTTGCACGCATGGTGGAGCAATCCCTAGCCGAAGTGGACAAGGGCAAAATCGAAGCCGTGCAATCGCTTGGCGGAACGGACTTTCAAATCATCACAAAGGTACTTTTGCCGGAGGCTCGCAGTTCCCTTGTTGGGGGACTTGCCGTAACGCTTGTTTCCATTTTGGGCTACACGTCCTTTGCCTACAACATTGCAGCAGGGGGTCTCATTTCCGGTATTTGGCGTTTCTACTCGCAAAACACGGGCGACTACCTTTCCGACCCTGTGTTCTGGGTGATGATTGTCATCGTAATTCTTTTGGTGCAACTAATTCAAGAGTTGGGCCTTGCAATTTCTAAAAAACTAGACAAAAGGAGAATTTTGGAATGAAAAAAATACTGACAGTGCTTTTGGTGGCGCTTTTGCTCACAACTACTTGCTTCTTCACCGCTTGCGGTAGCAACGACAAAACAATCACAGTTTGCGCAAGCGAGTTGCCCCACGCCGACATTTTGGAAAACTGCGTAGCAGACATTTTGAAGGAACAAGGCTACACTTTGCAAGTCAAGGTTATCGACTGGACAACGCAAAACGACGCCGTTGCGCAAGGCGACTACGATGCAAACTACTTCCAACACGTGCCGTATCTCGAAACCTACACGGGCGCAACCAAACTGTTTCCCGCTTGCAAGGTTCACTACGAACCACTTGGCATCTACAAGGGTGGCAGGTATTCCACGTCAGCCAACAACTCAATTGCTATTTGCGACGACGAATCCAACGCAGTGCGTGCCTTGGAATTGCTGTTTGCCAAGGGCTACATTTCTTCCTTGCCTGTGGAAAACGGCAAACTTACCTTCACAGGATCCACAACGACGGTTGGCGACGTAACAATCAACTTGATTGCCGAAAACTTGCTTGTTGCAGGTATGCCCGACTATGCGCTTGTGTGCTTGCCATGCAACACGGCAATGACAGGCAACGTTGACCAAACTTTGCGAATTGACCAAGAGGACGACGCCGACCTTGTTGCAGGCAAAGCCAACGTTCTTGCAGCACGTTTGGACGACTACCAAAACGACCCAGTGTACAAAGCAAAAATCGACGCCCTTGTTGATGCGCTTTTGTCCGAGGACGTTGCAAACTACGTTGCGCAAACTTGGGGCGGAGCAATCACTTGCGACAGTTCTTCCCAAATTGACCTTCGCTAGTTTTTCAACTTTGAACAAAGCCGTGCTTGTGGCAATCGCTTTCCCACGGCAAATGCTTTTTGAATTTTGAACTTTGGCAGTTCACACCTTTTTCTTGCGCAGTTTGTTTCCAAGCAAATTGCGCCAAGTGGTGTGGACTGTTTTTTTTGCGCCGTTGTGCAACGGCGCTACAAACAGCAAGTGGATTTTTTGCCAAAAATTCCTTGCCAAAACTTGCAAATTGCAACGGTTTTTCAAGCGCAAAAACAAGCAAAAAACGCTTGCAAAAGTGGCGTGTTCACGCCAAAATTCCCGTTTGGCTGTGGCAAAGTGCTTTTTTGCATTTTCACACAATTTCAATTGCAAACTAACACAAAACTGCTATTTTTGCAAACCGTCAAAGTCGTTTGCAAAAAACTTCAAGTTTTCTGCACCCAAAATTGCAAAAAAAGTTGAATTTTTTTTAAATTTTTTTCAAAAACCATCTATACAAAGACAAATTTATGTGTTATAATGTAGGCAAAAAAAAGGGCAACGATTTTTGGCAAAAAAGTTTGCCGAATTTGTGCCTGTTTTACTACTACTACCCGGCACGGATTTTGCCGTGCGTAAAGGAAGGACACTATGGAAAGAATCGCATTGATTGACTTGGGTTCCAACACAGCCAGACTTGTCATCTACGACGTGTTGGACAACGGTTATTTTTTGGTTTCGGAAGAACATCGTGAGGCAGTTCGCCTTGGCGAAACCGAAGCCGACGGAAACTTGAAGCAAACTCGCATCATGCAATCTATTGCAACACTCAAAATGTTCAAGGAAATGTGCGCAATCAAGAATGTGGACAAAATCTTGGCAGTTGCAACGGCTGCTGTAAGGCGTGCAAGCAACCAAAAAACGTTTTTGTCGGATGTGTTCAACGCAACTGGCATCAGGCTTACCATCGTTTCGGAAGAAGAGGAAGCAAACTACGTGTACCAAGGTGTTATCAACTCCATGGAAATTCCACGTGGATTGATCATGGAAATTGGTGGTGGTTCCACAAAGTTTGTGTACTACAACCGTCGCACAATTTTGCACACACACATTTTCGAATTTGGCGCAGTAACACTTGCAAACATGTTCAACAATGCCGACAAAGCGCCCGAACAAATTTCCGACGAAATGGTGGCGTACGTTCGTCAACAGTTGGAACAAGTGGAATGGTTCAAGGAAATTGACCCCGACACACAACTTATTGGTGTTGGTGGCAGTTGCCGTAACCTTGCTCGCATCATTCGCAAAGTAAAGAAGTACCCATTGGACATGGTGCACAACTACCACATGAGCGTGGAAGACTTCAACTACGTCTACAACATGGTTCGCCCATTGGATTTGGACAAAAAACGTCGCATCAAGGGGTTGAGTTCTGCCCGTGCCGACGTGTTCCCTTCGGCGCTTGCAGTTATCAAGGCTTTTGTGGACTACATGGGCTTCACCAAAATTGTTGCCAGCGGTAGCGGTTTGAGGGAAGGTGTGATGTTCAATCACGTCGTTCCGCAAACGTTGGAAAAACCCATTTCCGACACATTGGGCTACAGCATGCAAACGTTCCTTCGCCACATGGGCGCAAACATTCAACACGCCGAACAAACTTTCAATTTGTGCGTTCAACTGTTCAAGCAATTGCGTGTTTTGCACAAGTTCCCACGCCAGTACGTAAGGGTGCTTCGTGTTGCCGCAATGATGCACGACATTGGCAAATCATTCAAGTTCTACAACAACGCAAAGCACACTTCCTACATGATTCTCAACAGCAACTTGTACGGAGTTTCTCACCGTGACATCGTGCTTGCTGCCTACGTGATGGACATGTCCAACAAGGAAGAAACAAACACCGGCGAATGGGCAAAGTACAACGTAATTCTTTCCCCAGAAGACGTGGAAGCAGTCAAAAAACTTTCCATCATCTTGCGCCTTGCCGTTGCTTTGGACACAAGCATGCGCAACGTCATTTCGGAAATCAGTTGCGACGTTCTTGGCGACAGCGTCATCATGAAGGTGGAAACAAATGGCGACAGTTTGTTGGAACACAAGGCTGCAAACCTTGTTGCAATGGACTTCAAAAAGATCTTCCGCAAGAACTTGGAAATTTTGTAATCAACCCACCAAGAAGGCTCAAGTCGAGCCTTCTTTTTTTTGCTGAAAAATGGCAATTTCCCCACCCCGTGGTGGGGGTTTTGTTATAATTTGCAAAGCACAAGGCATTTGAAAGGGCTTTTTGCATCGGCGCCCAGCAACAAGAACAAGTGTTCTTTTTCCACTTCTCCGTCAACTTCAAGTTATTTCAAAACTGCCACCCCGTAGTGGGGTTTTTGACTATATTACAGTAGTAATTTCAGCCAAATGTTTTTTGTAGAAGCACCCTGTTTCAATTTTGCATTTTTTCAAATTGTATATTATCCTTTTTGTTGTTTTGCGTTACAATTTTCTTTTGCAACGATTTTTTTTGTTGCAGAACCCCTACATTATTCGCCAAAAATGATATATTGGTGCGTTTGTTCATCAATCAACGTTTGCCAAAGGCAAAATGCTGTGCTATAATACGAGTTATATATTATAAAGTGGAATATTGTCGAACAAATGGGAGAGTTTGGTTCGGCAGAAGGAGGAAAAATGATTTTTGGTAAACACATCAATCGCTACTACTTGCGTTTTGGCTTGCTACTGTTGCTTGGCATTTTCGCATTGGTTGTCGTTGACGTGGCGCAGTTGGAAATTCCGGAATTCTACGGCATGGTTGTTGACGGATTGGATGACGGTTTTGTCACAGTCGACGGGCAAGAAGTTGCCTTCACAATGCAATTTGTTGTAGACAAAATTTGCTTTCCAATGCTTATTGTCATCGGTTTGCTCATTGTGGGCAGGTTCTCTTGGCGTGTGTGCTTCTTCATTCCCGGCATCAAGGTGGAAAAGGATTTGCGCAGTCGCATGTTCAGCCATTGCAAAGATTTGTCCTTGCAGTACTTCCATCGCAACAAAGTCGGCAACTTGATGTCGCTTTTCACAAACGACTTGTACACCGTGCAAGAATGTTTCAGTTGGGGCATGATGATGGTGTGCGACTCGCTGTTCATGGGCACACTTGCCATTGTAAAAATGGCCAAAATGAACGGTTGGCTGACGTTGTTTTCCCTCATTCCAATGGCGTTCATGTTTGCCATCAGCGCAATTGTTGGCAAGCAACTGACTATCAAGTGGGATGCACGTCAACAAGCCTACTCCGACTTGTCCGACTTTGCGCAGGAAAGTTTTTCCGGCATTGCAGTCATCAAGGCGTACGTCAAGGAATTCAAGGAATTGCTTGCATTCCGTTGGATCAACAAAAACAACGAGCAAACCAACGTTGCCTACACCAAGGCAAGCACGCTGTTGAACATCTGCGTGACGTTGTTTGTGGAATCGGTAATTTGCATCATTTGGGGCTACGGTGGCTACATGGTGCACGAAGGCGTTCTCAAAGTTGACCAACTCATCACTTTCACAGGCTACTTCTCGTCGGTTGTTTGGCCCATCATGGCAATCACCGAACTTGTAGACATGACTTCCCGTGGCAAAGCGTCTTTGAACCGTGTTGCCGAACTTTTGGATGCAAAGCAAGACGTTGTGGACAAGGCGGATGCTGTGGAAGCAACGGACGTCCAAGGCAAGGTTGAGTTCAAAAACCTCACTTTCCGCTTCCCCGATACCGACTACGATGCGCTAAAGGACGTTTCCTTTGTGGTGAACGCAGGCGAACGTGTGGGCATCATTGGCAAAACAGGCTGTGGCAAAACAACCATTGCCGACCTCATTTTGCGTTGTTACAACGTTCCCGATGGCACTTTGTTTGTGGACGACAAGGACGTCAACGACATCAAAATTCGCAGTTTGCGCAGTTTTATGTCCTACGTTCCGCAAGATAACTATCTGTTCAGCGACACAATTGCCAGCAACATTGCTTTTGCCAGCCAACAAGCAACGTTGGAAGAAATCCGTTCCGCTGCCAAAATTGCAGGCGTGCACAACAACATCGAAGAGTTCCACCTTGGCTACCAAACGGTTTTGGGCGAACGTGGTGTAACTGTGTCTGGCGGACAAAAACAACGTATTTCCATTTCCCGTGCCATCCTCAAAAATGCGCCCATTCTCATTTTGGACGACGCTGTCAGCGCAGTAGACACCGACACGGAAAAAATCATTCTTGGCAACTTGCAAAAACTTCGCCAAGGCAAAACAACCTTTGTAATTGCTCACCGTGTTTCCACAATTCAAGGGCTAGACAAGGTTGTGTACCTCGACGACGGCAAAGTTGTGGACATTGGCACTCACGACGAACTTATGGAACGTTGCCCATCCTACAACAAGATGGTGCAACTGCAAATGCTTGACGAAGCAAAGGAGGACAACTAGTATGTACGAATACCTACCTTTGTTGATTGTTGGCGCAATTGTTGGCGTCATTTCCGGCATAATGATTTTTGCCTACGCAACCATCAAGGACAAAAAGGAATCCATTGGGTTCGACAGAAAAATGAAGGACACAGACTTGTTCAAGCGCCTTCTTGCCTATGCAAAACCCTACTGGAAGAACTTTGTTTTTGTTGGCGTGGTAATGCTTGTCACCATTTCCTACGACATCACGTCCCCACTCATCGTTTCCTCCATTTCGGAACTTATCAAGGGGCCGTTCCAACTCAATCAGTTGTGGCTTCGCATTGCGCTGTACGCATCGGTGTTGGTCGTTTCCCTTGTTGGCGGCTACCTTCAAGCAATCACGTTGCAAAAAACCGGTCAAAAAATCATTTCAAAACTGCGTGAAGATGCCTTCCAACACATCGAAAGCATGTCGCACGCACAACTTTCCAAAATTCCCGTGGGAACACTTGTAACACGTGTCACCAACGACACCAACTCCATTTCAATGATGTTCACAGGACTTTTGGTAAACTTGGTAAAGAACTGTTTTGTTATTGTTGGCGTGTTGGTTGCAATGCTGTTTTTGAACTACATGCTCACGCTAATGGTGTTGTGCTTCGTGCCGTTTGTGGCATTGTTCACAGTGCTGTTCCGCAAATTTTCTCGCCGTGCCTACCGCAGGGAAAAGGATGCAACAACTGCTGTAAACACCTACCTGTCGGAAAACTTGTCCGGCATGAAGATTATTCAAGTTTTCAACCAAGAAGACCGCAAATTGCAAGACTTCGAGGAACGCAACACTCGCTTGTACAACGCTTCCAAGCAACAAATTTTTGTGTTCAGCATCTTCCGCCCAATCGTGTACATGTTGTACATTGCTTGCGTGATGTGCCTGTTCTGCTTGGGTAGCATGAGCTACATCAAACCCATCGAATTTTTGGGGCAAACTGTCAACTCGGAAGTGCTCATTGCCTTCTACATGTACATCAACAAATTCTTCAACCCAATTCAAGGTTTGGCAGAACAGTTCCACCGTTTGCAATCGGCATTTGCTTCGGCGGAAAAGATTTTCACCATCATGGATATGAAGCCGGACGTGGTGGATACCGAAGGCGCAATCGAACTGGAAACTGTCAAGGGGGAAATCGAATTCAAAAACGTTTGGTTTGCCTACAACGAAGGCGAGTGGGTGCTGAAGGACGTTTCCTTCCACATCAAACCCAACGAAACCGTTGCATTTGTTGGCGCAACGGGCAGTGGCAAAACCACAATTCTTTCCTTGCTGTGCCGAAACTACGACATTCAAAAGGGGGAAATTTTGTTGGACGGTGTCAACATCAAAAACATCAAAATTTCCAATTTGCGCAAGCACTTTGGCCAAATGTTGCAAGACGTGTTCCTGTTTGCAGGCACAATTCGTTCCAACATTGTGCTTCGGGATGAGTTTTCCGACGAGGAAATCATGCGTGTTTGCAAGTACGTCAACGCCGACAAGTTCATCAGCAAAATGGCGCTTGGGTTGGACGAAGAAGTGCGTGAACGTGGCAACAACTTCTCGGCAGGTCAACGCCAATTGCTGTCCTTTGCTCGCACAATCATCCACAAACCGGAAGTAATGATTTTGGACGAAGCAACTGCCAACATCGACACGGAAACGGAAATTCTCATTCAAGATTCCTTGGAAAAGATGATGAACATTGGCACAATGATCATTGTTGCGCACCGTTTGTCTACCGTTCAACACGCCGACAAAATTGTGGTAATCCACAAGGGCGAGGTTGTGGAAATGGGCAACCATGACGAATTGCTCAAAAAGCAAGGTCGCTACCACGAACTGTACATGTTGCAGTACAGCAAGCAACAATTGCAACAACAAGACTAATTTTGCCACCCCGTGGTGCAAAAAAAACAACAACAAAGGCAACTGTTTTGTGGCAGTTGCTCTTTTTTTGTGCAAAACGTGCGCCATTGCGCCGTGCAAAAAATGTGCGTGTGTGGAAATATCAAAATCAAAACAATTGATGCAAAACAAGCAAACGTCGCACCCGTGTTGCGTTTTGGGGCATTTCCACAGCCTTGTTGGGCAAAAACCCACCCCGTGGTGCGAAAAAACAATCACAACTCATCACTTCTCACCCATCACTTCTCACTTTTTTCCCCACCCCGTGGTGGCATTTTTGAAGCAAAACGGACGCTCAAAAGCACAATTTTGCAAAAGTAGATGTTTCTATGCCAAGATTGTTGCAAAATTTTTTGAAATTTTTTTGAAAAAGGTATTGAAAATTGTCGAAAAAAAATGTATAATAAAGAAAAACATCCAAGGAGAACTACTATGGCAAAAACAGCACAATTTGTTTACTACAAAACAGCATCCGACTTGTACTACAACTACCGTTTGAAGGCTCCCAACGAAGAAACTATTGCCGTTAGCGGTGGCGTTGGCTACAAATCCGTTTCCGCTTTGAAGGGTGGCATCGAAAGCGTTCGCAAAAACTGCACTTCCCCAATCGAAGACCAAACACTCAAAACTGTGGAAACTTTGAAGTACCCCAAGTTTGAACTGTACATGGACAAAGCAGGTAAGTATCGCTACCGTTTGTTTGCTAAAAACGGCGAACTCATTTGCTCCAGCGAAGGTGGCTATGCTTCCAAGGACGGTTGCAAAAAGGGCATCCAAAGCCTTGCAAAGTGGTGCATCGATGCAGAAATTGTAAACGGCGACTACTAGAATTTTCACAAAACAAAAACAGGCGCAATGCCTGTTTTTTGTTTGTCTTTTCAATTTGCATCTTTGTGTTTCCACTATCTTTTATGCATTTTGAAATTGCCACTGTCCAACAATCTCACTTCAATTATTTTGTATTCTTCCCTGCAAACCATCTTTGCTGTGTCTAGTTGTCAAGACAAATCGGATTTTTCTCACAATATTTGTTTTTGCTTCGGTTTCACAATGGTGTGACCAATGCATTTTGTTGCCGGTTTGTTCTTGACTTGTTGCCTGCAACATTGTATAATATAAAAAACAATTTGGAAGGTTTTTTCGTGCAAAAATCAGTTCAACAACTTCATCCTCACGGCAACGACTTGCAAGTTGCAAATGCTTTGCAGTTTCCCAATTTTTGTGGGCAGGCTGATTTTTGCGCTGTGTTTTTTGCCCAAGTTGGTGGTGGAAGCGTCAATCAAGTCGTTTGCACGGAGCGAGTGTTGGAATTGCAACAAATTGGAAATGCCCACCTTGCCGAGCAAAAACTTTCCGCTTGGCTACTTTTGCAACAAGTGCTTGAACGTTGCTTGTCGGCTGACTTGAACAACGTGGAATTTTGCAAACATCCAAGTGGCAAGTGGACGTGCAATTTGTGCCATTTTTCCATTTCCCACAGCCAAAACGTCGTTTGCGTGGCAATTTCCAACAATGCCGTTGGCGTGGACGTGGAAAACCTTGCGCACTTCTCCAACAAAAGTCCAATTCGGCTGTTGGAACGCATTGCAACTCAAAGCGAGCAGTCGGTTGAGCCCACTTTGCAAAACGTTGCCGAATTGTGGAGCAAAAAGGAAGCAATTTTCAAAGCGCAAGGGTGTGGCAGTTTTGTGCCCAACAGCATTTGCACTTTGCAAACGCCAACGCACACTTTCCACTTGCAACTGCAAGGTCAACAGCACGTTGTCAGCGTGTGCGGAAGCACTCCACAGTTTTTTGTTGTGTAGAACCACACTTATCAAGTGGCTGTGCAAACGTTTCGCACAAATTTTGTGCAATTCATCATTACTGCAAAAGAGAGAACAAAATGGTTCTCTCTTTTCTACTTTCCGTTGGAAAGCCAACTTTTTGTAATTTTTGCTTCGTGGTTGCCTTGGCAATGCACCTTGTAGTTGTCCTTGTCCTTGCCACACAGCACAATTTTGCAAACGTTGGCTTTTTGCGTACCCACGTTGGCGTTGTCAAATTCGGCAACAATTTCCCCAACGAAAACGTCGGTGTCGGCAATGACGCCTTCCAACCTACCCACGTGTTTCAACGAAGCCTTGGTTGTGCCGTCAAATGGTTTGTCCTGTACTGCCCAATCTTTCAACAAAAGCAGTCTTGGCGCAATTTCCACTTCAACTTGTGGTTGAAGGGTGTAGTTTTTGGCATCCTTGCCACCAAGAGTTGCAACAATTTCCGATTGGTACACGCCAACGTTTTTGTTGGAAGTGTGCAACGTGCAGTTTTCCACAAAAACTTGGTCGCCTTCCAGCACCCCATCCAACTGAGCGTTGTCAACTTCGAAAGTGGTGGAGTTGTTGAACACAACGCCAACTTTGCCAACGGAAACTACCTTTGGCACAACAGTCAACTTGCCTTTGTGCATCCTAACAATGCAGTTTTTGTCCTTGCAGGGGGTGGAAAAAGTGATGTCGTAGGTGCCAACGTCCAACTTGCCATTTGGCACAACCAACTGCCCGTTGTAGGAAAAGTTGGCATTGTTGCCCTTCAAAAAGGGATGCAGTTCCCCAATTTCTTCGCCGTAGGTAACTGTGACGTTTGGTGCGTACAAGTCCACCTTGTTTGGCAACACTTTCATCTTGTGGGAAAACTCGTACTTACCTGCAACAATTTTCACTTCAACGTCGGCAAGTTTGTTTGGCGTGTACAACACGGAAATGTCGCCACCCACGTAGTTGCTACAACGCACCTTGTTTCCGTTGATGTACCAGCAAATATTTTGTCCCTTTTCCAACGGTTTTGGTGGTGTGTACACAATCTTGTTGGATTGCCCCATTGTAAGCGACAATTTGTCGAAAGAGCCACCTCGTATTGTGGAATTTGCCGAAACAACAGCAACTACAATGCCCACAACAACAAGCGCAACAACAACTGCCACAACAATGGCAACAACCTTTTTTCGGTTTGTGTTCAATGTGTAATTTTGTGTCATTCTTTATTCCTCCAAGGCTAGTATGGTGGAAATTTGCCAATGCTATGCGTTGTGTTTTTGTCAATTCCTTGGGGACGTGGTGGGGTTTTTGCGAATTTAAGCTACAAATTCACACATTTTTAGTTTGCACGTCGTTTCGTGCGTAAAGTTTGTGTTGTTCAACACAGCAAAACAACTCATTTGCCCACCCCGTGGTGGCAGTTTTGCATTTTAGCACAAAAAAAGGCATGCGCTTTGCATGCCCAAAATTTTTGTCGTTTTGTCCGTGGTGTGCTTTGCTAGTCAACTTTGTTTTGTTCAACAGTTGCAAATTTCCACACCCGTGGTGCGCTACTTCTTTTTGTCCGGCACTGCTTCCACGTCCAGCATGTCAAAGTCCACGCTCTCCACAAAATCTCTTGGTTTGAACCGTGTATTGTTGAAGCAAACAAAATGCACCAAGTTGGTGTTTGTGCAAACGGGCGTGGGAATGTCCATCTTTTCGCAAATTTGTTGCATTGCTTCCACAAACTGGTCTTCGTTGGCAATTGCGCCAACTTCCCACAACAAATCTCTTGTAATTTTTTCGCCACAAATTGTTTTTGCCCAAATTCTCATGTTGCACCTCTTGTTATTGCTACTACCATTGTACCACACACTTTGCCACTTTGCAATTTTTTTGGGGCGTATTGTTTTACTATTTTTTGCTTTTGTGCTACAATGGTGTGGAAAACATCACCCCAAGGAGATTTCCCCATGAAAATTGGCATTTTCACCGCAATGGAAAAGGAAGCATCGTCCTTCCTTGCACAAGCCACAAGCAAAACGCAAGTTGGGCAGTTCACAGTTTACCAAATTCCGCTTGGCAAGCACCAAGCCTACCTCATTTGCCCACCGTCCGTTGGTCAAATTTGCGCTTCCGCAGCATGCCAAATTCTCATCACGCAGTACCAAGTCGACATCATTTGCAACCTTGGTGTTGTTGGTGCGCTAACGGAAAGCACGTCGCTTCTTTCCACCGTCTACGTTGACAGTGTCGTTCACTACGAAATGGACACAAGCCAAATCGACAACGTGCCCCAAGGCAGGTACCTTTGCTTCGACGACGTTGCCATTCCCACCGACAGCAAACTTTTGCAAATTGTGCAAAGCATTCAACCCTATCCAACGGTGCGTTGTGCCTCCGGCGACAAGTTCGTTGCCGACAGCGCCCAAAAGCACGCATTGTCCACGCAATTCAATGCGCAAATTTGCGACATGGAGTCGGCAGCAATTGCCATCGTGTGCAAGATCAACAACGTGCCTTGCCTAATGGTAAAGTGCATTTCCGACAGCCTTTTTGGTGGCGCAGGCGAGTACGTGGAAAACTCCCAAAAGGCAACGCAAGGCTTCTTCCAATTTGTTTTGAAACTTGCCGACGCTCTCAACTAGCGCACACGCACAAAATTTTGGCGCAATTTTTGCCCAAACTTGCATTTTTCAGCAAAAAACACACAACAAAAACGCTCTGTTTTGCCGTTTTAGTTGACAAACAACTACTACTTGTTGTAAAATAGATGCGTATGAAATCTAGCAACAAAATTTTGCAACCGCACAACGTTCGGTTGCATTTGTTGTCGTTATTCAAGGAGGATAACACACATGGCACAAGTTCAACTCACAGAAGCAGGCCGTAGAGAACTGGAAGCACGTCTGGACTATCTCAAATCCGTTCGCCGTGCCGAAATTGCAGAAGAAATCAAAACAGCACGTGGCTTTGGCGACTTGTCGGAAAACGCCGAGTACGACGCTGCCCGCAAAGCACAAGCCGAAATGGAAGGCGAAATTGCCGAAATCGAAGCAAAACTTCGCATGGCAACAATCATCCGTGAAACAAAGGTAGAGTGTTGCGAAATCAAAAACGGCAAGGAATTGCCCGTTGTTTGCTACACAATCGTTGGTACTTCCGAAGCCGATCTTGCAAACGGACGCATCAGCGACGAATCTCCTGTTGGTAGCGCTCTCATCAAAGCCAACAAGGACGACATTGTGGAAGTTGTTCTTCCCAGTGGCAGAATCAAGGTTCTTCGTGTAATCAGCATCACAAAATAACCAAAGCAAAAACTAGCAAGCGCCTTGAAAACAAGGCGTTTTTTGGGGGACAGTATGAACCAACAAAACCAAACACCAGTTCAACAACCTGAACAAGACCTAAACGAAATTTTGCAAATCCGCAGGGACAAGCTTGCAAAATTGGTGCAAGAAGGCAACAACCCCTTCGAAGTTACCAAGTTCAACAAAACACATTCTTCCAAGCAAATTGTGGAAAACTTTGTTGACCCAACGGACGAAAACGAGCATGGCGAAACAGTTTCCATTGCAGGACGCATGGTTTCCCGTCGCATCATGGGCAAGGCAAGTTTTTGCCACCTTTTGGATGGCGAAGGCACAATCCAACTGTACGTAAAGCGAGATGAAATTGGCGTGGAAGCCTACCAACAATTCAAAACTTGGGATATTGGCGACATCATCGGCGCAACTGGCTACGTTTTCCGCACAAAAATGGGCGAAATTTCCGTGCACGTAACAAGCCTTCAACTTTTGTCCAAATCCTTGTTGCCCCTTCCCGAAAAATTCCACGGCCTAAAGGACATCGAAACAAGGTATCGCCAACGCTACGTCGACCTTATTGCCAATCCGGAAGTAAAGCGCACGTTCGTCATCCGTTCCGGCATCATGAAGGCAATTCGAGAGTACCTCGACAACCTTGGCTACTTGGAAGTGGAAACACCCATCCTCAACACAATTGCAGGTGGTGCAAATGCTCGCCCATTCATCACCCACCACAACACGTTGGATATCGACATGTACATGCGCATTGCAACGGAATTGCACTTGAAGCGCCTCATCGTTGGTGGCTTCGAGCGTGTGTACGAAATTGGCCGTCAATTCCGCAACGAAGGCATGGACTTGAGGCACAACCCCGAGTTCACAACCATCGAATTGTACCAAGCCTACACCGATTTCGAAGGCATGATGGAAATTGCGCAAGGCCTGTTCACCTACTGTGCGGACAAGGTTCTTGGCACTCGCAAACTTCCCTATGGCGACGTTGTAATTGACCTAGACAATTGGCAAAAACTTTCCATGCTTCAAGCAGTGCAAAAGTACGTTGGCGTTGACCTTTCCCAAATGGACGACAGCCAAGCAGTGGAAGTTGCAAAGCAAAAGGGCATCGACCTTCCCGAAGGCAAGCGCACTTGGGGCCACGCCTTGTACGAATTGTTCGATATCTTTGTGGAAAAGCAACTCATCCAACCAACTTTCATCTACGACTACCCCGTGGAAGTAAGCCCACTTGCCAAGAAAAAGCCCACCGATGGCAGACTTACCGAACGCTTCGAGTTCTTCATGAACGCAAGCGAAATGGGCAACGCCTTCTCCGAACTCAACGACCCAATCGACCAGTTCGAACGTTTCTCGGCACAAGTAAAGGCCAAGGCGCAAGGCGACGACGAAGCGCACATGATGGACGAAGACTTCATCACAGCGTTGGAGTACGGCATGCCACCAACAGGTGGTTTGGGCATTGGCATCGACCGCATGGTAATGTTGTTCACAAACAACCAATCCATCCGTGACGTGCTGTTGTTCCCCACAATGAAACCCCTTTCCAAGTAACAAACCCAACACAAAATCCCACCAACTGCGGTGGGATTTTTTCTTTCTGCCCTTGACAAACAACTCACAAGGTTGTACAATAACATTGTTTACTAGGCAAAACAACAAAAGTATTCAATGCCTTTGTCAAAAGGAGAGTTAAATGAAGATTATTCGCCCCAAAGGCGTGTTGGTTTGTGTTGTACTTCCATTGTTGATGGTATTTTTCACAGGACTTTTGGCTGTCAGCATATACTGCACATCAAAAGGTTTATATTCGACTGGTATAACAGGGATTGTGATATCTGTATTTGCAATATCGTTGCTTGTTGCAGAAGTTATTTCGCACAAGATTGTTTTGCAAGAAAAGCAACTATATATTTTTAGCCGTAAATACTTTTTTTGGTTTACAAAACAAGAAAAAATACTTAAATTTGAAAATTTACAATCATTGCAAGTTGTTGTCACAATCACAGGTTCTAGCACTCTTGCAAAACGTCTGTGCTTTTTCTACAAGGACGAAAAACAAAACTATCGCTTAGACATAGCACGGTTTTCCCACCAGCAAATCTCTCAGTTGTTGCAAAGTATTCAATCAAATGCCAAAGAGTTCTGCAAGCAAGAAGTGGAAGTTTTGGAGGAGTCCAATATAACCGAATCACACAAATAAGGTTTCACAGCGGAAGGCATAAAATGATCATTACGCAAGCAAGTAGTGCATTAAAAAAATCTTTGATTCGTGGCAGTGTAGTATCCATTTTTTGTTCGCCTATAAAAGGGGCGATATACTACTTGTTCAATCAATTCATCTAGGAGTATTAAAATGATTAGTAATATATTGATTGCCATTATCCTACTTTTGTTGACATCTACATTTTTGTGCGTAAATGTTTGGAAAAAGCGTAACTTTGTTAAAGAATTATATGTTGAGCCATTTGTCTCTGCCGCATATTTTGCGATATCGTTCGTGTATTCCGTGACTATTATAATTGTCCATTTTGTTTCTCAACAAACTTCAACTCTCCATTGGTCGGGTTTATTTTTGGTATTAGTATCCGATTTGCCTTTAATGAGAGCATATGCTATCACGGCTACGACCTGTGTATACTTGGACGGTAATACATTAGTTAAAAAGAGTATCTTTTATACGAAAAGAATACTAATTGATAAAAATACCAAGATAGTTGAAAAAATAGATAGGATAATAATCCAATCCGAAAAGAACACCATTTCTATTGAGGCGAAGGGTCTCACGGGTAAAATGAATACCCTAATATACAGGATTAAACAAATTATTGGCGATTGATAAACTTAATTATTCTGAGTCATAAATGTCAAAACTAAAAAGCCGAGACCGAGTTATCAGTCTCGGCTATTTTTGTTGTTTGCAGTAATCCCAAAGGCCGTGTCGATAGAGAATATTGATAACAATTTCACGAAAAAGACAACAATCTTAAGAAATTATCTTGAGCAGGTCGAAAGGCTTGCCCCTTTTTTGTCAATTTCCCCACCCCGTGTGTGGAAAAACGGGCAATTTGGTACAACAAACTCAATCGTTTGGTTTGAGAAAACAATTCAACCCTTGACAAAACCACAACATGGTGCTATGATATTGGTGGCAGCATTAGTTTTGATTAACAATTCTTCTACACAGGAGACCTTGAAATGAAATTTTTGGCAAGTTCAGAGAACTTTATATTTGTTATTTTTCTTGACATAATAGTGTTTCTATTTATATTGGCTAGTGCAATTTTTTTGCATGCAATAATAGGAGTGTTGCTTTTGATATGGATTTTTGTGGCCATACGAATAGCAAAAATGAGTTATGTACAATATATCATTACAGATAAGAAATTTATTGTAAAATATATGGGAAAGACACAAGAAATAAGCTTTGCGGAAATATCCCAGATCACCGAAAGCGTCTATCCCAATATGTTTGGTCGAAAGGAATATAAGATTAAATTATTAGGAACTCTCACGGCTAATAACAGAATTCTTGAAATACAAAGTCGTATTTTTGAAAGATGGCTTAATGAACACCGAGATTTATTTAATATAAAGACACAAATAGTTCTATAGTTGTAATTGCTAAAAATACTTATTATGCAGGGCAAGTCGAAAGGCTTGCCCCTTTTTTGTCAATTTCGTCACCCCGTGTGTGGAAAAATTGGCAATTTGGCACAAGAACTTTGGCAGAATTGTGCACGAAACACACAGTGGAATGGGCGTTGACAACACCTATGCCTACAACACGTTTGGCAGGTTGGTTCCGTTGCAAGCAACGGCTCAACAAGAACGTTTGCCTACAATTCCCTTGGCAGGTTGCAATCCGCCGGCAACACAACCTTTGTGGGCAGTGGTGCACGTGTGTGTGCGTTGCAAGTTGGCAAGGGGCAAGTCGTTGGCAATTTGTACAAAAAAAAGCAAAAAAATTTCAAACAATTTTCAAAAGGGTATTGCATTTTTAGTTTGATTATGTTATTCTATATATACTAATAATTATGTACAAAAAACATAACTAAAAAAGGAGAATAGTATGAAACATGCTGAGCTAATTGCAAAGATGACCTTGGAAGAAAAGGCATCGTTTGTAACCGGAAAAGACTTTTGGCAAACAAAAGACTTCCCCCATCACGGCATTCCTTCTGCTTTTTGTGCCGACGGACCCCACGGTATCCGCAAGCAAGCAGCAGCAGCCGACCACCTTGGTTTGAATGCCAGCATTCCTGCAACTTGTTTCCCCACTGCGGCAACAATGGCAAACAGCTGGAACGACGAATTGGGCGAAGAAATGGGCGTTGCTTTGGGCGAAGAAGCAGCAAGCCAAAAGGTAAACGTTTTGTTGGGCCCAGGCACCAACACCAAGCGTGACCCACACTGCGGAAGAAACTTCGAGTACTTCTCGGAAGACCCCTACTTGGCAGGCAAAATGGCCGCTGCGTACATAAGGGGTATTCAACAACACGGCTCCAGCGCTTGTGTAAAGCACTTTGCTTGCAACAACGTGGAAAAGCGCCGTATGGTAAACGATTCCGTTGTGGACGAAAGGGCACTGCGTGAAATCTACCTCACGCAATTCGAAATTGCCATCAAGGAAGGCATCCCCGGTGCAATCATGTCCTCCTACAACAAACTCAATGGCGAGTTCACAAACGAAAACTTCCATTTGCTCAAGGAAATTTTGCGTGACGAATGGGGCTTCAAGGGCGTTATCATCACCGACTGGGCAGGTTGCAACAGCCGTGTGGATGGCATCAAGTGTGGCAACGAATTGGAAATGCCATCTTGCTTGTACGGTATCGACGACATCATCAAGGCTGTCAAGGACGGTTCCTTGGACGAAGCCGATTTGGACGTTTGTGTGGACAGGCTCCTCACTTTGGTAGAAACCACACACGAAAAAGTTTCCGTTCACCCAACAACTTTCGACGTGGACGCTCACCACGACATTGCTGTTCGCTGTGCGGAAGAATCCATCGTTCTTTTGAAAAACAACGGCGTGTTGCCTTTGGACGGTGGCAAAATTTCCATCATTGGCGACTTTGCATTTGACCCACGCTACCAAGGCGCAGGCTCTTCCGTTGTAAACCCAACCAAGTTGGACAAAGTAATTTCCAAGGCAGACAAAAAGGGCTTGGAAGGCGTTGCTTGCAACTACGGTCTTGACCTTGTTGGCGCAACACGTGGCTTCAACCGCTACGGCAAAAAGAGCAACGGCAGGGCAAAATCCGCTGTGAAACTTGCAAACTTCGGCGACGTTGTTTTGTACTTTGCAGGCTTGGACGAAGTTACCGAAGCCGAAGGTTTGGACCGTTCCGACCTCAAAATTCCACAAAACCAAATTGATTTGTACAACCAACTCAAGGCAACAGGCAAAAAGATTGTTGTTGTTCTCTCCTGCGGTAGCGCAGTAGAAACCGACTGGTGCAAGGATGCCGATGCAGTTGTGTACCAATGCCTTTCCGGCCAAGCAGGCGCAAAAGCATTGTTCAACATCCTCACAGGCAAAACAAACCCAAGTGGCAAACTTGCCGAAACTTTCCCCGTGAAGGAAGGCGATGCTGCTAGCGAACGCTACCCATCCAGAACAATGACAACGGAATACCGTGAAAGTTTGTTTGTTGGCTACCGCTACTACGACAGCGCAAACGCTCCCGTTTCCTACCCATTTGGCTACGGCCTTTCCTACACAACTTTCGAGTACTCCGACTTGGCAATTTCCCAAGATGGCGTAACACTCAAAGTAACCAACACAGGCAAGCGTGACGGCAAGGAAGTTGTTCAGTTGTACGTTGGCAAAAAGCAAAGCGAAATCTTCCGCCCCAGCAAGGAACTCAAGGGCTTCAAGAAAGTGTTTGTAAAGGCTGGCGAAAGCGTTTTGGTAACAATTCCTTTCGACGACAAAACCTTCCGCTACTTCAACGTTAAAACAAACAAGTGGGAAATTGAAGAAGGCGACTACCAAATCTACGTTTCCGCTGCTATCAACGACGTTCGTTTGGAAGGCGAAATTCACAAGGCAGGCACAACCGACGTTGCCCCCTACGACAAAGCGTTGTTGCCATCCTACTTCAACAAGGACGTTGTTGCCATTTCCGACGAAGAATTCAAGGCGTTGCTTGGCAGAGATTTGCCCAACCCCGAACACGAATTCATCAACAAGAAAAAAACTCGCATCATCGCACACGAAAACTGCACTGTGGAAGACCTTCGCTATGCAAAGGGCTGGACAGGACGTGCGTTCTCGGGCGTTATCCGCTTTGTTATTGGTTGTTGCCGTGTGTTTGGCATGCGCACAACAGCAAACACGTTGGTAATGGGCGTTTTGCACCAACCATTGCGTGGCGTTGCAAAGTTTGGCGGAATGTCCCGCAGAATGCTTGAAGGCTTGATCACAATGTTCAACGGCAAATTCTTCAAAGGCCTTGGCATGTTGATAACAAAAGGTAAAGGAGACAAATAACTATGACTTACACAGTAGAAGACATCAGGTCGGAAATCACGCCATTGTCCGGTAACGGCTTTGTTGCGTTTTTCCAAAAACTTTGGCGCAGTTGGCTTGGCGTTTGGTACGCATTTTGCGACAAGCACCCCAAGGGAAGCAGGCTCATCAAGGAATTCATTGTAATGTTCTTGTTCAGCAACCTTGTAACCATTTGGCAAGCGCTCATAATGATTTTCTTGCCCTATGCATTTCAAGGCACTTGGACAACACCGTTCGTTTGGCCTGCAATTCCATTGCCCTGGAAAGACGGCGCAGGCAACCCACTTAACTACGCAATTTTCAATGAACCGGTACTTTTTGAGTTTATAAATTCTAAAGGATTATTGGACAAAGCGTCGGCATCCACGCTTCAACAAGTTGAGCAATACTTGGCAGATCCAACAAAATACACATTAGTAAAATCTGGATTGGGCAACTTCATTGCATTTGAAATTGCAGTGTTCACAGCACAATGCATCAACTTCCCACTTCAACGTAACATCACTTTCAAATCCAAGGGCAACCCCGTTGTTCAAGGTATTTGGTACTTCATTGGTTTCGTTGGCATCTCCATTGGTACGAACGCAGTTTGGGGCATTTGCAATCCTTTGTTGAACCATTGGCAATGGAATAGCGTAATCATCGATCTCATCAAGACCTTCATCACCGGTGGTGTATCCATGATGGTATTCTTCCCAATCTTCAAGATTATTTTCCCCGATTCGGCTGCTATTGCAAAGAAAGAACGTGCTAAGTTGGAAAATATGATTGCTGCAGGCGCTTCTCAAGACAAAATTGATGCACAAACAGCAAAAACAGAAAAATGGGAAGCAGACGCTGCTCTCACAAAGGCAACTAACGACAAGGATACTGCAATCAAGGTTTCCAGCAACAAGGCTATTGCATACTTCTCCATTTTGAAGAAAGCAGAAAATGCAAAAACCGAAGACGAAAAGCAAGCATTGCTCGCATCCGCCGAAAAGGCATTCCAAGATGCAGTTGATGCTGCCGAAGCAAAGAAAGCTGCAATCAGCGCTTACGAAGCTGTTATTGCATAGTTTGCTAGCAACAATTTCACAAAAAACAAAGGACGCTTTTCAGGCGTCCCTTTTTGTTGCTCAAAACACCAAAATCACGGGGACGTGGTGCAAAAAACCAAAATTCAACAAACTTCTTGCGTGAATTATTTGCAAAACAATGCCGTAGTAGTGGGCTTTCAATCACCGTTACAAGCCAACACTTTCAAAACTACATATTACCACTTGCCCACCAAACACACTGCAACCCCGTGGAGCACCGTCAACTCTCTATTCCCATTTTCCCATACCCATGGTGCCAAAAACCGTGGCAACGAACTTTCAAACCATTGTTGCAAGCCAACGTTGGCACAAAAATTGTTTGAGTATTCACTTGCAAACATAACACGTTTTCAATTGCCGGCAACTTTCTCTTCCCGTTTTCCCAACCCCGTGGTGCAGAAAACGGCAAAAAACGTGTGTTGAAAGCATCCAATTGCAACAATTTTTGCCAACTTCACAATGCAAATGCAAGTTTCTTCACGTTTGTCAAAACGTGGCACCCGTGGTGCAAAAAACCGCTGTTTTTGCCCTGCAAACCAACTGCTTTTTGCCGCCAAACAAAACAAAATTGCTAATATTTGCAAAAAAACAAAATTTGGGGTTGATTATTGTTTTGTTTTGTGATACAATATAACTACTTGAATTATATTCTTTTTGCAGGCGTGCAAAACAATGCCTGTTGGTGGCGTTGCCACAAGGAGGAAATCATGAAACTACTCACAGTTGCTGTTCCCAGCTATAACTCGCAAGACTACCTTGCAAACGCATTGGATTCGTTGCTTCTTGGTGGCGAAAGGGTGGAAGTTGTCATTGTCAACGACGGTAGCAAGGACAACACCGGTGCCATTGCCGACGAGTATGTTGCCAAGTACCCATCCATTTTCAAAGTAGTGCACCAAGAAAACGGTGGCCACGGCGAAGGTATCAACCAAGGTTTGAAAAACGCCACAGGCAAGTACTTCTACGTTTTGGACAGTGACGACACCGTTACCGACAAACTTCCCGAACTTTTGGACAGGTTGGAAAAGTTGGAGCAAGACGTAGACTTGGTTGTTGTCAACTACATGTACCGCCACACCGACGGCAAGGGCGACAAAACCATGCACTATCGCAACGTGTTCCCACGTGACAAAGTTGTTGGTTGGGACGACACAAAGCCCTTCAAAATTGACCAATTTTTGATGCTTCACTCGGCAATTTTCCGCACGCAACTAATGCGTGATATCAACATGGTTTTGCCAAAGCACACCTTCTACGAAGACAACTTGATGCTGTACAAGTGCATGCGCCACAGCAAGTCCATCATCTACTACGATTTGGACATGTACAACTACACAATCGGCGTTGTTGGTCAATCCATGGAAGAAGCAAACATGGCAAAGCGCTACATACAACAAGTCAACGTCACCAGGGAAATTTTCCGAGAAATTGAACTGGACAAAGTCAAGACGGAAAGCAAGGCGCAGTACAAGGCTCTCAAGCACGGCGCATTCCTGATGCTTGCAGGCGCAACGGCAATGTCTCGCTTGAACAACACCGACAAGGCCGACCAAGATTTGGAACAAATGTGGAACGACGTCAAGGCAATTTCCGCAGTGGAAGGCAACTACTTCCGCCACAAATCCTTGCTCAAATTCATCAACCTCAAGGGCAAAACAGGCCGTAAAGTAAGCATTTTCTTCTATCGCTTGTCTAAGCGTTTTGTAAGGTTCAACTAGTGGAGGTCACAATGAAGTACGATTTTTTGATTGTTGGCGCAGGTCTCTACGGCAGTATTTTTGCCTACGAAGCAACAAAACGTGGCAAAAAATGCCTTGTTATTGACCGTCGCAACCACATCGGTGGCAACGTCTACACCGAAAGTGTGGAAGGCATCAACGTGCACAAGTACGGTGCGCACATTTTCCACACGTCGGACAAGGCCATTTGGGACTACGTTCACCAATTTGCCGATTTCAACAACTACGTCAACAGCCCCGTTGCAAGGTACAAGGACGAACTGTACAATTTGCCATTCAACATGAACACCTTCACAAAGTTGTGGAGGGACGTGTTCACTCCCGAACAGGCGCAACAACGCATTGCCGAACAAGTTGCCAAGGAAGGCATCACAACCCCACGCAACTTGGAAGAACAGGCTTTGAGCCTTGTTGGCAGGGACGTGTACGAAAGGCTTGTCAAGGGCTACACGGAAAAACAGTGGGGCCGTGACTGCAAGGATTTGCCAAGTTTCATCATCAAGCGCCTTCCTTTGCGCTTCACTTTCGACAACAACTACTTCAACGACCGCTACCAAGGCATCCCCATCGGTGGCTACACGCCAATGGTGGAAAAAATGCTTCAAGGCGTGGAAGTAAGGTTGGGTGTGGACTACCACACGTTTGTTGCCGAACACCCCAACATTGCCGAAAAAACTGTGTACACAGGCGCAATTGACGAATTCTTCCAATACAGTTTGGGCAGATTGGAGTACCGCACCGTTCGTTTCGAAACGGAAGTGTTGGATTGCCCCAACTACCAAGGCAACGCCGTTGTAAACTACACCGAAAGGCAAATTCCTTTCACTCGCATCATCGAACACAAGCACTTCGAGTTTGGCAAGCAACCCAAAACCGTTGTTTCAAGGGAGTATCCATGCGAATGGACTCCGGAACTTGAACCCTACTATCCCATCAACGACGAGCGCAACGGCGAACTTTTCAAAAAGTACCAACAATTGGCTGAAAGCCGTCCGGACGTTATCTTTGGCGGACGTCTTGGCAACTACACCTACTACGACATGGACAAAGTCATTGCCAAGGTTTTGAAGGACGTCGAGTTGTACTTGTAGTCAAACTGCACATTTTTTGCCACCCAATTTTGGGTGGCATTTTTTTGCAAGATTTTTGCAAAAAGTTGGCGTCGTTTGGCAAGAACGTGCAAAAGTCGGTTGCTTTCATTTCCCCAAACTGCCAAATTTCTCAGCACCGTGGCGCAAAAGCAAGGTTTTGCAGGCAAATTTTTGTTTTTTCTTGCAAAAACAGCAAATTGCGTATTGACCTTGGGTTGCGTTTATGATATAATAATATATACTACGCACTATGTGCATTTTCGGCAGTGGAAAAATCCCTGCAATTGGCAAAAATGCACGTTTGGCAACAAAGAATTTTCACAAATGGAGGAAGATATTGTGAACCAAAGTAAACTTTTGCAACTCACATTGGCAAAGGCAAAGGAGTTTTGCACCGAGTACAGTGGCAGTATGGACAACAACTTTTTCATGCTGGGCTTGTTGACTCTTGCAAGCGAAGGTGGCGACCAACCGGAGCACGATTTCAACAAAATCGGCGAAGAAGGGGAAGTGGATGCCGTTGTCAAAGCCATTGCATCGTTGGACATCATCATCAAAGACGCCATTGCATTTTTGAAAGAAAAGTTGCAAGCGCACAATCAGGCAGATATCGACTACATTGTGTTTTCCAAAAACAAAATTGAAGCCATGGGAAAATTACGCAAGGAAGGCGTGTCGGTTTTGCGTTTGGATACATTGCTCAACGTCGTGTTGAACGACCCATCGCAAATCATCAAGGAAATGCTCACAAAGTGTAGCATCAAAACCCCCGTTGGCACCGACGGACAACCTGCAACGGGCGATGGCTCCGACGAAGACTTTTTGGCAAGTGTGTACAAAAAGATGGTTCCCCCACAAGATGGAACTCCACCCAAAAAATCCGTAAAAAGCCTTTTCGACGAAATTTTTGCAGGCAGTAGCAGTAGTGACAGTGCGCCCGATGCATCCGACACAACTGCAACTCAACCACAAGCGCAAGTCAGCGAAATCGACAAAATTTCCGCCGATGCAAAGCGCATTCAGGAAGAACTTCTCAGCAAGGTTTTCGGCCAAGATCACGCCGTTTCCACCTTTGTTGCAGGCTACTTCCAATCGCAAGTAATGGCGTTGGCTAATGCAAAAAACAGATCCCCCCGTGCAACTTTCTTGTTTGCAGGCCCTCCGGGAACAGGCAAAACTTTCCTTGCCGAACAAGCAGCCGAAGCATTGAAACTTCCATTCAAGCGCTTCGACATGAGCGAGTACTCCGACAAGGAAGCCAACTTGGAATTTTGCGGTTCCGACAAGGTGTACAAAAACGGACAGGAAGGTAACGTCACAAGTTTTGTTGCACGCAACCCCAAGTGCGTGTTGTTGTTCGACGAAGTGGAAAAATCCCACTTGAACATCATCCACTTGTTCTTGCAAATGTTGGACGTTGGTCGCCTTCGTGACAACTACACCGACGAAGAAGTTTCCTTCACCGAAACAATCGTCATTTTCACAACCAACGCAGGCAAGGGCTTGTACGACGATCCAACCATCACAAACCTTTCCAACTTGTCCCGCAAGTCCATTTTGAAGGGTTTGCAATCGGATGTTAACCCCGTGACAGGTGGCCCATTGTTCCCCGCAGCAATTTGCTCTCGCTTTGCAGCAGGCAACGTCATCATGTTCAACAGAATGGATGCAAACAATTTGCTTACCATTGTAGACAACGAACTGAAAAAGCACGCAAACCTCGTTGGCAAAAAACTTGGCAAAAAAATCAAGTTGGACGACAAAACAAGCTACGCTTTGATGTTCTCCGAAGGCGCAAAGGCCGATGCTCGCACGGTAAAGGGCAAGGCAAACACCTTCTTCTACCAAGAATTGTACGAATTGTACCGCTTGCTCAGCGCCGAAAGCAACTACAGCGACAAAACCTTGAAAAACATCGAATTCAAGGTGGAATTGCCTGTTGATCAAGACATTCGCAAAATGTTTGTTCAAGACGAAGAGCAAACCGTGCTTGTGTTCACCGACAAGCAAAACCACACAAAAATCAAAAAGAAAGTTGAAGGCGTCAACCTTTTGTACGTAGACAACATTGAAGAAGCCAAAAAAGTGCTTGCCGAGCAAGACATTGCCCTCATTTTGTGCGACGTCAAGTACGGCATGATGGACAAGCGCCAAGCATCCCTCAACTTGGAAGACTTGGACAGCATTGGTTTGGATTTCTTCCACTACATCAGCGAGTACACAGGCGTTCCCTACTACGTTTTGGAACAAAAGGATGGCGACATTGCCGAAGAATCCAAAATGTCCTTTGCCCGTGCAGGCGCTCGTGGCGTTATTGCATTGGAGCAATCACGTGGCTACAGTTTCACCAAAAAACTCAAGGCGCAATGCGACGCTGTGTACCAACAAAAGAGTTTGCTTGAACTTGCCCGTGCAAACAAGGTGCTTTCCTTCAAAACAGCGCAAGAGTTGTCGAAAGACGGCGCCGATGCAATCATCACAATTTTCGATTTCAAACTTACTTTGGCTTTGGATGCCGACGAAAACAAAAACATTCTCAGCAACGTAACTCGCCCTAACATCCGTTTTGACGAAGTTATTGGTGCAGAAGACGCCAAGTCGGAACTCAAGTACTTTGTGGAATTTTTGAAGAACCCCAAAAAGTTCTTGCACAACGGAGTAAAGGCGCCCAAGGGCATCTTGTTGTACGGCCCTCCGGGAACAGGCAAAACCTTGCTTGCCAAGGCAATGGCGGGCGAATCCAACGTGACGTTCATCACGGCGGAAGGCAACCAATTCTTGAAGAAGTACGTTGGCGAAGGCTCTCAACTTGTTCACGACATGTTCAACCTTGCCCGCAAGTACGCACCTGCAATTTTGTTTGTGGACGAAATTGATGCCATTGGCAAAAACCGCATGGGCGAATCTGCCGAACACACAGGCGACATTTTGACTTCTTTCTTGACGGAAATGGACGGTTTCCACGTGGACAAGGATCGCCCCGTGTTTGTGCTTGCAGCAACCAACTACGAAGTTGACCAAAACTCCGCACGCAGTCTAGACCCTGCACTCATGCGCCGTTTCGACAGAAAAATCCTCATCGACCTTCCCAACAAGGAAGAACGTGCTCGCTACATTCGCTTGAAGATGTCCAAATCCAAGAACTTGCAACTTTCCGACGAGCAAATTGACAACACTGCAACTCGCTCTTCCGGAATGAGCCTTGCCGAATTGGAATTGATCATTGAATTTGCGCTTCGCAACGCCATCAAAGCCAAGGACTTTGTTGTAAACGATGCAATTTTTGAACAATCATTCGAGGAGTACAACAGTGGTGCAGAAAAGAAGTGGGAACAAAACAGCCTTCTTCGCACTGCTCGCCACGAAGCCGGCCACGCATTCCTGTGCTGGTTGAGAGGGGAAAAGCCAAGCTATCTCACAATTGTTGCCCGTGCAAATCACGGTGGCTACATGCAACACGGCGACACCGAACAAAAGGGTGTGTACACCAAGAAAGACCTCATTGCCAACATTCGCACGTCACTTGGTGGCCGTGCAGCGGAACTTGTGTACTACGGCCAAGAAGACGGTGTTTCCACCGGCCCAAGCAGTGACTTGGCAAGCGCAACTCGCACAGCGCAACGCATGATTTGCACCTACGGTATGGACGAAAAACTTGGTTTGGCAACCATCGACCTTGCCCACTTGAGTGGCGCCGAAAAGGTAGAAATCCGCACCCATGTCAACGAAATCTTGGCGCAAGAACTTGCCTACACGCAAAACATCATTGCCAAGAACCGTGAATTGATGGACAAACTCGTTGCCGAACTCATGGACAAAACTCACTTGAAGGGCGACGAAATTGATGCAATTTTGTCTTCTATGCCCATTGTGGAATAGCATTTTTGCAACCCAAGGCTCTGCCGTTTGGCAGGGCCTTTTTTCTAGCAATTTTCTCAAAACTCCCTACACGTAGTGCAAAAAATGGCAAAAACACACTAGAATGGAGTGTGTTTCAAAAGGTAGATTTGTGTAAATTGGTTTATAAAATCCGTGTTCATATTTTTCTGAACATTTATCTCGTTTATGTCGTTTAATTATCAAAGTTGTTTTAGTTATGTATTTTCAAATGGAACGTTTGTCGCAAATGGTGCACTTTCCAACCACATCTACCGGTTTTCTATCCACAACCCACCGTCCAACTCAACCCACCAACACTCATCACTTATCACTTCTCACTTATCACTTCTCACTTTTTCCCCTGCCCCGTGTAGCAAAAAACCAACAAAAATGCACAAAGTAAATCTACGAGTTGTGTGTTTATCACCGTGTGTGACACACGCCTAGCAATTCTCTCTGCTCAATTTGCTTACCACGAACACCCCCTGCCTTCCTACTT
>JAFVYC010000041.1 GCA_017500855.1 Clostridia bacterium | reverse complement strand
TTTTTTCTGTTAGTGATGTTTTTGCTAACGCAAAAGTGATGTTATGCTACGCATAGTGATGTTGCTCGCAAATGCTCGCAGTGATGTGATGTTTGCCCACTGTGCCGAAGGCACAACATCATTCACGCAGTGAGCATCACTGCCGAAGGCAACATCACTTGCCAAGAAGGGCAAACATCGTTTAGCGTGAATGCTCCGTAAAGAGCATCACGCTAAGTGCAGGCGTTTTGTGTTTGTTCTAGCAAAACAAGGCTGTGTTTGTTTTGATGTAGGCAAGTACCTCGTCAAAGTTGCCAAAGGCAAAGTGAGGTTGCTTGTGCAACGTCAAAAGTTGCAACACGTGTGGCGAAATTTCGCCATCGTAGTGTTGGCAAAACACAAAAATTTTGGGTTTGCCCGTTTCGGCAAACTGCTTTTGGGCAATTTCAAATTCCATTTGCGTGTAGTAGCCCAACTTTTTGCCAAACAAAAACACGGCGCAGTCGCTTTGTTGCAACATTTTGTTGAGTACGCTTTGCGAACCTTCCGTGGAAATGCTACTGTCGGTGTAGGTGCAGTCTACAATTCGCACCCCCGGCAGGCTTTTGTACAGGCATGCGCCAATGGCTTCTCGCTCGTCCTCGAATTCCACAATGGACGATGCCAAAAAAATTTGTGTGTGTTTCATTTGTTTTGTTCCTTGTTTTGTTGCAAAAATCCGCACCCGTGGTGGGGATTTTGCTGATTTTTGTGTGTTATTCCACGTCTTCCATCAAGGTAACGATGGCAAGTTTTGCGCCATCCAGCAGTTTTTCGGCGGAAATTTTGTGTTGCTTTTGGCAAGCGCAAAACAGTTCTAGGTAGCGCATTGCGTAGTTGCAGTCGTACAACCTGTCGTTGGAGTAGGTCAAAACGAGAATGTCGGCGCAAACGTCCAACAGTTCTTGCAAGCAGTCGCCTTCCAACAGTTGTGCGCTTTCAAGAATTTGCAAACTCTTGGTGTAGTAGAACATTGCGTAGCCCAACAACCTTGCACGGTGGTCGGGGTTGGTTTTGTCAATTGTCGGTTGCCAAAACGGTTCCGGTTGGCGTTGGAATTGACTTTGGAACTTTGCAGTCAGCGCTTGCACAACAATTGGTTGCAAAACGTTTTCCGGCAGTTCTTCTGCTTCCACGTTGTCTAGGGCAATTTCCCAATCTTGGTCGCACTCGAAGTCGAATGCACGAGCAATTTCAGCGTACGCCCTTGCACGGTCTTTTGGTTGGAAAATCCTGTCCTTCCCACGGGAAAGTTGGTCAATTTGCCGTGTTGTGTCGGCAAGCAGTTGTTGCGCAGTGTTGATGTGTTGGCTTGCCGTTTGGTTTGTCAATTCTTCGGCGCCGTATTCCATCGTTTGCACAATTTGGCAAATCAGTTTGCCTGCCATTTTGCCCACAAGTGGCAAAGCCTTGTCGGTGTTTGTGTCCAATTGGCTTTGCAGTAGTTCGATGCATTGGAAGTAGTGTGTCACGGCAAGGTGTTCTTGCCCCTTGGCAAAGCACAAATCGGCGTACTGCTGGTAGGATTCGGCAAGCGGAATGGTGTACATGTCCGGTTTGGCTTCGGCAAATTCTTGCATGGACTGCACGTACTGCAAAACCTGTTGTTCCACTTCGTCCAAGTCGTCGTCCGATGCATCGTCGTCCAAATCCATCATGACAGAAGCCATCATCATTTTCAAGGTGCGCAGTTGTGTCAAGGCTGGCGCAAAGGCTTCGGGGTTGACACGTGCAAGCCCTTCCACCACTTGTAGCGACGTTTCGTAGTTTTTCATGTAGCAGTCGCTTTGCTCCATTTCGTCGATGGCGGCGTGCATAATTGCCAAAATTCCACACGCCATGGTGTAGTCCACCCGTAGCGAAGGCGTTGCTTGTAGCAATTCTTCGGTGGATGCCTTGATGGACGTTTCCATTGTTGCAATAACTTGACGGATGACGTCCTCGTCTAGGCTGTTCATCGAGCAAAGCATCAGTTGAGTTTGGAAAATTTGCACAAACTGCCCACCCGTGTCCGGCGCAATGCGTGCCAGAGTTTTTGCGTGTTCCAACCCTTTGTTCAAAATTTCCAACTGCAATTGTTGGTTTGGGTTGGCTGTGGCAATGTACTGCGACCGTTGCAGTAACGCCATCAAAAACAGCACGTAGTTGGTGCCGTTGTAGTAGTTGCCGGCATCACGGAAGTGTTGCTCCATCAAGTTTGTGTACCTTTCCACAAGTTCGCTGTTGTACAAAGCAATGGCGCTTCGTTGCATCAGCATGTAGAAACTCATTTGTTTTATGTGTGGAAGCTTGCAACAATTTTGCCACGATTGCTCAACGGCGTTGCCCACGGAAAGCGCTTCTTGCGCACGGTTTTGCGTTGTCAAAAACTCCACGTACTCCACAAATCCGTCCAAGCCAAGGTTGCGTTCCGATGCATGCGCAAATGCAATTTGGTACAGTTCGGAAACTTCAGCAACGCTTGCTTCGGTAAGCCCTTCTTGCTTGAGCACCACAATGCGTTGCAACAATTCCTCCACGTTTTGTTGCACCTTTTTGTAGGCTTGCTCGGTGGCTTGCTTCAACATGTCGGCATTTTGGCAGTTGGTTTTCAAATCCAACAAAATGGCGTCTTTGTTGAGAACCTGTTTTGCCTTGTCCCATTGACCTGCATCCATGTAACGGCTGGCAACAATTTGGCGTTGGCTTGCGCCGTCGTCGGCAGTGGTGTTGTACAAATCCAACAGCGTTTCCAACACTTGCTTTTGCATTTCGCCAAGTTTTTCGGCAAGTTGGCTTTTGTGTTGCGAAAGCCCTGCAAGTTGTTGCACAAGCGCATCCCGTTGGCTGTCGGGCGCAGTTTGAAGCTCGGCAATAATGCCGTTGATTTGGCTGTTCGCTTGGGCAAGTTGGTGTTCAACGTCGGCAAGGGATGCGTTTTTGGCAAACACACCCAAGTTGCTTGTGTTGGCAATGGATTGACCGTCCACACAAATGTCCTTTCCCTGCAACTGTGGCGAAACAAAGTCCAAACCAAGTCGCTTGACTTGCATCAAAATGTGCAGTTTTAGCGAGTCGATGTGGTTGTACACCTTGTAGTAGTGGTGCAGTTGCGTGTCCAAAAAATCCAAAAATTCCTTCACTTCGCCGGTTGCTTCGTTGACGTCGTGTTGGTACTTGAAGAACGTTGTTATTTTGGGCGTTCCAAGCCTTTTGAACACGTCGAAAGTGACATCGAAAATGCGCCTGTCCACGTGTTGGCTAACCAGCACAAAGGCAATTTCACATTGCTCAAGTTGCGCAACAAGTTGGTTTTGGTCAACCTCGTTGCAGTCCACCGTTGCAAATTCCACGTCTCTGTTTTCGTACACTTCGTTGAGCTTGTACACAAAGTTGACAATTCGGTTTGTGTCGCTTGCAAGTTCATCCTTGTGGTACGCCAAAAAAATGGTTACTTTTTTCATACGTGTCCCCTATTTTGTGGTAGAACCAAGCCCACCGTTGCGAATTTCCGTCACGTCGTCGTCTTCCGTCAGCAAGTACTGAGTGAAGATGCCTTGCGCAAACGCCGTGCCCTTTTCCACAACCAATTGCTTGTCGCTTTCGTTGGTCATGCGCACAAAAATGTGCCCCTGGTTGTCGGAATTGACGTAGTCGGCATCAATAATTCCCACCGTGTTGTTCAAGCGCAGTTTGTACTTGAAGCCAAGCCCACTGCGTGGGTAAATCATCAGCACCCAACTGTCCGGCATGAACGCACGAATGCCCGTTGCCACGGTTATTGTTTGTTGCGGTTCAACAACAAGCGTTGTTGGCGCAAAAAAGTCGTAGCCTGCGCTTTTGGTTGTGGCACGCTTGGGCAGTTTGATGTCGTCGTAGGTTTGTTGGTCGCCGTGTTGGCTGTAGATTTCCCAATCTACCTTTTGGAATTTTGCCAAAGTTCTCATGTTTTTGTCCCCTTTTGCAAATTGCAAAGTGTCGTTGCTAGCATTGTAGCATACATTTGGCAGTTTTTCAACAAAAATTGCAAATTGTTTGCAAACATTTTGTAATTTTGTCCTTTTGCCGTGATTGCCAACTAAAGTTTGTTGTTAGATAGCAACTGCAAAGTTGCCCATCCGGAAGGTTGTTGGCAAAGTTTAGCCTTTGCCCAATGCAATTGCAACAGCCGTTTTATCCAACAAAAAAAACTCCCCCAAACAAGGGGGAGTTTTTGCACACGTGTTGCCACTTTTGTGGGTTTTTGCACGTGTTGTTGCAATTTGCCACAAGTTGAGCAATCAAGCCGACTTTTGTTGCAATTTTGCAGTACGTGTTGGCAAATTTGCCATTTTTCCAGTTTTTTCTAGCCCCAGTAAGAATCCAGCAAGTCAAGGCGAGCTTCCAACCAATCACGGTGCCATTCGGCTGCTGCTTTTTGCGTTCTCATTTGGTTGATTTCCCAAATAACTTCGCCGTGTCCGCTAAGACGGCCCGACCAACGGTTGTAGTGTCTTGCGTATTCATCCACGTACATGTTTGCCGTGCGTGTGATTTCCGCAAGCACTTCTTCCTTCATGTTCATTGCTTTGAGTTCTTGCCACTTTTGCTTTACAAGGTCGTTGAACCAATCCTTGGTTGCAAACATCGAAAGCCATGGGTTTGCTGTGTTTGCTGCCCACAGTTTGTCGTCGGAGAGCGCTCCGTTGTCGCCCGTGCGCACGGTGATACCAAACGCCGAGTCTTTGTCCCAAGGTGATTGCAATTGCAAGCGTCTGTCGCCTTCTGCGCTGAAGTCTACCGACATGTAGAAGCTAGACCAAGAAATGTCCATGTCGCACACAATTTCTTGCAAAATGTACATGTCTACAAAGGATTGCAAGTCGATGTATTGGTTGAGGTATTCGGCAATGTCGGCAGGTGCGCTTGTCTTTTCCAAAGCAGTGTAGTCGGAATTGAATTTGTAGAAGGTGTTTTTGTGCGTTGCTTGGTACACAAGTTTGAACACGTTGGTCATGTAGCTGGAAATGAACTGTGTTTGCGCCGTTGGGTTGGTCACTTCGCTCTTGATGGTGTAGCCGTTGTTGCCCGGCCAAACGTTTCCACGGTTTGGTGTGGGGATGGAAACTCCACCGTAGTTCATGGTGAAGGTGTAGTCGCCACCTTTGTTCACGTCTTCCAAGTTCCAGTAGCCGTCGTATTCGAAGTAGTAGCCAATGTCCACACCTTGGTAGTCGTCCTCTGCTTCCACAACGTCGCCACGTCCTTCGTTGGCTTGTTGTTGTTCAACCAGCAAGTAGATTCCCCAGTACTGACCGTTCAAGTATACTTCCACAGGCAAGTAGTCGCTTGCGTAGTAGCCGTCAGTTTCCAAAATGTACTTGGAAAGAAGGAACGTTGTTGCGTTGTTTTGTTTTGCAAGGTCTTTCCAGTCGGCAAGCAAAACCCAACTCTTGAACTTTTGACCACCGTTCAAACCAAGCATTGCTTGCTTTTTGTTGAACTTCAAGCGAATTGGCTTTTGTGGGTATTCCAACGTGTAGTTACCACGCACTTTTACTTCGCAAAGTGTGTCGGTAAGCGCCCAGTCGGGGTCGCAGTTGGAAACGGAAACGTCGGCATCCACGTAGTCTACTTTGCCATCAATTTTGTCTTGACGGTTGTACTTGGTTGCCCATTCGTTGCTTCCGCTGTGACTGTTGATGTCAATTCGTGGCATTTGTTCCGTCGCGTGCGGTGCGTAGTTTGCATGACGGCAAGTGCATTTGTTCAAGCACTCGTCCTCGGTGCATTCTTGGTCGGTGCATTTTCCGCACAGCGTGCAAGCGCTTTCGCAAACGTGAGCTGGAACGTAGTGGCCGTGGCACTTGTCGGCGCAAGCGTCTTCTCTGCAAGTTTGGTCAAGGCACTTTCCGCAAACGGCGCAAATGCTTGTGCATTCGTGGTGACCGGGGCATTTTTCAGCGCAAGCAGGGCTTGGGCAAACTGCGTCTTGGCACTTTCCACAAGTTGGGCAAACGCTTTGGCAAGCGTGGTGACCTTGGCACTTGTTTTGGCAAGCATCTTCGCCACACAGGTAGTCGGTGCAAAGCCCACATTCCGAACACTTGCTGTCGCACTGGTGTTCTCCAAGTTGTTGGCAGTCGCACTTTGTTTTGCACATTGGTTCCGTGCAGGATGCGTTCAAGCATCCACCGCATTCTTCGCAAGCGCTAGTGCATTTGTGAATTTCCTGTGGTTCAACACATCCCACCAAGGAAAGTAGCAAACAAGCCAGTAGCAAAAGCGCCAAAAAACGTTTTGTTTTCATTCTTTCTCCTTTGCGACAAAACGTCGCCTTTTTTTGTTTGTGCATTGCACAAAAGGTAGCCTTTTTGTTATATGTTTTATTATAAAGTATATTGTTTTGCTTGTCAATAGGCAATTTTGCAAAAAGTACACAATTTTTTGCGTTGCACAAACGGTCCAAAGTCGACCAAAAGGCAACAGTGGGGAATTTGCACGTTTTTCCGTGCTGTGCCGAAGATTGGCGCAAAATTTACCTTGCAGTTTTTGCAAAACAAGTGGAGTTTGTCATTTGCAAGAAGGTACGCTTTTTCAACCACACAAACGGCGCAGTTGCATGCTTTGCCAACCTGGAACACAAGCAAAATGTGCAGGTTTGTTTGCCAACGACAATTTGCTCCCAAAAGAAACGGTCCAGATTGCACCCACAGGCAACAGTGGGGAAAACGGCTTTTCCGCCAATATTTTTGCAACAAAAACGCCAAAAACAGGCGCAAAACGTGCAAAAACACTTGCCAAACCTTGCAAATTGGTATATAATGATACTGCTCGAATTTTGGGCACCTTGCTGTGGCGTACCTGCCACGGCCAACAAGACCACAAGGAGGTAAAAAAACATGAACAATTACGAATTGTTGTACATCATCAGCAACGAGTTGTCCGACGAAGGCAAGGAAGCATTGATTGCAAAGCTTCACGCAGTAATCACAGACAATGGCGGTACAATCGACGGTGTAGACAAATGGGGCACACGCAAACTTGCATATCCCATCAACTACAAAACCGAAGGTTACTACGTTTTGGTGAACTTCACAGCAGAAGCAACTCTTCCTAGCGAATTGGAACGTGTTATGGGCATCAGCGATGCAGTAATGCGCCACATGATTGTGAAGAAGTAAGTTTGGGAGGACCACTATGAACAAAGTATTTTTGATTGGAAGACTAACACAAGACCCAACTGCATCCACATTGGACAGTGGCCACACCTACTGCCGTTTCTCCATCGCTGTGAACAGGTTCACTCGTGGGGAAGATTCCAGAGCCGACTTCATCAACATTGTAACGTGGGACGCTTTGGCACAAAACTGTGTGAAATACCTTGCAAAAGGTAGCCAAGTTGCCGTTTGCGGTAGCATCCAAACGGGTAGCTACGAACGTGACGGTGTAAAGCGCCAAACATTCGAAATTCGTGCAGAACAAGTAGAATTTTTGGGTAGCAGATCCGGTGCAGCACAAGGTCAAACAACACAGGCTCGTCCTTCCAGAGATCAAGCAATCGATTCTTTGCAAGAAGTTTCTGATGACGACATGCCTTTCTAACAAACAAGGAGAACAACAATGGAAAACAAAGAAATTACAAAAAGACCTATCAGAAGACCTGCTCGTCGCAAGGTTTGCACTTTTTGTGTAGAAAAGGCCGAAGCAATCGACTACAAAGATGTTGCTAAACTTCGTAAGTTCTTGACAGAAAGCGGAAAAATTTTGCCTCGTCGTATGACAGGCGTTTGCGCTGCTCACCAACGTGAACTTGCAGTAGCAATCAAGCGTGCACGTCAAATGGCCTTGATTCCTTACGTAGCAGACTAGTTTTTTTCAAAACACAAGCAAAACGCACCCACAGGGGTGCGTTTTTTTTGTATTATTGCCGATTGCTGTGGCAACAAAGTTGCGTTGAGGTAGAGTGTTTTTTGGCAAGTTGGAGGTTTGCCAACAGGCATTTTGCCGTCTTGTTGGGTTGACAAAACTTTTGCATTGCGCAAGTCCAAGCGCACTTGCTTGGAACAAATGCCCTTGTGGCGTTCAGTCTTGCAACGCAAATTTTTGTTTGGCAAGCAACGCCATCCACCAACGGCAAATTTGATTGTGTGGCTTGCCACCTAGTTTTCTTGTTTGGCGTTTTGGTGGTGCAATTTTGGTTGTAGGTGTTGACATTGTTGCCGTTGGCAAGTATAATAAAAGTAGGTTTGGCAACACAAGCACCTTTGGCAACGGCTGTTTGTCGGGGGTTTGCCAAGCAAATTCAACACAAAGGCACGGCAATGCGCATTTTGCCGTGGGGTGGCAACATGGCAACTTGCAAATTGGCGTACATGCTTCGAAGCATGGGCGCTCCAAGAAACGAATTGATTGCGTTGATAGACAAAGATTCCGAAAACGAATTTTGCCGTTTCAACACACGGCTTGTGGAGCAGTTTCCTTCCAGAAAACCTATCGAGGGCGACAGCATCGAAGCCTTTTTGTACAAGCAGGACAAGTACCTCTACACAAGTTTGTGTTTGCGATACCAAACTATTTTTGCAAGGATAAACGAACTTTGCGAGGAAAGCAGAATTTATCCCATTTTTGCCGACCCCACCAACGTGGAGCAATGCTTGGCAACACGGGAGGACGTTTTGGACAAAATGAGCGAGTCGCAAGCAAACGCATTTTTTGGCGTGGAAAGTTTTGCGCAGTATCAACCGCCTTTGTACATCAACCCCAAGGCATACCCTGCCGTTTTGGAACCGGCGGAAAATGGTGGCTACAACGTGACCGTGCCGGACATTTTTGGTGGCGTCACTTGTGGGGACGACTACGATTCGGCTTTGGCAATGGCAAAGGACATGATTGCTCAAATGCTTGCCTACGCTCCTGCCCAATGTTTCCCACCAAGAACTTTGGAAAAAACGCAACAAAATTTCCCTGACAAAATTGTTGTGATGATTCCCGTGGAAAAGCGCAACGACTAGTTGGCGCATTGCAAAACGTGGCACACGTGGTGCAAAATTTCACAAAAACAAGCAATTTCAAGCAGAAAAAAACAAGCAATTTTCGCAAAGCGTTGCATTGTTGCAACGAAATAACGCTCAAACAAATTTTTGCCAACGGCAAAACACCGTGAGTTGTGTTCGCACAAGGCACGCTGTACGTTGGCAACACTTGCAAGGGGGAACTGCCATGGCATACCTAAAAAATTTTTCCTACCAAACGTTGCTCAAAATTGGCGACGGCAAAATTCAAGACTACCCATCGGGGCAAACCAAGTACTATATTCGTGGCAACAGGCTGACGGATTTTGGTGGTCGCACCCTGTGCACCTTCGATGGCGATCGCATCAAGGACTTTGGCGGGCGCACGTTGTTGACTGTTTCCACCGACACCGTTCGCAATTTTGGTGGGCAAACAATTGCCAAGTTTGACACAACGTCCATCAAGAATTTTGGCGGACAAACGCAGTACCGAATTGACGGCTTCGTTTCCCGTTCGGAAATGATGGCAATTGTTGCAATAATCTACGCAATCTAGAAAAAAACGCACCACGTGGTGCGTTTTTTGTTTTGTTTGTTCAATATTTGTTGTTTCAACAGTTCTTTTTTGCAAAACTGCGTTTGCGTTTTGCAATTGCCGTCAAATTGTTTTCAATGCAGTATTTTTCAACACTTTGACTGCTGGCTTTTTTTGCAATAATTTTGCACCACGTGGTGGCGTTTTTGGTCTACATTGTTGTTGGATTGTTGGTAAATTCCACAATTTTGCCAAATGCTTTGGGTTTGTCCTTGGCGTGTTGCTCTGCCAAAGTTGGCAAGTTTTCCAAAGTTTCTGCCAAGTTTTCTACTTTCACGCCAAACTTCGTCAACGTTTGTAGCAGTTTGCTGTCAAGTGGCAAGTGGAAGTCGCTTTCGAACCTCACAAGTGGCAGTTGACCATTTTCTTGCTGTGGCACAAAGCCGGACAAATCGACGGAAAACGGCATTCCCAACCTACTGCGCACAAACATCAACACGGGCGTGAGGTTGTTTGCGTTGTACACAACGCACGCTTCCAAATTCAGCCTGCTGTACTCAAAGCTTTTCACAACGGAGAACTTTGGTAGTTCCCCGGGAAGAAGTTGCTCGGGTTCTTGGTCTTCGTCGAAGAAAACCAAATCAACGCCCTCTTCCGTGAACAGCATTGGCACTTCGGTGATCATGTCAAAGAACAAGTCGTTGTTGATTTCCGCTTCCTTTTGCGCAGTTTCAATGTAGTTTGGGCTACGTTTTTCAATTTGCGCTCTTTGTTTTGGCGTAAGGCTTTCCAACACTTCTTTTGCGTGGTTGAAGGGGAATTTTTGCACAAACAACCGTTTGTGTTCCTGCAAATTTCTTTTGGCTTTTTTGCCAAACACAATTGCCAACGCAGTGCCAATTGCCAACAGCACAACGGTAACGGCAATTTTGATTTGCCACAAAATGAAGGGCATTGGCATAACAACTGCAAGCGCAACGCCACACGCCCACGGCCCAAACAAGGCAACAAGCAGGTTTTTGTTGTACTCTGCCAAAGTTTTGTTTGTTGGCGGAACGTAGGTAGACGCCACAAACTCAACAAAAGGCACCGTCTTTTTGCGCAGAACTTTTTTCAACACAACAAGAATCAGCGCAACAATCAACGGCAAGCCAATGACAATGCCAAATACCAACTTTGCTTGGTTGTTGCTCTCCGTTTGCGCTTCTACAAAGGACGCTTTGTCCACAACCACTTGGCCGTCCTTGCAAAATTCCACAACGCACACGTTGGTTTTGCCGTGTTCTTCGGGAACAAGCAAGTCCACTTTCACGGCTTGGTTTTTGCATTGTTCAAGCAGTTCAAAGGCGCTTTGTTTTCCACCCATCAAGCCCAGCATTGCCGAAACAAAACGGTACTCCGTTTCGTACCCTTGCAGTTTGACGTTTACAAAGTTGTCCTCCTCGTCTTCCGGAAGGCTCACTTCGGCAATGGTGCCGGACACCATTTCATACGGGCCGTTTGTTGTTTTGTTCATGTCGACTGATATAATTGCAAAAGTTATTGCAAAAAAAACAGCCATCACAACAAACACGGCAATAATTGCTGAAAAGTTGGCAAACGCTTTGCTTTCTACCACAACGTTGTTTTTCATTTGTTTTCCCCCTTTTTGTACGTATATATTAGCAGTACTGCATTGTTTTGTCAACACAATGGCGCAATTGTTTGCACGTTGCAAAGTCTTTTGTCAAGTTGCTTGCGCCTTCCAACGTTGGGTTTTTGCAAACTTTGGCAGGATAATTCCCTTTGTACTGTTGCGCAAAGGCGCCGTTTGGGGTATAATAAACCTATGAAAAACACAAAACACATCATTTTCGATTTGGACGGCACACTTTTGGATAGCAAAAGGTGTTTCGAAGCATCGTTGGTGGAAGCCTACGGAAGGGACTCCGAGGTTTGCTACCAATGCTTTGGGCTGTCGGAAACACACATTTTGCAAAAATTGGGCATCCCAACGGAACAACGCAAGTCGTTTGTGGAAAAGTGGCACCAATGCGCCCTTGGCCAACCGTGCTACCTGTTCGACGGCGTGGAAAGCATGCTTCAACAACTCAAAGCACGCAACTACCAACTTGCAGTCATCAGTTCCCGAAGCGCTCAAAGTTTGGTTTGGACGTTGGACAAAATGGGCATTTTGCACTATTTCAACAACGTCTACGGCGAGGAACTTGCTTCCCAACCCAAACCAAGCCCCTTGCCCATGTTGGAGTACATGCAAAAGCACGGTGTGGGCGCAAACGACCTGTTCTACGTTGGCGATTTGCCCACCGACATGCAATGCGCAGTTGGCGCAGGCGTTGGCTTTGCCTTTGCAGGCTGGAACAAGTCGGTGCAACCAACAAGTGGCAGTTTGTGCTTCCACAGCACAACGCAATTGGTGGAGCACATGGATGCGCTTTTGCTGGACTTGGGCGAAGGTGGTTTTGCTCAAAAGTTGGCAAAGGGCATGGACTACTTCCAACAAAAGGTTGCGCTTCTCAACAAATTGAATTACTTCCCCGTTCCGGACGACGACACGGGTAGCAACATGGCGCACACACTTCAAACTGCGCTGTTTGCCCACGCCCAAAACCCAAATTCCACCTTTGGCAACGCCTTGCTTGCTTCGGCACGTGGCAATTCCGGCATGATTTTGGCAAGCGCAATTTGCGGTTTTTTGCAAGAAATTGACCACAGCCACAGCGTTGGCAGTGCGCTACACGCAATGTGCAACCAAGCCTACAAAGCCGTGTTGCACCCAAGGGAAGGCACAATGCTGACGTTTTTCAGGCAACTGGCAAACGGCTTTTGCAACGACATGGTGGCAAACGTTGGCAGTTTCCAACAGTTGATGAAAAGTGCGCTTCTTTCCACCCAAACGGAACTGACGGGTGGGCGAATCGACTCCGGTGCGCTTGGCGTGTTCTTCCTTGTGGAAGCATTGCTTGGCTTGACTGTGGAAGTGGAAATAGACACCAATTTCTACAACCAACCAATGCAATTGGAATTTTGCTACTGCACGGAACTGACTTTGAAGCCAAACAAGGGCTTCGATGCCGACGGTTTTGTGCAAGAAATTTTGCCACTTGGCAACAGCATCAACAGGGTTTTTGTGGGGGACGTGTTCAAACTTCACATCCACACCAACACCCCTTGCCAAGTTTTTCGCCTTGCATCCAAGCACGGCAATTTGCTGTACACAAAAATTGACAACATGGAACTGGAAAACCAACCCACGAGCGAGTTTGCAAGCATTTGCGTGCTGGATTTTGCCCAAGGGCACGAAGTTTTTCCACACCTTGCAACAGAGTACGTCACAAGCCACAATTTGAACGCTTGCCTTGCGGAAAAAGTCCAGCGTTTGAATTGCCCAACTTTGGTGTTTTGCCCACACGGGTTGTCGATTTCCTTGCCAAACGGCGCATTTTTGGTGCGCACAAACGGCATTGTTTCGGCGCTTTGTGGGCTACTTGTTGCCGTGGAAGCAAGTAGTGTTGAAACTGCTTGTTGCAACAGCCAAATTGCATGCGACTGTGTGGAAGAATGTAGCCAAAACTACACTCTTGCCGTGTGTGGCAAGCAACACGTTCTTGACCAAGGTGTGGCAAGGTTCAACGTGGAAACAAACAAAATTTTTGGTGGGAGGGTGAAACAATGAAAAACACTTTCAACTGGCCACAACCGGCAAATCCGTCCGACGGTCCATTTGTTTTTGTAAGCTACTGCCACGCAAACCACAAAGTGTTGCAAGCCGACCTCAAACGCATGAGTTCATTGAAAATTGCCTTGTGGTACGACAGGGCAATCATCCCCAGCGAGGACTGGTACCAAAAGGCAAAAAGCGCAATGACACACCCCAACTGCGTGGGCGCAGTTTTCTACGTCAGCAAGCAAAGCCTAAATTCCTACCCATGCTACAGGGAGTTGAAGTTGGCGTGCCAACTGAAAAAACAACGCAACTTCCAACTTTGCTCCGTCAACATTGGTGGCAAAACAATTGAAGAAATGTCCGAGCCGATGGACATTCCACAAGTACGCAAAAAGTTGTACAAAAAGGCCTTCAACAACAAGGTTATTTTTGTGCCACGTTCGGCAACACCGCAAGACCTCAAGCACGAAAAGAAACTGCTGTTGTTCTACGATGCTTGCAAACTGCTCAACATCGAGTACAAATCGCTGTTGGAGGACAACGCCTTTTTGTACAAGGAAACGGAGCAAGGGCTTGTTGTCACCAAGTACACGGGCGCTTTGTCCGAATTGGTTGTGCCATCCTACTTGGACGGCATGGAAGTTGTTGGCATTGGCCCAATGGCGTTTGCCGGCAACAACACCGTCACAAAGGTGGTGGTGGAAGACGGCATCACGTCCTTGGACCCCTACGCATTTTGCCGTTGCAAAAACCTTGTGGAAGTGGAAATCCCCGACAGCGTCCGTCAAATTGGCTACGAGTGCTTCCGAGAATGTGTCAAACTTCGCCAAGTTGTGCTTCCTGCAAACTTGCAAGTTTTGGGCGACTACGCATTCTACCTTTGCTACGCATTGCAAAGCGTAGATTTTGGCAATGCGCCCGTTTCCGTGGGGTACGCATGTTTTTCGCAATGCATTTCCCTTGCCAACATCAAACTTTCGCCAAACACACGGCAAATTCGGGGCTACGCCTTTGGCGGTTGCATCATGCAACAGTTGGAATTGCCCTGTTCGCCACAGTTGCAAAGCCTTGGCGAAGACGTGTGCGTTTGCAACGAAAACTTGCAGTACGTGGTGTGGAAAGGCACGTCCGTTGCCCCCAACATGCCCAAAAGTTTGTACTCCCTTTGCCCCAATTTGCAGGGCGTTCTTGTGCCATTCAACATGGACGAGCAGTCGGCAAACGTGCTCAAAACCTACGGCGCAGTCAAAAAGTACTTGCCACAAGTTGGCAGGCTGTCGCACGACGAAAAGGGCTTTGTGTGGGATGCCGTGCCTTGTGCCGTTGGCTACTTGGTGGAAGTGGACGGCAAAACTTTCAACTGCACGCAAAACAGGTTGGACTTTGCTTTTGAACACAGCAAGTACACCGTCAAAATTACCGCCTACTCCAACGAGGACAGCGTCAACTTGGCGTTGGAACAAGTTGTAAAAATCAACACTGCCATCGTGGAAAACCAAACTTTGCTTGGCGGTGGCATTGTGTACGGCACTTTGGATGCCAACAAATTGCCCGTAAAGCGTGTTGCAAAGCACGCCTACCACACCGACTTTGCATTGCAAAAGTTTGTTTCGGGGCAAATTGAGCGTGTGGAAAGTGGCGCATTCGAAATGTGCACACGCCTAACCCACGTCGTTTTGCAAAACAACTGCCACCTTGGCGACAACGCATTTGCAAAATGCACCGAACTTGCCACCGTGGACGGGCTGGAACACGCAACCTTTGGCAAGGGCGTGTTTGCCGAGTGCGTTGGGCTTACTGCCATCGACCTTGGCAACGTCAAGCACGTTCCCGAACGGTTGTTGTACCGTTGCCACAACTTGGTGGACGTCAACTTGCACGGCGTGGAAACAATCGGCAAGGAAAGTTTGCGTGGTTGCATGGCGTTGGACGTTTCCGTTGTGCCACACGGCGTCAAGGTTATCGAGCAAGACGCCCTTTCCTACATTTGCATCAGTAGCATTTCGTTGCCTTCCACATTGGAAATTTTTGCCAAGGGCAATTTGCAACATTGCACCTACTTGGAGCACATCGAAGTGCAGGAGGGGTGCAAAAACTTCCACAGCAGGGATGGCGTTTTGTACCAAGGAAGCACCTTGCTTCGCTACCCACCTGCAAAGCGCACCAAGCATTTTGTGGTGGACGGCGTGCAAACGGTGGGCGAAAGTGCCTTTGTAGACCAAGTGTACGTGGAACAAATAACGTTGGCGCAATGTGTGCAAACCTTGCAAAACAATGCGCTGTACAACTGCGATTCGTTGCAATGCCTTGTTGCCGAAGGCAACGTTGTGTTTGGGCAAAATTCCCTTGCCAATTGCGACAAGTTGCAACGCATTTGCGTTAGCCAATGGACGTGGGCGCACAACAATTGGCAAGCAGTCGGCTTGAAGGAGGGCGTGGAAGTATGTATATTGTAGCAAGTGACATCGGCGCCGACCTTCCCAAGCAATGGGTTGTTGACGGATTTCACAAAATCAACCAATCAATTTTGGTGGATGGAAAAAGTGTTGTCGTGCCGTTCGACGACCAAAGCCTTGCAAATTTCTACACAAGCCTTGCGCACAGCCAAGTCAAAACAACAGCAATGCAACAGCAAGAAATTTTGCCACAACTGCAACAACTTGTAGACAAGGAAGGCAAGGACGTGCTGTTTGTTGGTTTTTCTTCAAGGCTCAGTGGCACTGCAACGCAAATTGCAACGTGCGCACAGCAAGTTTCCCAAAGTGGCAAAGTCAACGTTTTCTTTTGGGACAGTTTGCAGGCATCGGCAGGGCAAGCATTGCTTGTGGAACGTGCCCTTCAAAACAGGCAAAAGGGGCTTTCCATGCAACAAAACGTTGCCGATTTGGAGCAAAATGCGCACAAAATTGTTTTTCAAATTCTTGTTTCCGACGTGGACAGGTTTTCCCGTGGGGGCAGGGCGCAAAACTTGCATTCAACGCAACTGTTGCCCATTTTGGGCTTGAAGCGTGGCTGTTTGTACCACACGGAAGGCAAGTTTTTGAGTAGGGACGTGGCAAAGGCGTACTGGGCGCAGCACATTTGCCAACACGCCAACACAAGCCAAAAGTTGATTGTGTGCCACGGAAGCAACGTCGTGGAGTGCCAGCAGTTTGCCGAACAACTTCACAACGCAACGGGAATGCAAACTGCGTGCTGTTTTGCCAACGTGTTGCTTGGCGCACACACGGGCGACAACCTTGTTGCCGTTGCCTATTGGGCAAAGTAAAGAAAATTTTGCAAGAGCATTTTGGCGTTTGCCAACTTGCTCTTTTTTGTTGAGTGGCGCCTAAACATTTGAAATGTACTTGACAATTTGCAATGGGCGGGGGTATAATGTTCTTGTATAACAAAAATATACAAAAACAAAGGAGGAATTTTCAATGAAAAAAGCCGTTATAATCTTCTTGTGGATTGCCATCGTTTTGGCAATTTTGGGAATCTTGGATTCCGTGTTGTTTCTTGTGGCACCCGGAGAAGAACTTCTTCCCGAGGGTATTGCCTACGAAATTGGCTACATGATTGGCAGTGGTATCACAATTTGGTTCAGCCTTTCCACACTCAAGATTGTCAAAAACGCAACTCGTGCAAGCGACATCTCCACAGGTAGAAAAGTCGCAGCGTTGTTCTTGGCGTCGCCAATCGTTGGCATTTTGATGTTCTGCTTGAAGGACAAGCATTTTGGCTACGAATCAGCACCTGCATCCAGCACCGAAGAAGATGCCTACGCAAAACTTACAAAACTCAAGAGTTTGTACGAATCGGGCGCAATTTCCGAAGAAGAATACCTTGCTGAAAAAGCAAAAATCTTGGGCTAAAACTGAAACAAAAATTGGAGCAAACTGTTTGTTTGCTCTTTTTTTTGCGCCTTTTTGGATGGTAGCAAAGATTTATTTCAATTGCTTCAAACTTGCAAATTTGTTTTGTGTTGGCAACTTGTTTTGGCAACCAAACAATGTGTTTTTGCACAAAACGCCTTGTTTGCCAAGTTGAAAACAGTGGCGCATTTTTGCCAATTTGCAACCACGTCACGGCAGTTGCGTGTTTGTGTAAATTCAAGAAATTCAGTCTTTTTTTTGAATAAATTGCAAAAAGTGCAAGGTGTTTGTCAAGGTTTTGCAAAACGCATCGCAAAACATTGTCGAAAAAAAGCCAAATATACTTGACATTTGTTGCTTATAGGTATAGTATTTATATATAACAATAAAAATTGTTAAATACAGGAGGACTCTCAAAATGAAAAAAGCCACTATCGTGTTTTTGTGGATTGCATTTGCTTCAGCAATTATTGGCGTGCTGAGCAATGCTGGTGCTTTTTTGCTCTTTTTGAACGAAGAAGGTTATTTTGATTTCACGTCAATCATTTATGTTGTTGTTAACGCCATCGGAATTTGGTGGAACTTGGCAACAATCAAAATTGTGAACAACGCAATTTGCAAAAGAGACATCACAACAGGAAGAAAAGTTGCAGCATTTTTCTTCTCTAGCCTTATTGCAGCAATTTTGTTGTGTTGCTTGAAGGACCAACACTTTGGCTACGTATCAGCACCTGCTACGGCAAGCACCGAAGAAGATGCCTACGCAAAACTTACAAAACTCAAGAACTTGTACGAATCCGGAGCAATTTCCGAAGAAGAATACCTTGCTGAAAAAGCAAAAATCTTGGGCTAGAAGTTGACACAAAAAAACGGAGCAAACGGTTGTTTGCTCTTTTTTTTTGCGCCATTTGGTGGAATGTGGCAATGCACTTTTGCAAAACGTGGTTGAAAACGCAAAAGCGCTTGACATTTGTCTTTCCAGGGTATACTATTTATATATAACAACAAAATTCACGGGAGTAGTTTTCAATGAAAAAAGCCGTTATCGTCGTTTTTATGATTTCCATTGCGGTGTCCGTTTTTGGATTTTTCAATGCAATAATTTCCTTGGCGACCTACGAAGGTGTGCTCACACGGGGCGTAGTTTTCTACGAAATTTGTCGCATGATCATCGCTGTCATCAGGGTTTGGTTCAGCGTTTCAACGCTCAACGTTGTGGAAAGGGCGGTTTATCCAAGCGACATTCCCGTTGGCAGAAAAATTGCAACCTGGTTTTTGACATCCGTGCTTGCAGGCATTTTGTTGCTATGTTTGAAGGACAAACACTACGGCCACGTTCCTGCACGCAAGCGCTTCGACGTAAACAGCGTAGAAGACATTCACACGCAACTTGCACGACTCAAGTTTTTGCTTCAAGAAGGCGCAATCAGCATGGAAGAGTACAATGCCGAAAAGGAAAAACTTTTGAAAGAAGAAGTTATGTAAATCAAAAGAATTGGAGCAAACGCATTGTTTGCTCTTTTTTTTGCGCCGTTTGGTGGAGCGTGGAGTAGTTGGACTTGTTGCTTGCCACGTGCATTTGTGCTGTTGTTGTTCAACTGCAAAGAACGTTGCTGTTTCTACTGCGCAATTTTTGCTTGCGGTGGCGCAAAAAACATTGGTTGCCAAGCGTTTTGGTGGGATGCATCTAGTTGCCAACATGCTTGGTTTTTGACAACATTTTGTTGCGAAAGTTGCCAACATTTGTTGACAAATTTCCCCACAGGGTGTAGTATAGTTGCAACAGCATTTGTTTGGAGGAACTTTGATGAAAACAGCAACAATAATTTTTTTGGTTTTGTCAATTTTGGAAGTACTGGCTTTGGGGCTTTTCCCATCCTGCGCCGTGGCGTTTGGATTTGCCGACATCAGCGATTTCTACATTGAAGAAGCAACCATGGGCGACGTGTATCTCGATTTGGGCTTGTCCGTTTTGGCAGCAATTGCAAGCATTGTTTCTCTTGTAAGGCTGATCAAGGCAAAGGATGCTGTCAAGTTCAAGAACTGGATTTTGTACATTGCAACGTTTGTTGGCGTGTTCTACATGGGATTTTTGTCTTTCACTCTTGTTGCGTACGTTTTGGCGTATTTCTTGCAAGACAAGCACTTTGGCATTGCAAAGCCTGCCACCGCAACAGCATCCAGTACGGACACTGACGCCTACCAAAAACTTATGCAAATCAAGAGTTTGTACGAATCGGGTGCAATTTCCGAAGAAGAATACCTTGCTGAAAAAGCAAAAATCTTGGGCTAGAAGTTGACACAAAAAATTAGAGCAAACTGTTCGTTTGCTCTTTTTTTTTGCGCCCAACAGGGTTTGCAACCAAGCATTTTGTTGACATTTGCACCAAACAGCAGTATAATGATGTCAACAAATCTCTGCTCGCAGGAGGATCAACATGAAAAAAGCCACAATCACACTTTTGTGGGTTGCATTTTGCTTTGCCGTTGTTGCCGTGTGCATCAACGTGTACGACCTTGTAACTTTGGACTACACAACGGACGACATGCAACAGCTTGCAACCGGACTGAGCGCCGTCAACGTTGTAGTTAGCGTGTTCACCTGGTACTTTGCCATCAGCACAATTTCCATTGTTCGCAATGCCAAAACCGTTGCCGACATCCCCGTTTGGCGCAAGTACGTGCCGTTTTTGCTGAACATCCCCGCCATTGTTGTTGGAATTTTGCTGTTGCGCCTCAGGGACGAACACCTTGTTGAACCTGCGCCACAAGCGCCCGTTGTGCAACAACGCACTCCCACCGATGCCTACACAGCCTTGGCAAAGTACAAGTTCATGTTGGACGAAGGGCTGATTTCGCAGGAAGACTACGAAGCAAAAAAGAAAGAACTGTTGAAGTAAGCAATTCACACAAAGCAAGGCATTTTGCCTTGCTTTTTTTTGCAAACCCCCACCCCGTGGTGGGGAAAATGATGATTTTCTGCTTCGTTGGTTTTGTTCCGCATTGCCCAAAATTGTTTGCGCAATTTTGGTGTTAGATATTGACAACGTCTTGCAACAAGCGTATAATATACAAAAAACATTCTCACAGGAGTAAATTGCCATGAAAACAGCAACCAAAATTTTGTTGTGGATAAACATTGCAGTAACAGCCTTTTTCGTTCTAGCTTGTTGTGGAGACATTCTTGAGATATCAAAGTATTATTTTAACGGCCAATATCGTGAATTTCCGGAATTGAAGGACTTGCTTGTTATGACAATATGGCTGTTGGCAGGCTTTGTTGCATTGTTGGTTTTCAATGCAAACACTCTTTATTGTGTCAGCTGTGCCACTACGAAAAGCGAAATCAAGATTTGGCGAATTGTTCTTGCTTTTTTGCTTTCAAATGTGATTGTGGGAATTTTGCTGTGTTGCATGGATGACAATGATTTCATGCTCAAGTACGCACGCAAAGACAAGCCATCTTCCCCGTTGGAAAAATTGGAAAAGTACAACCAAATGTTGAACGAAGGGATGATAAACGAAGAACAGTACAAAGAAATCAAGCAACAACTTCTAAAGTAGCACCCAAAGCAAGGCATTTTGCCTTGCTTTTTTTTTTGCAAACACCCACCCCGTGTTGGGCAAATTGGCGTGTGTGTTGGTTTGGAAGGGCATTTGTTTGCAATGTAGTTGGCATTTGCCGTGCAATCGTTGCATTGGGATGTTTGTTCCATCAAAACCCCCACCCCGTGGCGGGGAAAATGAGGTTTTTTTTGTTGATTTCAACCAAATTTTTTGCGCACAGTTGCCTTTTGCTGTTTTGCAACACCCGTTTTGCGTTTAAATTCCACAATGCAACCTTTGCAACAAGCGCAAAAGTTGTGGTTTACTATTGACATTAACACTTGACGGATGTATAATATAGGTAACAAATTGTGTTGAAAAAGGAGTCAAGATCTATGAAAACTGTTGCAAAAGTATTTTTGTGGATAAGTATAGTTGGTTTGGCGCTGTACGTGCTTCTATTTGGACTGGTTGCTTTGGCTGGTATTGTGGCAAGTATTTCGCCTTCGGAAGCGACAGGCCCCGGTTTGATAGTGGCCATTGTGTTTTGTGTGATGACGGTGTTTCTAGCATTGATGTTGGCCTACAACATCTACTTCCTCAACCGCCTTGGCAAAGCAAGCAAAAAAAGCGACATAAAAACCTGGCAAATTGTTTTGTTGTTCTTCTCTTCAAACCTGGTCAGTGGCATTTTGCTGTGTTGCATGGACGACAACGACTTTGCTCCGGAAGGCGCTTCCGCTTACAACAAGCCCAGCCCATTGGACACGATAATGAAGTACAAACTGATGCTGGACGAAGGACTGATTTCGCAGGAAGAGTACGAAGCAAAAAAGAAAGAACTGTTGATGTAAGCAATTCACACAAAGCAAGGCGAAATGCCTTGCTTTTTTTTGCAAACCCCCACCCCGTGGCAAGGAAATTGCACGGTCGAGGGGGTGTGTGTCAAATGGCATGTGGCAACTTTCCTTCTGCCGTTGTGTGCCGAAAACCCACCCCGTGTTGGGCAAATTGGCGTTTTGTGTTGGTTTGGAAGGGCGTTTGTTTGCAATGTAGTTGGCATTTGCCGTGCAAGCGTTGTGTTTGGAATGGTTGTTCCATCAAACCCCCACCCCGTGGTGTGTTTTTCCGTTGTTTTTGCTTGCATTTAGTCAATAATTTCAGTTTTGACAAGGTTTTGCATTCCGTGGGTTGCAACAACACATGTTTGTTCTTTGGCAATCAGTTTCATGTGATTTTCTACTTTGTGTACATTTTTTGCGCATACCTATTGACATTGTGTGTCAACAGGCGTATAATATAAATATACATTTTTCAAAGGAGATGTAAAAATGAAAACTGTAACAAAAGTATTTTTGTGGATTTAACTTATTTCGGCAATTATTGCCCTTCTCGTCATGGGATTGATGTTTTTGGTTGTTCTTTCGGCATTGACGCAAACAACCGAACCGGAGGCAGTTGCAGTAGCAATCACGTTTGGCATCATGAGTTTGGCTATGATTCCAATGATTGTGTACGCATCCGGCACGCTCAAAGTTTTGGACAAAGCCAAGAGCAAAAGTGACATTTCCACAGCACGCAAAGTGTGTGGTTTCATTTTTGGCGGAGTAATCATTGGTGTTTTGCTTTGTCTCATCGACGACGATGAGTTCGACCCACCTGTGCCTGCTCGCCCAAAGGGAGAAGCCGACCGCTTGGAATTGTTGATGAAGTACAAAAGCATGCTTGACGAAGGCTTGATTTCCGAAGAAGACTACCAAAAGCAAAAAGAAAGAATTTTGAACTAGCACAAACAACAAAAAGCAAGGCTTTTGCCATGCTTTTTTGTTTTGCACCAACTCTTTGTGGGTTGGTTGTTGAAAATTTGTTGGAGGAAAATCATGGAAGACGCAAAGACGTGCGTGTTTGTTTTTCTAGTTCTATCCTTGGTAAGCCTTGCCGTAAACCTTGGTTTGGGCTTGTTGCTTTTGCCCGCCATTTTGCGAATGGGCACGGGGTTTGGTATCAATTGGTCTGGTTTGGCGTTAGATTTTATGCTGTTCTATTGGGGTTTCGTGGTGCTTCCTCCCGTGTTGTACCACCTCAGCACATGGTTGGTACTTCGCAAAGCAACAAAACCAAGCGACGTTTCCGTAGTGCGAAAACTTCTTGGCTTTGTGTTCGGCGTGGTTATTGTTGGAATATTGCTGTGTTCCCTGCAAGACAAAGATTTTGAACAAGGCAGGGGTGCGTTGCCCGTTCAAAACAACTACACGGCTTTGATGCAATACAAAAGGATGCTGGACGACGGCCTCATTTCAACAAGCGACTACCAAGCAAAAAAGGCGTTGTTGCTTAAATAACAAATCTGTGGCAAAAAGAGCAAGAGTACAAGGAGAAAATCCTTCTAGTCTTGCTCTGTTTGTTTTGTGGATGAATTGATGCTGGCGCATCAGCGGTTGGTTTTGCCACGGGTTGCCGGCTTGGCATTGCAAAACAAATTGCAACCAACGTGCCACAAGGCACAATTCACGCAACCACAAGGTTGCAACTTGTAGCGTGTTCTCCACCAAGGGGCGCACGCATTTTTTCTACTTTGCCAATTGGTAGATGGCTTCAAGGAAGATTTCTGCCATTTTGCGCAAGTTTTGCAAGTCGATGCATTCGTTGGGCATGTGGATGGTTTGTTCTTCGCCGGGGAACAACGGGCCAAACGCCACGCAGTTTGGCAAGCAACGGCTGTACGTTCCGCCACCAATTGCAATTGGTTCAAGGCTACTTCCCATTTCCGTGTTGTACACGTTCATCAACGTCGTCACAAGGGCACTGTCGCTTGGCACGTACAACGGCTCGCTTGTGTGGCCTTCGCCAAGGTGGAAAATGCTTGGTGTGTTTTGCTTCAACACGTTGTACATTTGTTGGCAAGTGTAGGTAACGGGGAAGCGAATGTCCACGGTTGCTTGCAACGTGCCGTCGCTTTGTGTGCGAAGCACGCCAAGGTTGCACGTGAGTTTTCCACTTGGTTGGTCGCAGAGCGCAATGCCCCATGCGCCACCCGTTGTGTCGCACATTTTGTTTGCAACAAAGTCCAACGTTTGGTTGGTGGGGTACAGTTTGCAAAGTGTTTTCAACATCAGGTGCGTTGCGTTGATGCCTTCGTCCGGGGTGCTTCCGTGCGCCGATTTGCCCAGTGTGGTAAGAAGCGCTTTGCCGTTTGCCTGTTCAACGGAAACGCCCTGTGGCAAGTTTTGCAACAAGTCGCCGTTGGGCACAACGCAAGTGCATTTGGATGGAACGACGTTTGCACGTTCCCCTGCGCAAATTTCCACGCCTTCAGGCAGTTTGCCAAGTGTCATTGTGAATTGGTAGATGCCCTTTTCCCTGTTGATAACGGGGAAGTCGCCGTCCGGCGAAAACGCCACGGTGGGGAAGGGCATTTTTTGGAAGTAGTGTTGCACGCATTGCATGCCACTTTCCTCGTCGCAACCAAAAATGAGGCGAATTGTTTTGCTTGGAACAAATCCGCTTTGCTTCAACGCCTTCAATGCAAAAAGGCAAGCAATCATTGGACCCTTGTCGTCCATAGTTCCACGTGCGTACAGTTTGCCGTTGGAGATTTCCCCTGCGTAGGGTGGAAATGCCCATTCTTCGGCTTTTGCAGGCACAACGTCCAAGTGGCCAAGAATACCCAAAACGTCAGTTCCCGTGCCAACAAAGTCCACGTGGCCGGCAAAGTTGTCGCAATTGTAGGTTTCAAAGCCCATTTGTTTTGCCGTGTCCAAAACGAATTGCAGGCAGTCGGCAATGTTTTTGCCAAAAGGTGCGTTTTCGGCAGGTGCGCCCTTTTCCGTGTTGAAGCGCACAACTTGTTGAAGCGTTTGCACCATTTGGTCGAATTGGTTGTTCAAAATTTGTTTTGCTTGCATAAAAAACTCTCCTGTTTTTTGTTCTTTTGGGAATTTTGTTGCAAAATTGTTGCAAAAAACAATTTTCCCAAAAGGATTGCTAGATTTTTGTGCTTATATTATACACAAATATTTCAAAATGTGCTATTATATTTAAGCAAAACATTGAAATTGGGTTAATTTATGTCAGATTTGAACAAAGGACACAGACAAAGGATGCGAGATCGCATGCTAAAAGACGGATTGACAGGCTTTCAGGACCACGAATTGTTGGAAATGCTTTTGTACCAATCCATTCCACGCAAGGACACAAACAAAATTGCGCACGAGTTGTTGCGCACGTTTGGCAGTTTTGGCAACGTGATTGATGCAACTCCGCAACAGTTGGCAATGGTGAAGGGCGTGTCGGAAGCAACTGCTTGCAACCTTGCCATGATCAAGGAAGCGTGGAGCAGATGGAAAGTTTCCAAGGTGCAACGCAAGAGACTTGCCACCGTGGAAGAAATTTCCGAGTTTGTTGGCCAACTAATTTCCAACGAGTACGTGGAAAAGTTGGTGGTGGCGTACTTGGATGCAAACAGCAAACTTGTTGCGCAAAAGGTGTACTCTTCCAACAACTCTACGGAAGTGGTGTTCAACCAACAAGCCGTTGTTGCCGATGCCATAAGGCTTGGCGCACGTGGCGTGCTGTTTTGCCACAGTCACGTGGATGGTGGCGTTGTGCCCAGCCGAGAAGACGTTCAACTGACCGAACGCATGGTGATTGCTTTTGCCAGCCTTGGCATTGCCGTTGTTGACCACGTAATTTTCAACAACCACGGCGAGCAGTACAGCTTTTACCAACATCAACTAATTCAAAAAATAATAGAAAAACACAAAAATACAATTATCTAGAGGTACACAACTATGGCTCAACTAAGAACAAGATTTGCCCCAAGCCCAACAGGCTATTTGCACATTGGCGGTTTGCGCACGGCGCTGTACAGTTTTTTGTATGCAAGGAAGGTGGGCGGAAAATTTATTTTGCGCATTGAAGACACCGACAGGGGCAGGTACGTGGAAGGCGCAGTAGACATCATCTACCGCACCTTGAAGGACACAGGCATCATCTACGACGAAGGCCCGGACGTGGGTGGAGATTTTGGCCCCTACATCCAAAGCCAACGCCAAAACGAATACTTGAAGTATGCGTTGCAACTTGTGGAAAGTGGGCATGCGTACTACTGTTTTTGTTCGGAAGAACGCCTTCAAAGCCTGCCGGACGTAAACGGCGCACGTCGCTACGACAAGCATTGCTTGAACCTTTCCAAGGAGGAAATTGCCGAACGCATTGCCCGTGGCGAAAAGTACGTTATTCGCCAAAACATGCCAACGGAAGGTAGCAGTACCTACCACGACGTTGTGTATGGCGACATCACGGTTGTTCACAGCGAGTTGGAAGACCAAATTCTTATCAAGTCGGACGGAATGCCAACGTATAACTTTGCCAACGTAATTGACGACCACTTGATGGGCATCAACTGCGTTATGCGTGGCACGGAGTACCTTTCCAGCACACCCAAGTACAACCTTTTGTACGATGCGTTTGGATGGGAACGCCCAATGTACATTCACATGCCACCCATCATGAAGGACGCCCACCAAAAACTTTCCAAGCGCAACGGCGACGCCAGCTACGAAGATTTGCTTGCAAAGGGATTTTTGAAGGACGCCATCATCAACTACATTGCGCTTTTGGGTTGGTCCCCCAAGGACGACAGCGAAAAAATGAGTTTTGAAGAACTGCAACAAAAGTTTGACGTTGCCGGCATCAACAAGAGCCCATCCATTTTCGACCCGGTAAAACTTGCTTGGCTAAACAGCCTGTACATCAAGGAAATGCCTTTCGAAGAGTTTTGCGACTACGCATCCAAGTGGATTGATGGAACATACTTGCAAAATTTCAACAAGCAACTTGTGTGCAAACTGATTCAAAGCAGAATAGAAACTTTTGCCGAAATTACGGAAAAATTGCGTTTCTTGGTGGACTATGGCGCATTCGACAGCGCATTGTACTTCAACAAGAAGCAAAAAACCGATGCCGAAGTTGCAAAGCAAGTTTTGCCACAAGTTCGCCAAGCGTTGCAAGGCGTGGAAGCGTGGGACAATGCAAGCTTGTACCAAACTTTGGTGGACTTGGCAACTGGTTTGGGCATCAAGAACGGCAAGGTGTTGTGGCCAACACGTGTTGCGTTGACGGGACTGGAAGCAACCCCCGGTGGCGCAAGCGAAGTTGCGGAAATTTTGGGCAAGGAGGAAACTTTGCGCCGTTTGGACTGCGCAATTGCTCAACTTGCGTAAAACAGCCACCCCGTGGTGCAAAAATTGAACAAAAAATAAAACCGAGATGACAATTCATCTCGGTTTTTTTGGACCTTTTGAAAAATACGGTATTAACAAAAATTATAAGCAGTAAGTTTATGAAAAAAGTTGATTTTTGTCAGTTACTAAATTTTGATTTTCAGTATCGTTTATTTTCTATCCAATAGTTCGTCTAAAGAAATATCGAAATAATTAGCTATGGTAATCAATTGTGAAATAGAAGGTTCAGTATATCCTGTTTCCCAATGTGACACGGTTTTTGGCGATATATGCAACAGTTCAGCAAAGGTGCGTTGGTCGATGTTGTTAGCTCTACGTAAAGATTTTAGATTATCACAAAAACTCATAATAAATCCTCCTAGTGCTTATTGTATCAATAATTGAGAAAAATACTTGACAATCTCAAAAATTGAGATTATAATGTATTTGTTTATATAGGAGGTAAAGTATGGAATTGGTTATAGTTTTGTGTGTTATAGGTATTGTATGCTTGCTTTCAGCTTTTTTACCCAAAATTATAAAATCAATACCAGCCATTATAGGATTAGTGGTATTATTTATTTTGATAGCAGGTGTTGTATTTATTATAACATTATAGGATTGGAAAGCAATAATTGTTATTTTATGAAATAGAACAAATGGAATTTTAGTGTCCTTTAAATAGGAATTCTTATATAAAATATTTAATTTATTTCACCAATTGTTGTATGTTTAAAACCCACCAAATAAATGGTGGGTTTAAGTATTTAAAAAACACAATAAGTCAAACGAAAAATATTAACAAACTATTTCTTACGCTTACAATTCTTAAACATAAGTCAAGGCTATATTGTATTCTACTTGAACTGTGCAAAAATTCTTGCCACGTTTTGGGTGGAGTACTCAATTTCCGCCGAGTACATTCGAGCAATTTCCCACAGGGGCAAGTTGCTTTGTGGTAATGCGTGCAAGTTGGCAACCATGTTTGCGCTCAATATTGCAAAGCACAACGCTTGGCGTTGTTGTTTGGCTGTGGTTGCTGTGGAAAAGTGGCGGAACAAAAAGTAGATTGTAAGTTGTTGTAACGGCAATTGGTTTGTGTTGGGGCAAGCAAGGGGTTGTTTTTGCAAACTTGCCAACCCGTGTTGCAAAATTTGCGTCCAATTGTCATCTAGCCTTTCTAGCGTGAGGTAGAATTTGCACCAATTTGCAAGGCTTTTTTGTGGCATGGAGCAATGCAACAGTTGCAACATTTTGTTGTGTCGTTGGCTAAGTGGTGCGTTGGCTGTTTCGGCAACGTCCACAAGTTTTTGGCGAAGTAACACACGTTTTTGTTCGGCAGGGGTGTAGTTTTCCAAACAAAAACCGTCCAATTGGAACTTTTCCGTGTTTTCCAACACCACACGGCAGGCTTCTTCGCAACAAATGCCAATGCCCATTTCAGTGCATCGCTCAAAGAAATTGCGAAAGCGTGGGTGATCGGCACAAATGTTGCACAGGCTTTGCTCGCCAAGTTCAACAATCATGTCGCACAGCCCACTGTCATTCAGGAATGGGCAACGTTCCCCTTCGCCTAACTCAAAATGTGGCACCCCGTGGTGGCAAATTGCGCTTCTAACACGCTTGCCAAAGTCGCCTTCCAACTTGTTGTAGCGTTCAAGGCTAGCGCTGTCGATGTCTATTTCCCACCCAATGCAACAACTGTGTTGGCATTTTTCGGCAATGCAGTGGAACTTTTTGTAGTAGTTTGGAACAACCGTTTTCATTTCTCGCCCCTTCCTTTGCCACATTATACCACACTTCCCGGCCTTTTTCAACGGTTTGAACTTGTTCGGTTTACCCAATCTCTACGCAAACCAATGCAACAACACCAACTGAGTAACTATTCTGCAATGTGTTCACAGCAAATTGCAAGTTGTTTTCCACAAAACATTGTGGAATTTATCAACTTTTATTGGAGGCTTATCATTTTTGCTTATGCCGTTTTTTCACAGCCGTGGTGCAAGTTTCAGCGCATTTCTACAATCTTTTTGTAATTTTGCATTGCTTGGTTTGGGAAAGTGCTTGCAAAAGAAAAACGTACGTCTCCGCAATGCAGGACGCACGTTTGTGGTTTGTGTAATTTTTCAGTTGCTATTCTTCATCGGCAACGCTTTCTCCAATAGGGGTCGCCCTTGCAACCTAATTGCTGTGTTAATAGGGGGCTATCGTTTAGGAATCCATACACATAGTGCTCAAAAACTGAGCCAATGTATCAGTGGACGTTCCCAAGCCGGTTTCGTCTTTTACCGTGACAAAGCAGTAGTTATCGTTAAAGTCTTTCAAAACTATTTGCCAGGTGCAGTCATCGAACAGCAGTGCAAACCCGTAAACACGCATTTGGTATCCATCTTCCGTAAGTCCGCCGTCTATTTCGTAGTATTCAGCGTTACGTCCTGCGCACAGTTGTTGACGTAAGAGTTTGGAGCCTCCAACCAGACACAGTTGTTCTTTTGATGAAAAAATTCCAAATTGTGGTGCATCGTAGTACATGGAGGCCCTTGCCATGTCGATGTAAGTTGTGTAGCCTTTGTTTTCAAAAGATGAAATGTATTGAGTTCCCTCAAGTGGGTTTGCAACATCCGATGCAAACTGCGCATCAAAGACTACAAATTTGCCATTTCCATTGGTGTAAACTCCGCTAGTTGCATTGTCGGCTACAAAATCACTCGGCAATTCGCACATTATGGCGGGCTTGTTTTGTTGGCAAAAGACTTGCTTTGTGGAATAGTTTTCTTCTAGGATAATGGGCTTTTGGCGAGAAATAACCACAGCGGTGTGCACGTCTGGCGGGTTCAGAATGCTAATTCTGCTAGCAATTTCCAAAACACCAAAAATTGCCAAACACAGGAAAGTTGTTGCAAGTGCCCATGCAACAATTTTTATCCAAGGGAAAGAGCTTGCAATGTTATTTTTTGCACCACGCACAGGGGGTTTTGTGCTATCTTCTACAAGTTCATTCAATGTGATGCCAAATATTTGCGCAAGCACTTGCGCTTGCTTGATGTCGGGCGCTGTTTCCCCAAGTTCCCACTTGGAAATGGTTTGCCTCGCAACCCCCACTTCTTCAGCAAGTTGTTCTTGAGTCATCCCACACGATTTTCGCAGTTGGTAAATTTTATTTTCCATTTTCTTTCACCTCCAATTGAATCTATTGTAGCACGCACTAAACAGGCAGTCTACCAATTTTCGTTGGAATGTTCGCCCGTTTTGTTAACATTTCATACAAAACGCTCAAAGATATTTTGATTATCTATTTTTTTCACTTTTCTTTTCTTGTTTTGCGTGCCTTGTATATATACAACGTACGTCTAACTCTCAAATGGCAATTTTGATGGGTGATTTTGTTTGTGATATTCTCTCCATAAAAAGTATCGTCAATAATGAATGGGGCCATAATTGTTTATGCGCTAAACAAATTAAACGATCTTGTAATTAATTTCCTGTGAACTATTGATTTTTGTCAAAATAAATGATATAATGTCAGTTATCAAAATTAGTTTTATCAAGGAGTGATAAAATGGCAGCAAGTTACAAACGATTGTTTAAATTACTAATTGATCGCGAAATGAAGAGCAAGGAATTGGCTCAAAAAGCAGGCATTAGTCAAGCGACACTTGCGAAAATGAAAAAAGACGGTGCGACTGTGTCAAGTGATGTGCTTGTAAAGATTTGTGCAGCATTAAATTGCACGATGGACGATATTGTTGAAATTATTTAATATAGACTGTAATTTGGGAGAAAGAAATGATTAACATAGCAACACTATTTAGTGGCGTTGGTGCTATTGAAGAAGCTTTGGTGAAGCAAAATATTGATTACAAAATCATTTTTGCTGCGGATAATGGCGAAAGGGAACTTAAATCATCCATTAAAGATATAGTTGACGACACGCGGGGAATGTCTTTGTTAGAAAGGAACCGCCACATTGAAGAGTTATACATCTTAGAAAGCAAGAGAGAGAATTTTATGCAAAAACAATATCTTGCTAATTTCGATGTGTCGGAAGGCCATTATTACCAAGATGTTAGGTTTTTGGATGGTAAAATATACAAAGATTGTGAGATTGATTTGTTGGTTGGTGGAAGCCCCTGCCAAAGTTTCTCTGTTATAGGAAAAAGAGGAGGATTAGAAGATACTCGAGGAACATTATTTTATGAGTATGCACGTATTGTTCAAGAATGCCAACCTAAGATTTTTATATATGAAAACGTCTTGGGCATGCTTAATCATGATCAGGGAAGAACATGGGAAACTATTAACAATGTTTTCCAATCCTTAGAATACGACATTAAGTTATTTAAGTTAAATGCTAAGAATTATGGTATTCCTCATGACAGGAAAAGAATTTTTGTTGTAGGAACTAAAGTCGAAAATACAATGGAAATCCCAACTGAAGTAGAGTTGCAAACAACAATTTCGGATTATTTGGAAGAAATAATACCCGCCAAATACTATCTTGGCCAAAAGGGATTTGAATTTGTTACAAATCCGTTTTATGCTAATAGAGCAAAAGTTAACGGCACAATAATGATGTGCCAAAAGGCGAACCAACAATTCAATTGGAATGGTGATTTTAGATTTGAACCTTTAGATTATCAAAGGCACACGCCTGAGATTTTGCAACGCGCATATGTAGGACAATATCAGGGACAATACGGGGTGGCAAGACAGCTTACGCCAAGAGAGTGCTTTAGACTAATGGGCTTTACCGATGAATACAAAATTGTTGTTCATGATACGATGGCATGGAGACAATCCGGTAATGCGATAGTCGTGAATGTTTTGGAAGCAATCATTAATGAAATGAGGAATAAAGGAATTTTGAAATGTTAAGAGTTGCAACAGTTTTTAGTGGAATTGGCGCAATAGAATTTGCACTAAAAAGAATGAATATAGATCACGAAATAATTTTCGCTTGTGACAATGGAGAACGTGAAGTAAGTATCGATTATGCGAAGGAAAAACGCATAGTAGATTCATTGAGTACACCATTAGAAAAGAAAGTGTATGTTGAGCAGCTGTATGCACAAAAAACAAAGTGTCGCAACTATATGGAGCAATCATATCTTGCCAACTACTCAGTTAAAGATAATATGTTTTTCCAAGATGTTTGCTTATTAGATGGACGAGACTTTAAAGACCAAGTCGATTTGTTTGTAGGAGGAAGTCCTTGTCAAAGTTTCTCGTCTGTGGGGTTTGAGGCGGGTCTAGATGATACTCGTGGTACCTTGTTTTATGAGTTTGGACGCTTAGTTGATGAGATTCAGCCTAAAGTATTTATTTACGAAAATGTCCGCAATATGATAAATCACGATTATGGAAGAACATGGAACGTAATAAGAAAGGTTTTTGACAAACTTGATTATGATATAAAATTCGATGTGCTAAATGCTAGTGATTATGGCATCCCGCAAACTCGTAGAAGATTATTTGTGGTTGGTATACGAAAAGACTTAAAGCATGCGGAATTGCAATTTCCCCCCGAAACTAAGCAACTGGATTTCGCCGCTCAAGATTTCTTGATAGAGAGTTGCGCTGAAGGACATTTCAATTCCGTAGATGGAAAAATTCTTCTTGAAAAAATTGGGGGGCAAATTGATCCCAAGTATTTTTTAACACCTAAACTTAGAGCCTATGTAATGTGTACAGGCACAAAGACATTTTCTACGCCTGTCAAAATTGATTTGCCTATAGCTCGTACACTCTTAAAAACTATGGGAAATAGACATCGTGCAGGAGTTGATAACTATTATACTGTAGATGGAAAAATAAGGATGTTATCCGAAAGAGAGGCATTGCGCCTAATGGGATTTACCGACGACTTCAAACAAGTTGTATCTAGAGCTCAAATGTACAAACAAGCAGGCAACTCCATTGTCGTTGATGTAATGATGGCAGTGGTCAATGAGATATTGAAAACAAAAGTTTTTGAGGGACAAGTATGATTAAAATTACTAACGATGGTATACTTTTAGCGGATATTCCAAGAAGTGACGCAGTGGTTAGTTGTCAGTACAGGGGAGGTAAGGACTCATGTACGTGTAGCTATTACGCTGGAGATGATCCTTATAGCAAGGCCAAGGTTAAACAATTTATGGCTAACTGCAAAAAAATGTATATAGATATTGAGAGTATACACGAGGTTATCAAGCAATTAGACTCCATCTTGGACTCATACATACACTTATTTAAGGGCACCATGTATGACTACAAAAAAGCGAGAAACTATTTTGCATATAAGCATACCGATATTGAAATTGACAAGTTTTCAACTACTGGCGAAAGAGGTTACTATACATTTAACAATAAAGATGATGCAATAGTTGCTTTCAAAGGCTTATTGTTTACGAAAATTACAAATTTTGAAATCATCAGGGATGATACTACATACTACGTAAAAATTAAGATATCTGACAATTGGAAACAGGAGATTATGAAAGTTAAAATGTTGAAAAATGATTTGATTAGCGTTTTTAATAATTTTATGTACACCGCAAAATCTCAAGGCAAAAGCGAAAAAAATGCTGCGGTAATTTTCGGAGTTAAATATTGTAGCATAATTAAGAATTCAAGCATTGTAATTGAAGAGCTTATTGCTGATTCTAAATATTTTTCGCCCGATCTTGTAAAGGCTGTCAAGTTTGGCATGTCAATATCGGCTGACATTATTTGGGAAACTCAATCAAACGATTGCGAAAGCAATAAATATGATATTTTGGAAAGAAATATTTACGGTATCCACATAAAGCTTAAGAATAACGCATTAAGTTTAGATAATCCTCATATATGCATCGGTTGGAGCGAAATGGGCGATTTATCATCCATTCAAGATAAAAGCGATTTAAGTGATTTGCACGAGAATTGCTACCCAAGTAAAACAAAAAATGGACGAGCACAAGACGTTAGTCAAATTTGGACTTTTGTTAAGGCTATGGCTATTGGTGATTATGTTGTTTATGGCGATGGTAAAAATGCACATATTGGAAAAATAGTTTCTAATTACTATTTCGATGAAACCAACGGTGACCAGCATCCTGGTTATGTCAACAATCGAAAAGTTGAGTGGCTTAAATCCTTCGCTTATAGCGATTTGCCAAAGGAATTCAAAAATTCATTATGTTCGTCTCGTAGTATTTTTTCACTAAATGTTTATAAGTCTTTGATTTTAGAACTCTTGGAGAAAGGTGTTGTTGACATGGATGACGGCATTGAAGTGACTCAAGAAGAAACGGTAGAATATACTAAAGAAGATTTTTTAGTTGATGTATTTATGACAAATGAAGAGTACGATTCTTTGTACAACTTGCTAAAATACAAACGGAATGTTATATTGCAAGGCGCTCCGGGTGTCGGAAAAACCTATCTTGCAAAGAAATTGGCATATTCTATTATTGGTTGCACAAGTGCGTCACAAGTAGAGATGATTCAATTCCATCAAAATTATTCGTATGAAGATTTTATTATGGGATATAAGCCTAATGAAAATGGATTTGAACTCAAGGATGGTGTGTTTTATAAGTTTTGCAAAAGAGCAGCTGAAGAACCGGACAAGGAATTTTTCTTTATCGTAGATGAAATCAATAGAGGCAATTTGAGTAAAATTTTTGGCGAGCTAATGATGCTTATTGAGGGCGACAAGCGTGGCAAAGCAATAAAGTTAGCTTATAAAGATGAAGAATTTTTCGTTCCCGAAAATGTTTACTTAATTGGTATGATGAATACTGCTGATAGGAGCCTGGCAATGATGGATTATGCTCTAAGAAGACGCTTTAGCTTCTTTGAAGTAGAACCAGCCTTTAAGAAGGAGGCATTTAGGAGGCACTTGGAGAGTTTTATCCATAATGGACTAATTGTAAACAAGGTAATCAATAGACTGTCTGATTTGAATGATAAAATTGCCGACGAGAACACGTCGGGATTAGGTAAAGGTTTTTGTATAGGCCATAGTTATTTTTGTGTTGAACCTGTCGAAGGCCAATCTGAAAATGATTGGTATAAATCAATTATAAAGTTCGAAATATGCCCACTGTTAGATGAGTATTGGTGGGATGATAAATCAAAAGCTGACAATTGTAAAAAAGAATTGCTGAAAGACTAAAATGAGTGTGCACAAATCCCCAATTCCTATTAAAAACATATTTTACATGCTTTGTTATGCGTGGAACATTCTTGCCATTAAAGATGATATAAAAGTAGGCGAGGATGATTTTGACGATGCTTATAATTTGCTGGGTAGAATTTTTACATATGGCATTGGCAAGCTTATTAGGGCAGGCTTTCATCGCTCATATATTAGCCAAGGTGAAGACCTTTCAACTTTGCGTGGCAAAATTAATATGCAAGAAAGTGTCACGAAATTTTCCTCTTTGCACAAGAAATTATATTGTAATTATGATGATTATTCTACCAATGATGTATTTAATCAAATATTAAAATTTACGATAGAAAGACTGCTCCGGAATCCTAATATTAGTGCAATAACTAAAACGAATCTAAAAAAACAGCGTATGTTTTTTGTTGGAATTGACGAAACGGCTCCTACAAAAGAAAACCGCAAAAAGCTAGTTTTTAACCGTAACAACGTTATTTACCAAATGCTTATTCGTGTTGCGATAATGCTGTATGATAATACTATCGTGAATGACGAAGATGGTTCTAATGTGTTCAAAGACTTTTTTAGAGACGGACAAATGGAAAAAGTTTATGAGCAGTTTATTTTGAATTTCTATGCCGTAAATCTCGACCCAAAAATATACAAAGTTCATGCTCCGAAAATCAACTGGAAAATGGAAAAAGATGCTGAGTTTAGGTTTGGAGATTTGGTCGATATTATAGAAAATCCTAGTGATAGACGTAGTGATATCGTTGTAGAAAACAAAGTGACACAAAAACAATTAATAATTGATGCAAAGTACTATCAAGAAACCCTAGTTCAAGGATACCGTGATTCTACTATAGAAAGATTTCGTAGAAATCATATCGATCAAGTTAGAGGGTACGTTATCGACAGTGAATTTATTGGGAAAAAGTTGGGTGCGTTGATATACCCAACGGTTAGACATGATTTTAAGAGACCTAGAATGGCACCGTTGATACAAGCGCCAATATTCTTTAAGACATTGAATTTGAATGATGAATGGCGAAAAATTGAAGAGGATTTGGTGTTATTTATAGATACGCTTGAAATAGTTTTAGATAGGATGTAGCTTATGAAAGTTTGTAGTCTATTTAGCGGTATAGGTGGCATCGACCTTGGTTTTCAACAAGCGGGTTTTGAGATTGTTTGGGCTAATGAATTTGATAAAGATGCCGCAATTACATATCGCAATAATTTGGGCGACACTTGTCTTGTGGAGAAAGACATTAGGCAAGTTGACGTTAATGAAATCCCCGACTTCGATATTTTAGTTGCGGGATTTCCTTGTCAGCCCTTTTCTATTGTTGGTATGCAAAAGGGGTTCAAAGACCCTCGAGGAAACTTGTTTTTTGAAATAACTCGTATCGTGGATGCAAAACGCCCCAAAGTAATTTTTCTTGAAAATGTTGCCAATTTGATGGAACATGACGACGGGAAAACTTTTTTGGTTATTTACAACTCTTTAGCACAATTTGGCTATTCTGTAAGATACAAGGTTTTGGACTCCAAAGACTATGGCAATGTTCCACAACATCGGTCGAGAATATTTATTGTTGCATTTTTAGACTATGAACAATGTCAACGATTTACATATCCAGAGCCAATAGACTTGACGGTTTCGCTAAACGATATTTTGTGCAGAAATGTCAAACATAGCGATTGCTATTACTATAACGAAAGTAGCTTTTATTACCAACAGTTGGTTGAAACTGTAACAGATAAACGGGCATTGTATAAAATAAACGACCATGGCGTTGGCAAGAAAAAGCATTTTATTTGCCCCACACTAACTGCCAACATGGGAACGTTTCCCGACCGCGTGCCCGTCATTTTGGACGACTTTGGCCTTAGAAAAATAACCCCGCAAGAGTGCTTGGCCTTGCAAGGTTTTCCCAATGACTTTAAGTTTAGTAGAATACCAATGAACAGTGCCTATAAGCAATGTGGCAATAGCGTTACTGTGCCAGTTGTCAGAAGAATTGCTGAGAGAATAAAAGAGATTATGTAAAATGGTAGAGGTTGTAGCCGCTCTTATCTAGCAGGGCGATAAATTCATGATCTGTCAACGCCCGGCGCACAAGGCGCGAGGGCTCCTTTGGGAATTTGTTTGCGGCAAGGTTGAGCAAGGCGAAACGAAGGAACAGGCGCTTGTCAGAGACTGCAAGGAAGAATTAAATATTCTTCTTTTTGTCGGTGATGTGTTTATGGATGTCGTTCACAAGTATCCCGACTTGGCGGTGCATCTGACATTGTTTAACGCAACAGTAGTTGAAGGTGAACCTCGGAAACTCGAACATAACGATATTCAATGGATAACGCCAAGCGAGATTTCGAACTATGAGTTCTGCCCGGCGGATGAAGAAATATTGGAGTGTATTCAAAACCGATAAAAACAGGAGGAAAACGATGTCTCAACGAAAGCATCCAAAATATGAATACTTGACTTCTCGTTGGGGCGGAATGAAACTTCGAGAAGAATTTGAAGAAAGAATCGACAATTGGCTTAAAGCATTTGATGAAAGCGAACACAAAATGTTGTTGTCTCTTTTGTCTCAGTTCTACTATTATAGCGAAGAAAAAGTAAAAGAGAATTCAAAGAAATTGTATCAAAAATTCTTGTCTGAGAATCCGGAATATGAAAAAGCAACTGTTTTTACAAAGATCATAAAGGACTTTGGCACCTCTTACTCGGATATC
>JAFVYC010000040.1 GCA_017500855.1 Clostridia bacterium | reverse complement strand
TCAATATATAGAGTGGTTTGAGGATGAAAAGACACACGATATAACATGGGAGTTGAATTCGGCAAGTGCACTTGACAGAATGGTAGAAGTTTATGTCATAGCTCCAGATTTCTCGTGGACTTATATAAAAACACACGAAAGCACCTGCGGTCCTTATTTTATGAAGCTTTAATCTTTATTCTCGCTCACACACCTTTTTACTGCTCTTTCGCAACAAAAAGCACTTTTGTCAAAAGACAAAAGTGTTTTTTTTATCCAAGCCACAGGCTTGGCATATCATCACGACGGAGTCGTGCATATCATCAAGGGCGCAATGCGCCCTTGTATCTCATCAACCGAAGGTTGTGTTTCTTTCACAATGATGATATACTATCCCTGCGGAATTGGTGATATACAAGGCTATGCCTTGATTGATTGGAGAAAGCGTGAAACATTAACCGGATAAATAAGTAGGTATCACACTAGCAAACACCAATATGTTAGCAACAAAAATTTCAGTTTCAAGTCACGTCAACAAAAATTGTAGTTTCACTTAAACAACCAACCAAAATCATTTCATCAAGGAACGAAGCATTTGCTTCGTTCCTTGTTTCTACATTGATTTGTTGCAAGCACGTACTGTTGCCACTTGCCCAAGGTTGCGAAACGAAAGTTTGGCTGTTGACAACTTGCCACGTAGGCTTTATAATAGGGCTATCAAATTGCTACAAAGCAAAAACACACAAAAGGGGAAAGAAATGAATCTAGACAAAATTGACAACAAAATCTTGCAATTGCTTTTGCAAAACGGACGAACGTCCTTCACCGACATTGCCGAGCAGGTGGGCTTGTCCCGCACAGCAGTCAAAAACAGGGTGCAAGCAATGCAACAAAGTGGTGTGATTGCAGGCTACACTGTGGTTTTGAACAACAGCGCATGTGGCGCAATTTCCTTTTTGGTGGAAGTGGAAATGGATGCCGAAAGCTACAATGCTTGCATGCAACAACTTTGCAATTCGCCGTTGGTCTCCAACGTCATTCAAACAACAAGCAAAACAAAGTTGTTTGCCATTTGCCAAGCGCCGGATGTCAACACAATGAAGGGCTTGTTGCAACAAATTTGCAACGTAGTAGACAACGTCAAGGCCGTGCGTGCAAGCACTGTCACAGGTGTTGTCAAGCGTCCAATTATCGACAAAGTCTAGTGGGGGGGGGAAAATGAAGTATAAACAATCTGCCGAAATTCTTGTGCAAACTGCCAATCAAGTTGGAGTGGTGCAAACGTTGCACTCGGTTTTTGGCAAAAACATCAAGGTACAAATTGGTTTTGGAAGCAAAGCGTGCGACACAAGCATTGAAGAGTTGGACTACTCCGTTCGAGCCTTCAACTCTTTGAAAAGGGCAGGAGTGACCACCGTTGGGCAAACAATCGATTTGATTGCCAGCGATGAACTGTTGAAAATTCGCAACCTTGGCAAAAAGACGGAAGTGGAAATAAAAACACGCATTTTGGCATTTGGCTACGGATGGTTGACCGAACAACAAAAAAAGCAATTTTTCGTTGATCTTTTGCAACTTAACTGCACGGAAGAATAGTTTGGTATTTTTTTCAAAAATTTTTCGTGGGCTATTTTTGGTACAACAAAAATGGTATAATATAGTAGGAGGGCAAAATGAAAACATCAAAAAAGTTCTTGATTGTGTTGGTGCTGAAAATTTTGGAGGCGCACACCGACAGCCACCATCCCATCACGCAAAGCAAAATTTTGCAGTATATTTCCGACGTGTTTCCTTGCGACAGAAAAACCATTGGGCGCAACATCAAGGCGTTGCAAAGCGTGGGCTACCCAATTGTAAAAACAAGCAAGGGATTCTACATGAACAACAAAGTTTTTTCCATGCAGGAAGTGGACTTTGTGTTGCAAGCAATTGAGCAAGCGCAGGATGTTGAGCAGGTAAACAAAACGGAACTTTGCGGCAAATTGCAAAGTTGCTTGGGCGGTTTTTTGAAAAGATAACGAAGGGGGGGCAAGTACAAATGATAAGAATCAAAAACGATGCGCACAAAATGCCGTTGAAAAAGCTTGTAGGAGAAATCAACTTAGAATTGAAAAACATTCTGCAAATAAAAAAGGAAAGGTTTTCGAGAGACTGCCTTTCCTATGAACAGCTTGTAAACCCATCGTCGTCTGTTGGTTTTTGGGTGTTGTGCGACTATGTGGCAGACTTGTGTACCATTGCTATGCAAAGGTGGTATTGTTCCGAAGAACTAAAGGCTCAAGTGGGGAAATGCAAATCTTTTGTACTTAAAATGCGTGAAGAGGGGTTGTACTCTAACTTTGAAGAAAAGTTAATAGACAAGATTTACGATGGTACCATCGTTGTGTTGCCCATTGAGAAAAAGGCTAAATTTCAACCGCTATTGCAAAAAATGGGCGATGCGGAAATAAAAAACGAGTTGGGGCAATTGGACTTTGTTGGCAAACAAGTTGTGAACAGCAGTGGACAGGTGTTCACAGTGAAGCAATTTAGCGACAAAACCTATCTTGTGTTGGACGATGGCAAAAATGGCTACGACATTTTGATTGCGCTACGAGGTTATTTGAGTTTTGTAGACAAGGACTTTCAAGCGAAAATTGACAAACTGCTAGCCCCACGGCAAGTATACTACGCACCCATGCCACCTGCCCCACCAGAAATAGACACAGATGGTGTCGTAATTCCGAATGAGCTTTCGTATATGAAAATTTTGGCAGAAGCGCTGGCGCTTCTCAAAGGAAAAGGGGATGCCTACCCCACACCACGAATTATTTCCGCTTGGACTGCCGACAATTTCGAAGAACTTATAGGGGGCAGAATCTACGGTAACGTGGCAGAAGAAATCTACGGGCAATGTTGTCGCACCTTGGAGTTCAAGTGGGAACACAAGTGGCTTTTCGGAACAAGGCAATTGCTTTTTGCAACACAAGCCACAAGGGAAGGCTTCTCGGTTTGGATGTTGCCACACAGCACCTACACGGGCACAAGTTGTGGCAGTTGGTCTAACGTAATGCGAGACGTAGGCAAAACAATCCACGAAGTGTGGTTTGTGGACCACGAAAAGGACGATGCACCCCGTGTTACGTTTGCAAAGCAAGCCGATGGAAGGTACGTTTTCATGGGCGTGTACCAGTTTGCAGGGGAACAAACCATCAACAAAAAAGTTGACGGAGTCTACACCTATTGCATCCGCACCTACAAGCGAGTGGACAAAGAGTACTATTTGTAAAAGCGCCTGATTGTGCAAAACAAGGACGATTGGTCACAAGATTTCATCACAACAAACTCGGATTTCATTGTGCAAAGAACGATTTTAGTTACTTCTAGTTGAATTTGAAAAAATGTATTCACGGCACGTCAACAAAAATTGTAGTGTCACTTCAACAACCAACCAAAATCATTTCATCAAGGAACGAAGCATTTGCTTCGTTTTTTGTTCCTATTGACTTGTTGCAAGCTCGTGCTGTTGCCACTTGCCCAAGGTTGCGAAACGAAAGTTTGGCTGTTGACAACTTGCCACGTAGGAAACGTACAATGCTTATAACGGCATGGTTTCATCACATATTTTATTGACACATTTGTTTCTCTAAGATATAATATAAAGAAATCAACTGCATTTTTTTTAGGGGGGGGGATGCATCTATGAAAATTAAGTTTAACAAAGGGCAAGGTGCGCTGTTTGTTCTCGTCCTAATTGCCGTAACAGTTGCATTTGTTTGCTTTTTTATTTTTGACGTACGACAAATTCCATCCTACGAGGGAGGTTTTCTTGACAACGAAATTGTGTATTGGTTTGTCAAGGTGTTGTGCCTTGTTTGCGCTATATTTACCACATTGAGTGCTGGCTACTTCTTCAAAAAACTCTTTTCTAATGAACCGCTAATTGAGATTTGCGACGAGTATTTTTTGGATAATTCTTCTGCAATTTCCTTTGGAAGAATTGAATGGTCGGATATTGAAAAAGTGTACTTGAAAGGCTTCTTTTTTGTCATCAAGCTAAAAAATCCAGCGCAATATCTAGACAAAATGAACAAGCTACAATTGTTTTTTATAAAAACCAACAAAAAAATGGGCTTTGATGAGGTTTGTATTTCTGCGGAACATCTCAAAAAAGATTGGGCAACTTTCATCGAAGAGTTTAACAAGCGTTTTCCGTTGGAATAGCAACACAAGTTTCAAATTCACGGCACGTCAACAAAAATGCAGTGTCACTTCAACAACCAACCAAAATCATTTCATCAAGGAACGAAGCATTTGCTTCGTTTTTTGTTCCTATTGACTTGTTGCAAATATTTTCCTTATTTTTTTCAACAAACCTCTTGCCAAATTGCAAAAATTGTGCTAACATTTAACAAAAGTGAAATGTTGTGTTTGGCAATGCATTGCATTGTTGGGCAAAGGAGGGCATTTTGGAAACTAAAAAAGAATTTTTGCGCACGGTAAAATTTGTGCTGTTTTCCATCAGCGCAGGCATTATTCAAGCGGGAAGTTTTGCGCTACTAAACGAAGTTTTGCATTGTGAACCGTGGCTTTCCAACCTGATTTCTTTGGTGGCATCGGTGGTGTGGAACTTCACGCTCAACCGCAAATTCACTTTCCGTTCGGCAGGAAACGTGCCCATTGCCATGCTAAAAGTGGCGCTGTTCTACGTTGTGTTCACGCCCCTTTCAACGTGGTGGACTGCCGTGCTTACCGGCGAAGGCATCGGCTGGAACGAGTACCTTGTGCTTGCCATCACAATGATTGTAAACTTTGTAACGGAGTACCTGTACGACAGATTTGTTGTGTTTGGAAAAAGCATCGACACAGCTGTAAAAAGCACGGAAAACGAAACCGACACAACAGCGTCCTGCAACTAATTTCCCTACCCCGTGGTGCGAAAAAACATTTAACAAACGCAAAAGGCTTGGAGTTTTCCAAGCCTTTTTAAATTGTATCACAACAGCACTTCAACCCAAACAACAAATCAACTTTTTCACTACCCTTTCCATCAAAATCAAGTATCTTGTTCCATTTCCAACAAACCAAACCACAACTCATCACTTCTCACCTATCACTTCTCACTCATTTCCCCACCCCGTGGTGCGAAAAAACATTTAACAAACGCAAAAGGCTTGGAGTTTTCCAAGCCTTTTTTTGAACTATTTCACAACGACACTTCAACCCAAACACAAACCAACTTTTTCACTCCCCTTTCCAACAAAATCAATTGTTTCGCTTCATTTCCAACAAACCAAACGGCAACTTATCACTTCTCACCCATTTCCCCACCCCGTGGTGCGAAAAACAACAACTGCCAACAAAAAAGCCATTGCAAATTGCAATGGCTTTGAGTATTTTGTATAAACTTTCAGGTCGGTTCAATTCCGTGCATCTAAACATCTTCGCTTTGGCATTCTCAACCACCTTGGGTGTTTGGCTTGTGGGCTTTTCCACCTACTTTGTGTGCAGTTCAACCTGGTGGGGCAGGGTGGCAACAATGTTTTGCAAGTTTGTTGCTTGCTCTTTGGTGCCGTCAAAGTAGATGTGTTGCAAGCTTGTGCAACCGGCAATGCAACTTGCTCTCAAGCCTTGCCAAGCCTTTGGCAAGTGTAGTTCAGCAAGAGCCGTGCAATCGGCAAACAAGTGGTGGGGTTGTTTTTGGATGCCCTTGCCCATGGTTGCGCTTTGCAAACTTCTGCATTGGTCAAAACATTGGTCGCCAATGGTGTGCACGCCGTTGGGGATGCAAATGCTTTGCAAACCACTTTCGGCAAATGCGTGGCCGTCAATAATTCCACAATTTTGGGGAATTTCAACGTGCTTCAGTTGCTTGCAACCAAAAAAACTTGCCCTTTCAATTTCTTTTAGGCTTTGTGGCAAGCAAATGCTTTGCAAACCGCTGTTGGCAAATGCAAATGCGCCAATGGATGTGTAGCCTTCGGGGATGTCAACGTGCTTCAACGCCGTGCAACCCTCGAACAAATGGCTTTGAACAAACGTTGTGTTGGTTGGCAAAACAACTTCTTCAAGCGCCGTGCAGTTTTCAAAAGCATTCACGGCAATGCTTTTCACGCTGTTGGGAATAACAACTTTTTTCAGCGTTGCGTTGCCTTTGAATGCGCCGTAGCCAATACTACGGATGTGTTTCGGCACAACAAGTTCCGTTGCGCTTCCGTTGTATTTGGACAAGTACGGGCCGTCCACGCCGTTTGCCATTTCAAAGTCTTCCAATTGTGGACGTGGTGCAGGTTTTGTGCGGAAAGCCACAGGAATTTCCACCTTTTTGCCGTCCTTGCGTTCCAAGCAAAGTCCGTCGGATTCTTCAATTTCGCCCCAGCCACCAACTTGCTTGTGGGAGGATGCAATTTCCACTTCGCTTTCGCCAACAACAAGCAAAATGCCGTCGTGGTAGATGCCAACAACTTGTCCGTCCATCAACACAACCTCGTTGCTGTCCATTTCAAGCACGTAGTCTTGCGTGGAATGCTGGTCAATTCCGCCGTCGTTTTCCGCCCAGCAGTCGAAGTGGCTGTATTTCACAAGGCAAAATTCTTCAACAAACTGTGCAATTGCCTGTTGTTGCTCTTGTGTTGCTGTTTGTTGGCAAAGAAAAATGCCTTTTCTTGCAACAATTGCGTCGTCGGATTGTTTTTTGGATGCTACGTAGCACTTCATGGCAAAAATCTCCTTGTTGGGTGGCTTTACAGCCTTTTTTGAAATTATATCATAGCAATGCATCAATGTCAACAGCAAAAATAAATTTTGCACAATGTATTTTCAATCAAAGCACCAACGCCGTGGCAAGCAAACTTGTACTTGGGATGTTCAAAACTCAAATGCTAGGGATGTTCAAAACTCAAAATTGCCAATACGTGGCGCAAAACACAAAAAAACAACAACACGTGGCGATGTTTTTACAATCATAATTTTGAAATCATGTTGAAATCGTCAAACACAACATCTAACGGCTGGCACTCACACAAATCATTGACTATTCTGTCGACATCTACAAGAAGGCATTGCCCAAAGTATAGATTTCAACACTAAAAACTCTCACTCCCCTTCCCACAAACCAACCACAACTTATCACTTCTCGCCCATCACTTCTCACTCATTTCTCTACCCTGTGGTGCGAAAAACACGGTGTTTTGTTGCAACTATAGTTGTTCACAGCGCAAGTCCAAACAACAAAAAGTTTGCAACATTTTTGCCACAAACCAACATGCGCAACACGGGCAACACGCAAAGTTCTCTTTCAAGGCACAAAAAAAACGCACCCCGTGGTGCGTTTTCGTTGCAAACTATTCAATTGGACAAACGTTTTTTGCACGTGGCTTTCCGCTTTTTTCATCCGGTTGGATGTCGAAAGAAACCTTTTGGCCGTCCTTCAACGTTTTGAAGCCTTCAATTTGAATATCGGAAAAATGCACAAAAATATCTTCTCCCCCATCGGGGTCAATAACAAATCCGTAGCCCTTGCTTGCGCTAAACCATTTCACTGTACTTGTCATTTGCAGTACCTCCACGTTTTTCTAAAATGAAAACAAACAAATATCTTTGTTTGCTTGAGTTCACTTTTATTGTATATAGTATAATATTTTATTTTGCAATTGTCAACAATCTTTCAGCAAAAATTATCAAAAATATAGTACTTGTGTATACTATAGTTATATTTATCAAACAGTGCACGATGCAAACGTGTTTTAGCAGATGAGTTCTTGCCAAAAAGTACCTATTTTTTGGCACGTTGACATGTTGCTGTTGTTGCCACAATGCCGAGGTGCTTTTGCCCTTTTTTGCTTTTTGCAAAAAAACATCCCCTTTGTGGGGATGTTTTTGTAGTCTATCGTTTGGGTTGCTGTGCTTTCAAAGCGCAAATTTGTTTGCCTTGTGCAACAAATTTTTCTTCGTACTCCGTTGTGACGTTTTCTTGCGTGGTGCTGTGCAAGTCGTAGGTCACGTCGTAGGTTGTCCAACCGTTTTCCGCAAAGGATTCCAACGAAAAATCGAAAAAGTTTTTGTCGTCGGTTTTTTGGCACACAATGCCGTCGGACGTCAGCAATTTTGTGTACAGTTGCAAAAACGTTTTGTACGTCAGCCTGCGATTTGCGTAGGTTTTTTTGGGGTACGGGCAGGAAAAATTCAAAATTATTTGCGTTGCGCTGTGCTGTGGCAGGTAGTACAGCAAGTTTTCCGCCGAGCAGTTCAAAAACTTCAAATTGGTCAAGTTTTCTTCCAACGCCATTTCACATCCGGCAACAATCACGTTGCTAAGTTTTTCCACGGCAATGTAGTTGCGTTCGGGGTGCGCCTTTGCGCATTTGATGGCGTAGGAGCCTTTGCCACAACCAATTTCCAAGTAGAGGGGGTGGTTGTTGCCAAACAACTGTTCAACTGTTTGCACTTTGAAGCGTTGTTCTTCCGGCAGTTGGTAGAAGTCGTAGCCTTCTTGCGCAACAAGCAAACGTTGACACTTTTCCAACCTAGAGTCTAGGTTTTTTTTCAGTCGCATTCTCATAATTCACCTATTCCTGTGGGCGAACTTTCAACAAGTCGGTTTTCCAGGCTTCGTAGTGCGCATCGGCAGGCATCAAAAACTCTCCGTGGGCAAGGTTTACCGTGCCAATTTTGATGCTGTCCGGCGAGCAACTGCGCTTGAACTGTTGCGCAAAGAAGCGGTAGATGAACTTGTCTAGCCATTTGTAGATTTCTTGTGGGCTAAATTCGTCCTTGAAAGTTATTGTTGCAAGAGTAAACACCTTGGATGGCGAAAATCCCTTGCGCACAAACATGTACAAGAAGTAGTCGTGCAACACGTAGGGGCCAACAAGGTCTTCCGTCACTTGGCTGATTTTGTCGTCCTTTGGTGGAAGCAATTCCGGGCTTACAGGCGTTGCCAAAACGTCGTTGATAACACGCTTCACTTCCCCTGTGGAAATTTCCGCTTGGTACGCAAGCAACGCTTTTACCATTGTTTTGGGCACGCCACTGTTCACGCCGTACATGCTCATGTGGTCTCCGTTGAAGGTTGCCCAACCAAGCGCCAATTCCGACATGTCGCCCGTTCCCACAACCATTCCGTTGGTTTTGTTTGCAAGGTCCATCAGCACTTGCGTGCGTTCACGTGCCTGTGCGTTTTCGTAGGTAACGTCGGTAATGGCAAGGTCGTGGCCAATGTCGTCCAAGTGTTGCTTCACAGCCTTGGAAATGTCCACTTTCATCACGGAAGTGCCAATTGCGTTTGCCAAAGCAATGCTGTTGGCAAGCGTGCGAGAACTTGTTCCAAAGCAAGGCATCGTCACCGACAAAATGTCCGTCATGGGCCTTCCAAGCAGTTTCATTGCACGCATGCAAACCACAAGCGCAAGTGTGCTGTCGCTTCCGCCGGAAACGCCAATAACAACTTTTTGCGCTTTGCAATGCGCAACACGTTTTTTCAAAGCGTAGGCTTGCATTGTGAGGATGCGTTCGCAAGTTTGCGCAAGTTGCTTTTTGTTTGTGGGCACAAACGGTGTGCGTGGGTAAACACGTGTGCATTCGCCCAAGTTCATTGCAAAACTAACAATTTGGTAGTTGTTGGCAATGCTTGTTTTCATGTAGCGAGTGCGCTCGTTTTCGATAAAGTCGAAGTCCACTTCGGCGCAAGCGTAGCCGGTGGTGAAAGGAAGCGCTTCGTCCAAAATTCTGCCGTTTTCGCAAATGATGTTGTGTGCGGAAAAAACAACTTGCGAAGTGGATTCGCTTGGGCCTGCCGAGCAGTAGGCGTAGATGCAGTTTGTTTTGGAAGATTGCACTTCAATAACCTTTTTGCGGAAGTCGGATTTGTCTACAGTTTCGTTGCTTGCCGAAAGGTTCAAAATCATGTTTGCGCCGGCAAGAGTGTGGTTGTTGCTTGGCGCAGAGGTCGTCCACATGTCCTCGCAAATTTCCACAGCAAAGCGGAACTCTTTTGCAAGGCTGTCGGCAAAAAGCAACTCCGTGCCAAAGGGGATGGCTTCGCCAAAAATGGTAACGGTGGTGTTGCCCTGTGGTGTGCAGAACCAACGTTTTTCGTGGAATTCGTTGTAGGTTGGCAAGTGTGTTTTTGGCACAATGCCCAAAATTTTGCCTTGGTACAAAACTGCCGCAACGTTGAACAACTTGCCTGCGTCGTCGGCAAGTGGCAAACCAACCACAACAATGGTGTTGAGGTTTTTCAAACTGTCGGTAACAAAATGCAACGCCTCCAATGCGGAAGTGCGCAATGCGTGTTGAAAGAACAAATCTCCACAAGAGTAGCCCGTCAAGCACAATTCGGGGAAAAGAGCAATTCTAACGCCGTTTGCGTTGGCTTTTTTTGCGTGCGCAACAACTTGTTCGGCATTGTGTCGGCAGTTGGCAACGATAATTTCGGGGGAAATGCAGGCAACTTTCACCAACCCAAAGTTAGTTTTGGCAGTTGGTGTTTCGGGAGTTTCTTCCAAAAAAACGTTGGAGGAAACGTCCAAAGCATTTGCAAGTTTTTGCAATTTGTCTGCTTTGATACCAAGCAATGCGCCACTCATAATTTTGTTTACAGTTCCAAGGGAAAGCCCACTTTTTTCCGCCAACTGTTTGAGAGTAAGTTTGCGTTCTTTTTTCAACTGATTAAGTTTCAAAACGGTTTTTTCAATATTCATGTTGCACCTCTTTGTACTATTTTACCATCCAAATGCAGTTTTGCAAAGCAATTTTGACCATATTGTTGAAGAAAAATTGCAAAATTACAAAAGTTTATAAATATTGAAGAAAATATTATAATTTTGTGTCAAAAAGTAACACTCGCAAATTGAGCCAATAGCAACCTTTGTGTCAAGTTTGAAAAAAGTAGTTGGCAAAAACGGCGTTGACTTTATTGGTGCAATGGTGTATAATGTTGACAAAGACAAGTGGTTGCAAGGAAAAGGGTTTGCTGTGCATAAATTCGCTGTAAATCATATTTTCCAACGGATTTGCATAACAGTAGTGTAGGCAGTTTTGAGTTGCAGTTTTCACAAAACTTTCACTCTACAGGGCAACGGCTGTAGCACACTCAAAAACAAGTATATCAAGTGTCGGCCCTGTGCAGTGCTGTTTGGCGTTCGGGCATCAACAATCAATTTTGCTACTGCCCATTCTTTAGTCCGACAAAAGCAACCACATCTTGTCAATTCACACTTTTCCCCACCCCGTGGTGGCAAAATCTCAAAAAAAAGGAGCAAAAATGCAACTTAAAGTTTTCAAAAATTATCAAGAAATGAGCAAGTACGCAAGCCAAATTGTGCTGGACGTGGTGGCAAAAAACCCACAATGTACCCTTGGTTTTGCAACGGGAAGCACGCCGTTGGGGTTGTACGGCTACCTCAAGCAAGCATGCAAAGATGGAACGAGTTTTCGGGACGTTTCGGCATTCAATTTGGACGAGTACGTTGGTTTGGATGCAAGTCATCCCCAAAGTTACAAGTACTTCATGCAACACAACTTGTTCAACGAATTGGACATTTTGCCACAAAATTGCCACATTCCCTGCGGAGTGGCAACGGATTTGCAAGCAGAATGCCAAAACTACAGCAAGCAACTTGCCAAGCACACAATTGCTTTGCAAATCTTGGGCATTGGTGGCAACGGCCACATTGCTTTCAACGAACCGGGCACGTCTTTCCAAAGTACCACACACGTGGTGCAACTTTCACCCAAAACCATTGCCGATAATGCAAGGTTTTTCGACAGCATCGACCAAGTTCCAACAAGCGCATTGACAATGGGCATTGGCGAAATAATGAAAGCGCAATGCATTTTGGTGCTTGCCAACGGCAAAAACAAAGCGCAAGCCGTTTTCAACATGGTCAAAGGACCTATCTCAACCAGTTGCCCTGCCAGCGTTTTGCAAACACACCCCAATTGCATTGTTGTTTGCGACGAGGAGTCGGCAAGTCTATTGAACTAAAACAACGCACCCGTGGTGCAAAAAAACAGTGCTTTTTCCAAACAACTTCATCAAAACAAACACACAAAAAAGGGAACAAACAAGTCGTTTGTTCCCTTTGCTTTTTCAAAAATACGTTACAAAATTTACAGTGCCAAGCGTTGTTTACTCTAGCGTTCGTGCAATTTTCTTATTTTTGTTTAGATATATTTTCCCCGCCAACAACCGCTTTGCTTACATCTGCGAACATCAATATCATGCAAAACCCAACACCCGTGGTTGCAAAATAATAGGTTTGGTATAAACTTTACCTTTTTTTGTTGCCTGTTTTCTTGAAGTAAACTTTCTAAGTTCAAATACCATCGTGTTTTTTGCAAAACCCAACACCGTGGTGGCAATTTTGCAGTTTATGTGGCTATCTACCTTTCTTTTGCATGCGTTTTTTGTCCCGATTTCGGCGCATTTTGTCAAAAATAGTGTGCGTGATCAACTTGACGACGGTCACAAATAAATTGCACAAAAGCAACGATCCGCTTGCCAACATTGTCAAGATGGGCAAAAATCCGTCTTGCAATTTGTAGCTTTGCCAACTGTTTGCAAACACAAGCACGTTAAGCACCAAAAACAGCAAGTTCATTGCCAGTTTCCAGTACTTCATTGTAGATTTGAAGTCCTTGAGGCCCTTTTTGACGTTTTTGCTTTGCACCGTGGTAACAACGGTGTACACAACAAACACAATCACGTACAAAGCTGTGCCAACAACAATCACGGGGAACAGTTTGGATTGGCCCCATTCCTTCCAAATTCCCACAATAGAAAACAGCGTGAAAAACAGCACGCTCAACACGGAAACGAACATGGAAATCTTGTTCCACTTTGTTCTTATTTCTTGAACCTTTTCGCCAAGGTCGTCCACAACTTTTCCAACCCCTGTGTCACGGAATTTGCCCCTTTTGGGTTGTTCATTCTGCGACAAACTGTTGTTGTGGCGTTGTTCTTCCACAGCCTGGTCGGCACTCTTCTTTTTGCCAAAAATCATTTGTAAAAAATCCTTTTTTCTACATTATACCACACTTTTCCCATAATGCAACACATTTTTGCTTGTTTGTTGCAACAAAAAATGGACAAATTTGCATTTGCCCATTTCTGTGTTTTTTTGTTTAGATAACCCATTCGCCGTCACGGAACAACGGTGTCACGTTGCCGTCGTGGTCGATGCCGTCAATGTCGATGTCCTTTGTGCCAATCATGAAGTCTACGTGTTGCAAACTTGTGTTCATGCCGTGTTCTGCAAGCGCCTTTTCGTCCATGTCGTTTCCACCCTTTACCGTTGTTGGGTAGCTTGCGCCAAATGCAAGGTGGCAACTTGCGTTTTCGTCGAACAGCGTGTTGAAGAACAAAATTCCACTTTCGGCAATTGGGGAGTTCTTGCCAATCAAGGCAATTTCGCCAAGGCTAAGCACGCCTTCGTCGGTAGAGAGCAATCCCTTCAACGCTTCGTAGCCAACTTCGGCGCTGTAGTCCACAACCTTGCCATCTTTGAAAGTCAACTTGAAGTTGTCGATGATGGTGCCGTTGTTTACAAGTGGCAATGCGTTGACAACCGTGCCGTCAATCTTTTTGTTGTGTGGCGCTGTGAAGATTTCTTCCGTTGGCATGTTTGCCGTGAATGGAAGTCCGTCTTGACCTTCTTCTTCTGCAGCAAGCCAAACGTGGTCTACTGCCAAACCAACACGCAAATCGGTGCCGTGTTTGTTTGTGAGGTGAATGTACTCAAAGTTGTGCGCATTCAAAAAGTCTGCACGTCTGTGAAGCGTTGCAATGTGCTTTCTCCACGCTTCCGTTGGGTCTTCTTGGTCCAGCCTCATGATGTGGCCAATTGCATCCCACATTTTGTCCATGCCTTCTTGTTCGCTCAAATCGGGGAACACTTGTTTTGCCCAAGCCGGTGTGGGGATGGACACAATTGTCCAACGCAAGTAGTTGCTCATTGTAGCCTTGCGGAAGTTAGCCATTGCCTTTGCCCCTGCAATGTTGGATGCAGCAAGTTTTTCGGGGTCGCAACCCTTGAAGATGTTGGGGTTACCTGCGGAAATGGAAATCAAGCACACTTTGTTGTCGATGAAGTATTGCGATTGAGCAATTTGGTAGTCGGGCACTTCGCACAAAGTTTCCTTGCTTGCGTTGAGCATTGTCAAACGGCTAAGCACTTCGTCTCTCCATTGAACAATAACTTTTTTTGCGCCAAATTGGTATGCCTTTTCGGCAATCAAGTGCGCAAAGTCCTTGCATTGCACGTCGCAACGGATAACAACCATTTGGTCTTTTTGCATGTTTGCGCCAACAAGCACGGCAAGTTCGGCAAACTTTTCCATTTGAATTTGTGTAAGCATTGTTTTCTCCTTTTGGCAAGTTGTGGCTTGCCTTTGCAAAAATTTATGCTACTATTATACCTAACTTGAAAAATAAAGTCAATTTTATTGATAATAATTGTAGAATGTGGTACAATATTTGTGCAAAAGATAGTTTGTTGGCGCAAAAATGGCTTGCGTAGGGCAACAATCGGTTTGCAAATCCACAACAAGGAGAGTTTTTTATGCAAAATCCAATTGTGACGTTCAACATGAAGGGTGGCAAAAAGTTTCAAATCAGGTTGTACCCCAACGTTGCCCCCAACACAGTAAACAACTTTATCAGCCTTGTAAACAAAGGCTTCTACAACGGACTTATTTTCCACCGTGTCATTCGTGGCTTCATGATTCAAGGTGGTTGCCCCAAGGGCATTGGTATTGGTGGTCCCGGCTACTCAATCAAGGGCGAGTTTGCTTCCAACGGCTTCCCCAACGAACTGGTTCATCGCCGTGGCGTTATTTCCATGGCTCGTGCGCAAGACAAAAACTCGGCAGGTAGCCAATTCTTCATCATGCACGAAGATGCGCCACATTTGGATGGCAACTACGCAGCGTTTGGCGAAGTCATCCAAGGCATGAGCGTGGTGGACGACATTGCCGACGAGTACACGGACTTCCAAGATCGCCCATTCTCACCACAAGTGATGGAAAGCGTAACGGTGGAAACTTTTGGCAAAGTCTACCCCGAACCTCAACACTACAAAAAGTAAGGAGGTATCTACTAATGGCAAAAAGAAAAAAGGGGCTTTTGGAAAGCCTGCTGTCCTTCGTGGTGTCTATGCTTGTGGTTGCAATTGTGCTTTGCATTGTGTTGGCGCAACTTTCCCCCAAGCAAATTGGTGTGGAAACGCAACCCGTCATCAACGGCAAATCCTTCCAAGACCTTGGGCTTGCCGAAACAAAAATTGGTCAACTCATTCCGTTGGCAGTTTCCCTGTTCAACGACAACAGCAGTTTGGCGCAAAACAGACCGTCGGAGCAGGACGGGTTGGATGCCGACAACTGCTTCCGAAACAGCACAATTCACGCTGAACCCGTCAACTACGGCTTGCTTGTTGCAACGCCTTGCAAATTCCAAACCAAGCACCAATTTTACCTGTCGGAAAAGCAGTTGTGCTACGTTGCAAACAGCGCCTTGTCGCAACTGGTAGATTTGCAAAACAACGGGGACGTGTCTTCGATTTTGCAACAAAACGGCATGGAAAACTTGCTGTCGGTGCTTGCCGTGATGCAACAGTTCAACGTTGAAATTTGTGGGCTTTCGTTGGAGGAAGTGGAGGGCAGTTTGCATTGCAAAATCGTGCTTTCGCTAGACGTTTCCAACTACGTTGGTCAGTTCGACTTGCTTGGCGATGCTATTTCCAAAACAGTGTTCGTCGTTTTGGACTACAAGGCGGAAGTGGACAACAATGGCAAACTTGTTCTTACAGACGGCACACTTTCCATCAACGGGCAAGACACGCAAATTTCCACCCTTGTGTTGGATGCATTGTTTCTTGCATTTTCCAACGACGAGGTGGCTACTTCCCAGCAACTAACTTCCACAATTGGCACTTTTGCCACAACAGTTGTCAACAACGTTGGCAAAATCGGCAAGTTCGATGCCGAAACCGAAAACATTGGCTGGGCGGGAATTGACAGCCACAACCACATCGTGTACTTTGTGACCTACGTGTTGTAGTTTTTGCACACGGGGTGGGCAAATTGGCAAAAAATGGCGTTTGTTTTGTGGCAATTCGTGCCAACAAAATTGTGTGCAATGCGCTTGTTGCACTGTAGTTTTGTAACCAACAAAAAACTACAATCAACCCAAAACTCATACCAAAACAAGACACTCCAAAGTCAAACCAAAGCAACTCAAAAACCCAAACTTAAATCAAGCTTCGTTGCAAGTTTGGAAAAGTAGTTTTGCACAAACGTTCTCAAAAGTGAGCCGGCGTCATCGCAGGCTCACTTTTTTGCCTTTTGCGTGTCAAAATTGTAACTTTTTGGGTATATTTAATAAAATAATAATAAATATTGCAAAAAAAGTATTGCATAATATCGCCGAAAATGCTAAAATACCATAGCATGGATTGCTATGCGCTGGTTGCGCACGGCAAAATAACAACTAAAGGTGAAAAATGAGATCTAGTGGCATTTTGTTGCACATCACTTCTTTACCAAGTGCAACAGGGGTGGGAACCCTTGCCGAAGTGGACAGATTCATAGATTTTTTGGTGGCGTCCAAACAAACGTATTGGCAAATTTTGCCCATCACGCCAACTGACTTTGTGAACTCCCCCTACGCTTCACCATCGGCATTTGCTGGCAACACGTTGGTCATCGACGTGGATGCGCTTGCCGAACAAGGGCTTGTTTCCGAACAAACTTTGGCAGATTCCAAACTTGCCCGTGGCAACGACTTTGTCTACGCCAAGCAACGCAAGGAAATCATGCTTCGGGAGGCGTACGGCAACTTCATCAAGCAAGATCCACCCAAGGACTACCAACAGTTTTGCGACGACAACGAGTACTGGCTTGCCGACTACACGCTGTTTTGTGCGCTAAAAAAACACTTTGGTGGCAAAAGTTGGTTGTACTGGGAGGACCAAGACGTTCGCAACCGTGTGCCGGAAGCGCTCAAGCACTACAAGGAATTGCTTTCCGACGAAATGGATTTTGTTGCATTCACACAGTACGTGTTCTTTTCCCAATGGAAAACCTTCCGCAACAAACTGCAACAAAATGGCATTCAACTTGTGGGCGACATTCCCATCTACGTCAACTACGACTCTGCCGACGTGTGGGCGCACAGCCAACTGTTCAAACTGACCAAGGACAAAAAGCCCAAGTGCGTTGCAGGCGTTCCGCCCGACTACTTCTCGGCTGACGGTCAGTTGTGGGGCAACCCGCTGTACAGGTGGGACGTGATGAAAAAAGACAAGTACCAATGGTGGACCAAGCGTGTGGAAAAATGCAGTCAACTTTTCGACGTGCTTCGTATCGACCACTTCCGTGCCTTCGACAGCTACTACAGCATCCCCTACGGTCAAACAACTGCACGCATTGGCAGGTGGTGCAAGGGCGTTGGCGCAGGCTTCATCAAGCACCTGCAAAAAACTTTTCCCAATCTCACCATCATTGCCGAAGACCTTGGCGACATCCCCCAAAGCGTTTTGGACCTTCGGGACAAGTGTGGCCTTGCCGGCATGAAGGTGGTGCAATTTGCATTTGACGGAAGCGACAAAAATCCCTTCCTTCCCAAAAACTTCCCCAAACACTGCGTTGCCTACCTTGGCACTCACAACAACGACACAACCGTTGGTTGGTGGAACAGTTTGCCACAGTATAACAAGGACGTTGTGTTCCAAAAGTGCGGTTTTTCCACCGACGAACACATCAGTTTGCAAATGATACAAGTGCTTGCCCAAAGCAATGCCGACATGGTCATCTACACCATGCAAGACGTTGCCGAAAGGGATACTGACTGCCGAATGAACACCCCCGGCACCCTTGGTTGCTGGAAGTACATGGCTCAGCGAAGCGACTTTTCCAATGCAAAAGCAAAATGGCTTGCTCAACTCACCGTGCAAACGGGCAGGGCAAACGAGCAACCTATTCTTCAAACAGAACTTTCTCAAACACGGAGGAAATCATGAACAAATTCACAAGTTTCTACAATGGCGAAAGTAGCAATGCCTACGAATTGCTCGGTTGCCACAAGGTTGCCGAAAACTGCTACCACTTTGCAGTGTGGGCGCCCAATGCCAAAGCCGTAAGTTTGGTGGGCGATTTCAACAACTGGCTTGTTCATCACACCAAAATGCAACTGGAAGATGGCATTTGGCAAGTAACAACGGAGGCTCGCCCCGGCGACGCCTACAAGTACGCCATCACAACCAACACCGGCGCAATTTTGTACAAAGCCGACCCCTACGCAACCTGTGCGGAAGTTCGCCCCAAAACGGCAAGCGTCATCTACGACAGGGACGAAAACTTCCAATGGACAGACCAAGCCTGGGTGGAAAAACAAAACAAAAAGGGCGTGTACAAATCCCCCGTCAACATCTACGAAGTGCATTTGGGTTCTTGGCGCCGTCATCCCGACGGAAGCATGTACACCTACCGTGAATTGGCAAAGTACCTTGTGCCCTACGTAAAGAAAATGGGCTACACCCACGTGGAATTCATGCCCTTGATGGAGCACCCATTCGACGGTTCTTGGGGCTACCAAGTCACAGGTTTCTACGCACCAACTTCTCGCTACGGCACACCGGACGATTTGCGCTACCTCGTCAACCAATTCCACAAGGCAGGCATTGGCGTGCTGTTGGACTGGGTTCCTGCGCACTTCTGCAAGGACGCACACGGCTTGATGGAATTTGACGGTTCCTGTTGCTACGAATCTGCCGACGAATTCAAAAAGGAGCACAAGAGTTGGGGAACTCGCATTTTCGACTACTCCAGGTACGAAGTGCAAAGTTTCCTTGTGAGCAACGCAATTTATTGGCTAAAAGAATTCCACTTCGACGGGCTTCGTGTGGATGCCGTTGCAAGCATGCTGTACCTCGACTACGACCGTAACGACGGCGAATGGCGTGCCAACAAGTGGGGTGGCAAGGAAAATTTGGAAGCCATCGAGTTTCTTCGCAAGGTTTCTCGCCAAGTGTTCCAAGCATGCCCCTACGCATTGTTCGTTGCCGAAGAATCCACAGCATTCCCCAAGGTAACGCACCCAACGGACGTTGGCGGACTTGGCTTCAACTACAAGTGGAACATGGGTTGGATGAACGACATTTTGGCGTACATGAAAACAGACACTTTGTGGCGCATCGGTGCCCACAACAAACTGACTTTCTCCATGTGCTACGCATTCAGCGAAAACTACGTGTTGCCACTTTCCCACGACGAAGTGGTGCATTTGAAGGGCAGTCTTGTCAACAAAATGTTTGGCGACTACGACACCAAGTTTGCGCAGCTCAAGGCACTTTTGGGCTTCCAGTACGGCCATCCGGGCAAAAAACTCAACTTCATGGGTGTTGAACTTGCGCAATGGAACGAATGGAACGAAAACAAGGAATTGGACTGGATGTTGCTTGCATATCCCAAGCACGACAGCCACCAACTTTTTGTAAAAGATTTGAACATGGCGTACAAAAAGTATGCTCCGTTGTATCAAAACGACAGCACTTGGGAAGGCTTCAAGTGGGTTCAAGCCGACGACAGTCGCAACAGCGTTGTTGCATTTGAGCGCACCGACAGCAAGGGCAACAAAATGTTTGTTGTTGTCAACTTCAGCTTGTACGATTTCCACAACTACGGCATGACTACTTCTTGCGGAGAGTACACTTTGGTGCTCAACAGCGACGAAAGCAAGTACGGCGGACGTGGTGTTGAAGTGAGCAAAACCATTTGCACCAATCAGCACGGCTACGTAGAAATGACAATTCCTGCATCTTCGGTGCAGTTCTTCTACAAAAAAGCACAAAAAACAAAACAAAAGAAAAACTAATCATCACAAAATGGGAGAGGAAACTATATGAAAACTAACGTCACAAAAACACGCATCAAGGAACTTGTGGAAAGCGCTTCTACCAAAACCTACGGCGTAGAAGCAAAGGAACTGTCCACGTTCCAAATGTACAAATGCGTAGCCACTGTGGTACGAGACATGTTGTTGGAAAAACGCACGGCCTTCAACAGAGAACACAAAGCAAGGGAAAGAAAAAGAATTCACTACTTGTCCATGGAATTTTTGATGGGCAGAAGTTTGAAGAACAATTTGTTCAACATGGGCCTTGCCGATTTGTTTGCCGACGTTTTGGAAAAGAACTACAAGGTGGATTTGAACGACTTGTACGAATGCGAACCGGACGCAGGCTTGGGCAACGGTGGTTTGGGCCGTCTTGCCGCTTGCTACTTGGATTGCCTTGCAAAGGAAGGCTACCCCGTGATGGGCCACTCGCTTCGCTTTGAGTACGGCTTTTTCCAACAAAAAATCATTGACGGTTGGCAAACGGAATTGCCCGACAACTGGCTTCCCGGTGGCGAAGTGTGGTTGAAGGAACGTCCCGACAAGGTGCAAACAATTCGCTTTGGTGGCGAAGTCAAGGAAATTTTCACAAACAACGGCCCCGTGTACAAATTGGTCAACTGCCAAGAAGTGGAAGCATTCCCCTACGACATGGTAGTGGACGGCTACGACAGCCCTGCTGTTGGCGTGCTTCGCTTGTGGTCGGCTCGTAGCAAAAACGCATTCGACTTCCCTGCATTTGCGCAAGGCGAGTACTTCCGTGCAATGGAAGAAAAAACGCAAGCGGAAATGATCACCAAGGTGCTGTACCCCAACGACAGCCACGAGGAAGGCAAGGTTTTGCGCCTCAAGCAAGAGTACTTCCTTGTGTCCTCGGCAATGCAAAACATCGTTACCGACCACTACAAGCGCTACGGCAACTTTGCAAACTTTGCCGAAATGGTTGCCGTTCACATCAACGACACACACCCTGCGCTTTGCGTACCCGAACTAATGCGCATTTTCTTGGACGACTACCGTTTTGGTTGGGACGATGCGTGGGCAATTGTAAGCAAAATTTGCGCCTACACAAACCACACCGTTTTGCAAGAAGCGTTGGAGTGCTGGCCGGAGTACATTTTCCAAAAATTGCTACCACGTATTTACCAAATCGTCATGGAAATCAACGAACGTGCTTGCAGACGTTTCTGGGACAAATGCGGTAATTGGGACACAGTTTCCGACCTTGCAGTTGTTGCCTATGGCAAGGTGCGCATGGCAAACTTGTCCATCATCGGTTCTCACCACGTCAACGGCGTTTCGGCTTTGCACAGCGACATTTTGAAGAAAGACTTGTTCAACCATTTCTACCAAATGGACAAGGAAAAGTTCTGCAACGTCACCAATGGTATTGCCCATCGCAGATGGCTTTGCCAAGCAAACCCCGAACTGACAGGTTTGTTGAAGGAACTTATTGGCGACGGCTTTGTCAAGGATGCAAGCCAACTCACAAAACTCAACGCATTTTTGGATGACAAAACCGTGCATCAACGCATGGCGGAAATCAAGCTTCACAACAAGCAACGCTTTGCGCAAGTTGCCCACAAAAAGAGTGGTGTTGTCATCGACCCCAACACTCGTTTCGACGTTCAAGTAAAGCGCCTTCACGAGTACAAGCGTCAATTGCTCAACGCTTTGAAAATTGTTTCTTTGATTCATGACCTCAAGGAAAACCCCGATTTGGACGTTACCCCACAAACCTTCATCTTTGGCGCAAAGGCTGCCCCCAGCTACTACGTTGCCAAGGAAGTCATCAAACTTGTGTGCTACATCCAAAAGGAATTGGAGCAAAACCCAAAACTCAAGGAAAAAATCAACGTTGTGTTCATGGAAAACTACTGCGTGACCATGGCGGAAACTCTCATCCCCGCTGCGGAAATCAGCCAACAAATTTCCTTGGCAGGCAAGGAAGCAAGCGGTACCGGCAACATGAAGTTCATGATCAACGGCGCTTTGACAGTTGGCACAATGGACGGCGCAAACGTGGAAATGCACGAAGCTGTTGGCGACGACAACATCTTCATTTTCGGTATGCGTGCCAACGAAGTTGCCGACATGTGGGGCCGTGGCTACAACTCCACCGACTTCTACTTCAAGCAACCAAAGCTTCGCCAAATTGTGGAAGACCTCAACAAGGGCTTTGCCGGGGAAAGTTTCGAAAGCATCTCTCGCTATTTGCTTCGCAACGGACAATTTGCCGACCCCTACATGTGCTTTGGCGACTTTGCAAGCTACATGGCAATAACCGACAAAATGGACAAATGCTACAAAGACACAAACCTTTGGAACAAAATGTCCTTGAAAAACATTGCCGAAGCAGGACGTTTCTCTGCTGACCGTGCAGTAAAAGAATACGCAGAAAAAATTTGGAGAATGTAATGCAGTACGTCAAATTCAACCCAACCGACGTTTTCTACAAAAGCGTTGTTGGTGCAGTTGGCGAGGACGTGCGCTTTGGCTTGCGCTTGCAAGTCAACAGGTGCATCAACCCATCGGAAGTAACGCTTGTTGTGTACTCCGACGACGGCACTTTCAACACACAGTACACAATGTACAAGGAAGTTGGTAGCGACGGCTTCGACAACTTCCTTGCCGATTTGTCCCTCAAAAAGGGCTTGTACTGGTACTACTTCCGCATGGAAGGCGTGCAGTACGAACACTTTGTGGGCATGGACGAAAGTCGCAACGCATGCTTGTTCTACGACAACGTGCGCCCTTGGCAACTTTCCGTCTACAAAAAACAGCATCAAACCCCAACTTGGTTGAACAGCGGTGTGATGTACCAAATCATGCCGGACAGGTTTTTTGCCACAGGCGACACCGTTCCCAACGAGGACAAAATCATGCGTGTGTGGGGCCAACAACCTTTCTACAGGGAGGAAGATGGCGAAGTGCGCAACCGTGACTTTTTTGGTGGAAACTTGAAGGGCATCACGCAAAAATTGCCCTACCTCAAGAGTTTGAACGTTGCAACTTTGTACCTCACGCCCATTTTCAAGGCGTACAGCAACCACAAGTACGACACGGAAGACTACGAACAAATCGACCCAATGTTCGGCACGGAACAAGACTTTGTTGAACTGTGCCAACAAGCCGACAAACTCGGCATCAAGGTGGTGTTGGACGGCGTGTTCAATCACGTTGGTTCCTCCTCCAAGTACTTCAACAGGCAAAAGAAGTACGGCGAAGGTGGCGCCTACAACGACAAAAACTCTCCCTACCGTGATTGGTTCAAGTTCAACGACGACAACACCTACGAGTGCTGGTGGAACTTCCAAACGCTTCCTCGCATCAACGCCGAAAGCAAGGGTGCGCAAAAGTATTTTTGTGGACGTGGTGGCATTGTTCCACGTTGGTTGAAGGCAGGCGCAAGTGGTTGGCGTTTGGACGTTGTGGACGAAATTTCCGACACAATGTTGGACAAAATTGTTGCCTCTGCCAAAAAGCAAAAACCCAATTGCGCCATCATTGGCGAAGTGTGGGAAGATGCTTCCAACAAGTGCGCCTACGGACTTCGCCGTCACTACTTGGACGGCAGTCAGTTGGATTCGGTAATGAACTACCCCTTGATGAACGGCATCATTGCCTTTGTTCGAGATGGCAATGAACAGGCGCTCTCTAAGGTGGTGTTCGACCTTGTCAACAACTATCCCCCATTTGTTCGCAACAATTTGATGAACATTTTGGGCACGCACGACACCGTTCGTATTCTCACCCGACTTGCAGGCGACAATTTGGACAACAGTAGCAAAAACATCATGGCTCGCACCAAGCTGACGGACAGCCAGTACAAACTTGGCATCAGGCTTGTGCGTATTTCGGCAGTTTTGCAGTACACGATGTTTGGCTTCCCCTGCGTTTTCTACGGCGACGAAGTGGGTTTGGAAGGCTACAAAGATCCATTCTGCCGTGCTTGCTACCCTTGGGGTGGCGAAAACAAGTTGCTGTTGGATTTCTACCGACGTCTTGGCGAATTGCGCAATTGGTCGGTGTTCTCGGATGGCGACTTCCACCAACTTGTTGCGGAAAACGGCGTGTACGCATTCGAGCGTGTTTGCCAAAAAACGCAAACGGAAGTCATTGTTGCAGTCAACCGTGGCAAGCAGTCCTACAACTTGTACCTTGGCGCAACCTACGAGGACGTTCTAACCGGCCGTCACTACAACGAAAGTTGCGGTTTGCAACACAACGGCTACGTTATTCTCAAAAAGGTTTCCAAAAGCTAAACACGTTTTGCCCATCACGTTTGTGGTGGGCTTTTTTTTGCGCCACGTACCGGGGAAATGAGTGAGAAGTGATGAGTGAGAAGTGATAAGTTGAGGTGTGTTTTGTTGGATGACAGTTAGCAAGACCTTGCTTTCTACTGCCCTCAGAGTTTGCAACTACATTAAAACACTCATTTCAACTAGCATTGTTGCCCAAAACTTTACATTTTTTGCACCACGGGTAGGGGGAATGAAGTGAGAAGTGATGGGTGATAAGTGATGAGTTGAGGTTTGTTTTGTGGAGTTTTCCACACACGGGTGCGTGTTTTTGGCAAAGTTTTGCGGAAGTTTTGTTGGCAAAAACACGTTCAAACACTGTGCATTCAGCGTTGTCAATTTTGCACTTTGCATTGTGGTGGCAAACAACGGCAGTTTTTGTTGCACATTTTTGCACGTGCAACAAAATGCAAAAAATTGGCAACAATTTGCCACAAAACAATTGACATATTTTGCCTACAATACTATATTTATAGCGTGAAATTTCCAAAGGAAATTTTTTGAAAAATTCCAACGAGGAGGTGGCAGTTTGCAAAGTTCAAAACGCAGTTTTGGTCAATGGTTGTGGGACTACGTCGTGGTGACGTTTGCAGGTATTCTCAACGCCGTTTCCATGTTTACATTTGTCAACCCTTCCAATCTCATTGCAGGTGGGTTCAGCGGGCTGGCGTCGTCGGTAACGCACTTGTTGGTGCTGTTTGTTCCCAACATTCAGTTCGAAAGCACAATGTCTGTTGTGTACTTTCTCATCAACATTCCTTTGCTTACTTGTTCGCTAATTTTCTTGCGTGGCGACTTCACCTTCAAAACCATTTTGGCAACAATTGTTTGCACGGTTTTTTTGGGATTTTTACCCGTTGAATTTCAGTTCCACGGAAGCAGGCTTGTTGCAGCCATCGTTGGTGGTGTGACCATTGGCGTTTCCATGTACATTGCCACAATTCACAACGGCAGTAACGGTGGCACGGAAATCATTGCAAAAATCATTTCCAACAAGAATCCGGAAATTGACATTTCCAACGTTCTTTCCGTTGCCAACATCTTTTTGTCTGTGTCAGGCAGTTTGCTTCTTGTGTTTTTGCAAGGCGAGTCCATTTGGACAATTGTCTACTCCTTGGTGTACGTGATTTCCGGTGTCACAATGCTTGGCATTTTGGGCAGGGGGCTGGATCATCCGCAAAAGTTCATCATTTGCACCAACAATGCGGGGCAACTTGCGCAAGCCATTGTGGATGAATTTGGCAGGGGCTTGCAAATTATTGACATGCACGATTGCTATCCATGCCACCCGGACAACAAAATGATTGTCGTTGTGGTGCAGTACAGGCAAAGTTCACGCCTCAAACGTCTCATTCGGTACTACGACCCTTCGGCATTTTCCTTTGCCAAGGACGTGCACGACGTGTTTTCCAGACCTAATTTCAACAGGAGCTACAAAACAAAATGAAAAAACCATCTTTTGCTTACAATGCAAAGCAATTTGTAACAATATTTTTGGCAAGTTTGGCAACGGCAGTTTCGTTGGAATTGTTCCTGTTGCCGGAAAACGTCGTTATCGGTGGTGTGCTGGGTGTTGCTTCCATTTTGGACGTGCTTTTGGCAACCAACGGTCAATGGTACTTTTCCGTTGCAGTTTGGCTTGTGCTAATCAACGTTCCCATCGTCATCTATTGCTACGTAACTTTTGAACGCCGTTTTGCAAACAAAACTTTGTACTACTTGTGTTTGCTTGCAACGGAACTTATTGTGTTGCGCTTGACAAATGTTGGCGAACTTTTCCACAACTTGATGTACCCCGAAGGTGGCACGCACGACAAGGTTATTCAACTTCTCATCGGTGGTGCGTTGCAAGGCATTTCCTTGCCGTTGATGCTTTCCGTTGGCGCTTCCACAGGCGGTAGCGACATTGTCGGCATCATGATTCAACGCAAAACAAAGCGTAGCAGTAGCGAAGCAATGCGCCTCATTTTGTTCATCAACGTTGCCATCATCACAGTTTCGGCAGCGGTGTACTACCTCATCACAAAAAACAGCGAGCAAGCCATCAACTTGTTTATTTTCAGCGTTGTGGCGCTGTTTATCAGCCAAATTGTGCAAGAACGCATGTTCAAGGGCTTTTCTTCGGCAATGGAGTTGGAAATCACCACCGACAAGCCGGAAGAAATGGCGCAAGCACTCCACAAGGAACTAAACCACGGCACAAGTACAATCAAAGTTGTGGGTGGCTACTCCAAGCAGGAAAAACACTTGGTGCTTTGCGTTGTAAACAAATCGCAACTAATTGCCGCACGCAGGGTAATTCACAAGGTGGATCCAAACGCATTTGCCTACGTGGAAAACGTAAAGGAAGTGCTCGGCAAGGGCTTTGCCAACAAGGAAGAAACTTTGGATAACTAAAAATTGTTCAAGAACAAAACTTTTTGCAATTCAAATGGGCACGCAAATTGCGTGCCCATTCTTTGTTCTTTGGTGCCGTGCCACGGTTGGTGGTGCGCTTTTGTATGTACTATTTGCAACCGCCAACTTTCAGTCCGCCACAGCACATCAACAATGCCACCATCAAAATCAAGCAGGTTGGGTTGATGTTGAGGTTGAAGTTTCTAATTTTGCCCCCACAGCAACACAAAAACAACACCACAAGCAAAATCCAAGTGCTGTTGCAACCGCCAAAGCAACCGCCGTTGTCTGTGCAGCCACCATCGTTAAACAAACCGTTGAACATTGTTACCTCCCTTTGCCAACAAAAGGCATATTTTTTTGCTCGAATCACAAGCCTACTTCACAATATGGAAATTTGCAAAAAAGTGTTACAAAACATTTGTGGCGCATTGTTGTGCTTGTTCGTGGCAAAGGGCTTGCAAAATGCGCAAAAAAGGTGTATAATCTACAAAAAGGGGATGTCAACTTTGCAACAAAAAGGTTTTTCGCCGTTGATTGACCAAAACAGCCGTGTGCTTGTGCTGGGCAGTTTCCCCAGCGTGCAAAGCAGGGCGCAAGGTTTCTACTACGGCAACAAGCAAAACAGGTTTTGGAAGGTGCTTTGCCAAGTGTTTGGCGAAACTGTCTCCGACGTGGACAGCAAAATTGCGCTGTGCAAAAAACACGGCATTGCGCTGTGGGACGTGGTGGACAGTTGCAACATCGTTGGCTCGTTGGATGTCAACATTCAAAACCCCATTTTGGTGGATTTGGACAAGTTTGTTCAAGGCACCAATTTGCAAAGAATTTTGTGCAACGGCAAAACTGCCTACAAGTTTGCGCAACAAGCCTACCACGGCAATTTGCCGGTGGTGTGCTTGCCATCCACAAGCCCTGCCAACACACGGTTCAATTTTGACCTTTGGCAACAACAACTACAATTCAACAAGGAGTAGCACCATGACAGCAAAACAACAATTTGTGGAAATTTTCAACAAGTACGTAACTAGGGAAGGTAGCGCCAAATTGTTGGAGTATCTTTCCAACAGCGACTTTTTCACCGCGCCTGCTTCGGCTCGCTTTCATCTTGCCGAGGAGGGCGGTTTGTGTCAACACTCCATCAACGTGTACAATCGCTTGCTCAAACTTGTAAAGGCAGATTTTGGCGAAAACTACACCAAGCACTTTTCCGACGAAACGTTGGCAATTTGCGGTTTGTTTCACGACGTGTGCAAGGTCAACTACTACGTGACGGAAATGCGCAACGTAAAGGAAAACGGCGCATGGGTTTCCAAGCCCTACTACAAGGTGGAAGAGCGCTTCCCCTACGGCCACGGCGAAAAATCCGTGTTCATCGTGTCGCAGTACATCAAACTTACTGCCGAGGAAGCCATTTGCATCAACTGGCACATGGGCGGGTTCGACGAACGTGTCAAGGGTGGAAGCTACGCCCTTTCCGAAGCGTACGACAAGTACAAACTTGCAGTCTACTTGCACCTTGCCGACCTTTCTGCGTCCTACCTGGACGAACATCGCAACTAACAGGGGTACACAACAATGAACAATCAACTTTTGCAAAGGTTTTTGCAGTACGTACAAATTGACACGCAATCTGCCGACGAACAAGCCAACGTTCCCAGCACAAGCAAGCAATTCAACCTGCTCAATCTTCTCAAACAACAACTTGAACAAATGGGCGTGCAAGTTTCCATGGACCAAAACCACGGGTACGTGTACGCAAAAATACCTGCCAACACCTGTGGAACCTACAAACTTGGATTCATTGCCCACGTGGACACGTCCCCCGCAGTGAGCGGTGCAAACGTCAAGCCAATGGTAACGGAAAACTACCAAGGCAACGCAATTCAACTTGCCGAGGGCAGAGTGCTTGACCCCAAGGAATTTACCGATTTGGCAACGCACGTTGGGCAAACGCTTGTCTGTTCGGACGGCACAACGCTTCTTGGTGCGGACGACAAGGCTGGCGTTGCAGTCATCATGCAACTTGCCCAAACTTTGGCAAGCAACCCATCCATTCCCCACGGCGAAATTCGCATTGCCTTCACTCCGGACGAGGAAGTTGGCCGTGGCACCGACTTTTTCAACGTGGAAACTTTCGATGCCGACGGCGCATTCACAATCGACGGTGGTGGGCTTGGCGAATTGGAGTACGAAAACTTCAACGCAGCAAGCGCCAAAGTTACCGTGTTTGGCAAAAGCGTGCATCCGGGCTACGCCAAGGGCATCATGATCAACGCCAATTTGGTGCTTATGGAATTGCAAAACCTGCTACCCGTGTGCCAAAATTCCATGTATACCGAGGGCTACGAAGGCTTTTTCCATTTGGACAGCATGGTTGGCCAATGCGACAAAGCCGTTGGCAACTACATCATTCGTGACCACGACATGGACAAGTTCCTTGCAAAAAAACAACTGATGCAACAAGCCGTGGATTTCTTGAACGCCAAGTACGGCAAAGGCACCGTTGTGCTGGACCTCAAGGACAGCTACTTCAACATGAAGGAAAAAATCCTTCCCCACATGCACTTGGTGGACAACGCCAAACTTGCCATGCAACGTGCCGGCGTAACACCAATTGTTTGCCCAATTCGTGGTGGCACCGATGGCGCTCGCCTTTCCTACCAAGGCTTGCCCTGCCCCAACATTTTCACCGGTGGCCACAACTATCACGGTCGCTACGAGTACGTAACCTTGGACGACATGGCAAAATGCCTTCAAGTCGCCTTGAACCTTGTGGACATCTACAAGGACAGGTAAGTTTTCCATGCTGAACACTTGGCATTGCTTCAAAATCGTTACATGAGGTTACAGAATAACCTAAACACACAGAACACCAAACAGCGCCCTGCCAAAAAACGGCAAGGCGCTCTTTTTTGAGAGATAACTAGTGTGTAAAATCAATTAGCAACAACTATTTCCCCACCACGTGGTGGGGTTTTTGCAAGTATTCTACGCAAAAAAGGTCGCCTTGTTGAGGCGACCTTTCTATTTTTTTCTACGGCAGGCGTCCGGCGGGGCAAAACAGGGCAATGTCCAGGGGCACAAACTGGCCGGGCAAAAAGGGTGTTTCGTTGCAATCTTTCACGTCGGAAAGGCTGTCGGCAACCAAATCTTTGTGTTTCATCGTGCAATGGTGGTGTTGTCGCAAGTTCTGTCTCGCAGTTCTTCAACGGGGTGTTCGGCTGTTTCAAAACGGTAGTCTTTGTCGTTGTCGGCAATGTACTTTGCAATCACTTTGTGGCTTGCAACGTCCTTGTCGCACTTGTTCACAGTTTGTTGGTAGCAAGCAAAGTTGCTGTCCTTGCCCAACTTTCCAACGTCAACGTAGTCTTCCATGTCGCCTGTAAGGTTGATGGTGTTTTTCAGCACCTTGCGCACGTAGTCGATGTTGGAGCCAAACTTCAACAACTCGGGGAATGCGCCATCAGGCACAACTTGTTGCCAAACTTTGTTTTCCGTTTTTTGCAACAGTTCCACAGCCTTGTGCAAGTGCGCAAGTTCGTCGTTGAAGTGCTGTTCCCAAATGCATTTGACGTAGTTGTCCGTTTCGTCTTGCCACAAACTGTAGTACAGGTAGCACTCGGTGTACTCGTGCATCACAAGTTCTTCCGCCCAAGTGCAAGTTGTGTCCTTCAGCCCGCCGTACAGCGAAACGTGTTGCTCTTCTATCATGCCAATTTCGGAAATAAGTTGTCTGCCAAGTTTGTTGTGGTAGAAGCCTGCTTGGCTCATGTAGTAGTTCATTGTTTGTTGCTCGGCAGCGGTAAGAATGTTTATTTGCAGTTTGGTCAGCAAATTTGCCTGTTTGTAGTTGACGTAGCGCTTGATGTCGTCCATTGGGTAGCGGTGTTCGGCAATGGTGGGGCGCCCGGGCATAAGTTCGGTGTAGTTGCCCACTAGTTTTTCCGCAAGAATGCCCTTGTCCATTTCCAACAAGTCGGCATAGCGGTACAAGTGGTCGAAATCCTCCAACAACGCAAAGTCCATGGCTTTTTTCACGTACTTGTCGCTTTCTCGTTGGGCAAAAATTGCCGTCAAGTCAACTGCAAGTTGTTCGTAGCCAATGGTGTGTTCCAAAATGCCCTCTCCAATGGGCTTCAATGCGGAAATGCGCTTTTGTTGTTGCTGTTCCTTTCGGCGCAACACGGCAAGTTCTCGCCTCACGTCGTTGTCTACTTCGTGGCGGTGGTACTGGTGGGAAAACCACACGGCTTCGTACTCGGCACCGTTTGCCAAAATGATTCGCACCTTCGTGTAGGGGTCCACGTCAAACTTGTTGTAGGGCATGGGCGAAAGTTCCTTCCAGTTGTAGAACTGTTGCTTGACTTTTAGTGGCTTTTCCAAAAATGGGTTAAAAGACATTTGTTTTCACGCTCCTTTTTTTTGTTCAAGTGTTGCCTTGCTTGGCAAAATTTACACCTGTTTTGCAACCTTTTTTGCAACTTTGCGCCTTTTGATACTATGCTTCAAATATGTTGAATTTTCAAAAGTAGCGTGAGTTTTGCGCCAAAAAACCTGTGCTACACAGCATTGTTGTGGCATAGAATGTACAACAACCAACAACTTGTCCGTTCCACAGCAGTTGTGAAACAGGTTGTCCACCGCATTGTGGACAACTGTGGATAACTTTGTGGATAAGTGCACAACTTACTGCACTTTTGCTCAAAAGTTGTCTATTTTTGCCGAAAAATGACAAACGTTTGCTTTTGAAGGGCATTTTTGCCTTGCAACAAGTTGTGGAAATCTTGCCTGTGTGTGGTGGTGGATGTGAAAAAGTTTGCCAAAAAAATTGCCGTTGTGCTTCTTGTGCTGTTGGTGGCATCGCAGTTGGTGCTGTGCGTGTACCTTTGCAACAAAAATCCGTCGCAAGGCACGGGCTCTGTCAACTTCACAATTGTGGTGGATGCCGGCCACGGTGGAATAGACGGTGGCGTGCAAGTGGACGGCGTGAAGGAATCCGACCTCAACCTTGCCTACAGCAAAAGCCTTGGCAACCTGTTGGAAACGTGCGGTTTCAACGTGGTGTACACTCGCCACGGCAAGGACGGCTTGTACGGATTGCCCACCCAAGGCTTCAAGCGCCGAGACATGCAAAAACGCCAACAAATAATTTTGCAAAGCAACGCCAATTTGGTTGTCAGCATCCACATGAACAAGTTTTCCCAAAGCATTCGCAGTGGCCCGCAAGTGTTTTACCAAAGTGGAAGCGACAGCCAATTTGCCCAAAGCGTGCAACAAAGTTTGAACAGTTTAACGGGCAACGCCCACAGCGCACTAGGTGGCGACTTTTTTGTGTGCCGAGTTTCCCCCTGCCCTGCCATAATTGTGGAGTGCGGATTTTTGTCTAACCCAACCGACTGGCAAAACTTGCAAACGGACGTGTACCGCCAGCAAATTTGCCAAAGCATCTTCAACGGAATGATGTTGTACTTGTATTCCACCTAGGCGTGGAAATTTTCAAGTAATTTTGCCAAATGCCCCCGTTTGGCTTGCAAAATTTGCAATTGTGTACTACAATACAAGCATGATTGCAAAAGTAACAAACTATCTTCAAAGCATTGGCGTGGGGTACACGCTCATTCGCCACCAAGCCGTTGTCACCACGGAAGAATCCAAGCAAGTTGTGCACGTGGAAAACTGCATGTCGTGCAAAAGCCTGTACGTCAAGGACAAAAAAAGTAGCAACTACTACCTGGTGGTGCTACCCTTCGACGTGCGTGCGGAAATGCGTGGTTTGGCAAGCTACGTTGGGTGCGCCAAGTTCGAATTTGCCACCGAACAGGTGCTTTTCGACCATTTGGGCGTGCATCGTGGTTGCGTTTCCCCATTTGCTTTTCTCAACGAAACACAAACAAACGCACCCCTGCTCATCCACAAAAGCGTGCTAGAGGCGCCAAACGTCAAGTTTCACCCTTGCGACAACACTGCAACGGTGGTGCTTTGCCAAAGCGGTTTTCAAAAGTTTTTGCACTGCATCAACAAGCGCACAATTGTGGTGGAGTAGCCAACTTCAAGTAACAAAAACCTTGCAAAAACAGTACTATAAAAAAGCAAACTTTTTTCAAAAACCCTATTGAAAGTTTGGCTAAGATGTGGTATAATAGAACAAAAAACGGAGGTATCTACCAATGGCAAAAAAATCTGACTACTTTGGACTTGACAGAATCATCAGCATCATCTTGGCAATCATTCCAATCACAAGTGCTGTTTGTGGTGTCATCACAAGAATCAAGGAAGGCGCAATTCTTGCCGGCATTTTGAGAATTGTTCTCGGCTGGAACATCATCTACATTGCGGACATCGTTTTGATGATCCTCAAGGGACGCATTTTGAGAATTCTCGACATCTAATCAACAAAATTTGGCGTGTTTTCCACCAAGGAAAACACGCTTTTTTTTTGCAAAGTATCTATTTTTGCAACACGGCACGCAGTTTTTTCAATGCGCCCGTTTCTATGCGAGAAATGTAACTTCGGCTAATGCCAAGTTTTTCGGCAGTTTCCAATTGCGTCAGTGGTGCGCTTCCGTCCAAGCCGTAGCGCATGTGCAAAATTTTGCCTTCCCTTTCCGAAAGGTGTTTGTCTATGGCTTTCAGCAAAGTGTCTTTCAAAATGGCAACTTCCGCCTGGTGAAAAACCGATTCGCCACTTTCCGCCAACACGTCCATCAGGGTGTACTCGTTGCCCTCGTTGTCTACGCCCAATGTGCTTTGCAAGTACACGGTGTTTTGGTACTTTTTGTTGCTTCTCAAAGTCATCAAAATTTCGTTTTCTATGCAACGTGCAAGGTAGGTTGCTAGCGACGTGCCCTTGTTTGGCGAGTAACTTTCCACACCCTTGATCAAGCCAATGCTTCCAATGGAAACAAGGTCGTCAAGGTCGTTTTTGCCGTACTTTTTGGCAATGTGCGCCACAAGTCGCATGTTGTGCGTAATCAATTTTTCCCGTGCGCCTTTGTCCCCACGAAAAAATCTTTCCAACAGCGCCTTTTCTTCCTTGGGCGAAAGTGGCTTTGGGTAACTTCCGTTGGAAAAATAGCCTGTAAAAAAGAAAATGTGCCTCAGTAGTTGCAAAAAATTGGTAAACAAACCACGCTCCTTTGTGGCTAGTGTATGAACAACGGCAGTTTTCTAGGCGCAACAACTTGTACTTTTTGCAAAACGTACCCAAAATTGCCACAAAAGTGCAGAAGCAAGTTGTTTCACTTGTCAAACGGTGCAAAATGTTCTATAATGTACAAAAAAGGTGAAACACTATGAACTGTACTCTTTGCCCACGCAATTGCAACGTCAACAGAAGCACGCAAAACGGAGTTTGTAAAACAAACAACGTGGTGCTTTCTCGTGTTGCGCCACACATGTGGGAAGAGCCTTGTGTTTCCGGCACAAAGGGCAGTGGAACGGTGTTTTTTGCAGGTTGCAACCTTCAATGCCGATTTTGCCAAAACCACGAAATAAGTGTCGTTCCCAAGGGCGTGGAAGTGACCACAAGGCAACTTGCCGACGTGTTTTTGCGCCTGCAAGACATGGGCGTTGCCAACGTAAATTTGGTAACTCCAACGCACTTTTCCAACAAAATTGCCAGCGCTTTGCAATTGGTAAAACACCAACTTTCCATACCCGTGGTCTACAACACAGGTAGCTACGAAAAGGTGGAAGCCTTGAAGCAGTTGCACGGCCTTGTGGACGTGTACTTGCCGGATTTGAAGTTTGCAAGCCCCACAGTTTCCAAGCAACTTGCCAATTGCCCAAACTATTTCCAAGTGGCAACCAAGGCAATCGAGGAAATGCGCCGTCAGCAACCCAACGACATTTTCAATGCCGAGGGCTACATCACAAACGGGCTCATCATTCGCCATTTGGTGCTTCCCGGCTTTGTGGAAGACAGCAAACTTGTGTTGGATTGGATTGCGCAGTTTGGCAAACAAACAATCGTCAGCCTGATGTCGCAGTACTTCCCCGCACGGACGGACGAACTTTTGCCCCAACTCAATCGCAAACTTTTCCGCCACGAGTACAACAGCATTGTCGACTATTTTTCCAACGTTGGGCTTCAAAACGGCTTTTTGCAAGACTTGCAATCTGCCACGCAAGACTACCTGCCAAACTTCGACAAAGACCTTGTGTTGCAACTGCTTGCAACGCTCCCCAACAACTAAAAACCCCACCCCGTGTTGCAAAAAACGCAAGTTTTCAACAGGTTTTGCGCAACAAAAAGGGTGCGAAAAAACTAGAGAGTGGTAAACTATGAACAAACAAAAAGTAAGTTTGTGGCAACTTTTTTGGACGTTCTTCAAAACCGGCGCCTTCACCTTTGGTGGTGGCCTTGCCATGATTTCCATTTTGGAAGAACAACTTGTTGCCAAAAAAAAGTGGATGACTTCCCAAGAAATGTTGGACATGATTGTCATTGCCGAGTCCACCCCCGGTGTCATTGCAGTCAATTCAGCCACACACGTGGGCTACAAATTGCGTGGCATTGCCGGCGCACTGTTGGCAACGCTTGGCATTGTGCTTCCGTCCTTTTTGCTGATGATTGGGCTGTACTTCGTGGTGGATGCCTTCCAAGGCAACGTGTGGTACAATGCGTTTTTTGCTGGAATTCAATGTTGCGTGGTTGCGCTCATTGCCAACGCATTTGTCAAAATGTCCAAACTTGTTCAGTGGAACGCACTTTCCATTGCCATGTTTGCAATCAGTTTTGTTGTGTCAACGGCAACTAACTTCAACGTTATTTTTCTCATTTTGATTGGCGCCCTTGTTGGAATTGTGGCAACCTTTGTTCAAGGCAAAAAGCAACAATTGCCCATCGACAATGCGCTCGACCAAAAGCAAGGGGGTGCGCAATGAGTTTCCTTTTGCTTTTTTGGGAGTACTTCCAAATTGGTCTGTTCACAATCGGTGGTGGCTACGCCATGATTCCCATGGTGCAACAAATGGTGCAAAAGCACGGCTGGCTCACTCAGGCGGAACTGCTCAACTTCATGGGCATTGCCGAGTCCACCCCCGGGCCATTTTCCATCAATCTTGCAACCTTTGTTGGCATGAAGGTTGGCATGGCGGAACTTGGCGTGTTCGGTGGAGTGCTTGGCGCAACAATTGCCACCGTTGGCGTGGTGCTTCCGTCCCTTGTGGTAATTGTTGTTGTCACCAAAATTCTCAACAAGTTCATGCAAAACAAGTGGGTAAAGGGCGCTTTGAACGGCATTCGCCCCGTGGTTGTTGCCCTCATCTTGTCGGCAGTTGTTTCCGTGGTGTTGGAAGTTATTTTGCCAAACTTCTCCGTCAAGCAAACCGTTGCAAAGTTGTTGCAAACAATCGGCTTGCCTAGCGACCAATTCCAACAACAATGGCAAGGTTTTGCCGAGCAAAGTTTTGGCGAGTTCAATTGGGTTTCGTTGCTACTTGTTTGTGTCATTTCGCCATTTGCCTTTGTCAAAATTGGCAACAAAAAAATCAATCCCGTTTTTCTCATCTTGGCAAGTGGAGTGCTTGGCTTGCTTGTGTTCGGAGTGTTTGGCGTTCAGCAGTAGGCAGGCAAATTCCAACGTCAAAACCCACCTTCAACAACAACGGTGTTTTGGTCCATTGCGCTTTTGCAATGGACTTTTCTTTTGCGTGCCACATCGGTATAACAAACAGCAAGCAAGTGTGGTGCGTGTGGCGCATAAAACATAGCAAAAATTTAAACTATCATAAACAAACCTTGAGATGTGCAATAATCTACAATAATTTTTTATAAATTTTTCAATTTTCTATTGCAAAAAAGTCAAAAATGTGGTAGTATAATGCAGGTAGAAAATGTAGCGCATTTGTCAACGGTGCGTTGCAAATTCAACCAAAACAGTGGCGTGCTTGTTCAGACGCAACAATACAAGTTTGACCGTCGCTTATTTTAACGTAGGAGAAGTTGAATCATGGAATTTAAGGACAAAGTTAAGTTTGTAAGAAAAAAGCTTTATCTCAGCCAAGAAATGATGGCCAAGGAATTGGGCGTTGCTTTCGCAACAGTAAACCGTTGGGAAGCAGGTCGTTGCCACCCCAACTATCGTGCGCAACGTGCTTTTGCTGATTTCTGCAAAGCAAACGGCATCGACGTAGAAAATATCGAAGCATAACTTTTTTTCAAAGCAGTTTGGTTGACAAAACTGTTTCGCAAAAAGCAATATCAAATTTCAAAATCCTCCCACAAGGGGGGATTTTATACTTTTTTGTGGAGCAAGCGCAAACTAACACAATACCAACACAAACGTGCCGGTTTTGGGCAACGTTTCTTGCAAAAAGCATTTCAATTTGCACCCAAACAAGGCATTCTTGTGGCAAAAGTTGCGGTTTCCCAGCGCCTTTGAAAAAAATTTTCAATTTTTTTCATCCCAACAGGAGCAAGCCATCCCTACCCTTGCCCCTGTTTTTTTCGCTTTGGTTTCAAATGGTTGGTGTGTACCGGCACGCATCACGAAACAAAAGTTCCTTGTGAGTTCTCTTTCACATAAGCATAAAACACATTGTTTGTTGCCTTGCATAGAGAATTGTTGTTGTGTGTTCGCCCGTATCACGGAACAAAAGCCTACCCTGTTTGTGCAGTTTCACATAAATATAGAAATACATAATTTGTTGCTGTGCTTTGTAATTTGTTGCTGTGTTCGCACATTTCACATAACAAAAGTTCCTTGGGAGTTTTCTTTCACATAAGCACAAAACACATTTTTTTTGTGTTTAATCCGTGTTCTCGAAAAAAAATCGTAGGGACCGGCGTCCCCGACGGTCCGTCATTATTGTGCCTGTTGCCCTGCTTGCAAATTCCACCAAACGCCTGGTCGGTGCTTTCAACAAAACTCCAAAAAGTTCGGGCGTGTACCGAATCTTTTTGCCCTC
>JAFVYC010000004.1 GCA_017500855.1 Clostridia bacterium | reverse complement strand
AGGAGTAGACATAAAAAATCGCACAAAAATATATAAAAAACCAATACATACTAAAAAAAAATAAGTCTATCGCACAACAACAAAATGTTTTCAAACTAAATTTGCCCTACAAGCAAAAAGAGTTCGGCAACAGTCGAACTCTTTCTAAACCATGTTTTCTTTGATTTCTTTGTTTTCAAATACATTTGTGCTTTGGCTAGATGCACCCCAAGCAAACAAAAGTATACTTGTTGTTTTGCAAAAATTTATTTGATACTCCAATTGCCGTTTTGCGCAAACGACCAAACAGTTGTTGCTCGGCAAAAATTGTTAGAAAACTGCGTTGCAATTTTTGCAAATACTCGCTCTACTACCGATTAATCTTGCGTTTTTGCACTACTATGTGTGTGATAGTATTTTACAAAACGGCAATTCTTGCCATTATTGAAGCAAATTTTGCAAAATCAAGTCAACTCTACTCTGCGCTTGCAGGTTCAGCAGGCTTCAAAAGATCCTTGACTTTGCCGGCAATTTCTTCCATAAGTTCGGGGTTTGCTTCCAAGAATTTCTTGACGTTTTCCCTGCCTTGACCAATCTTTTCGCCGTTGTAGGCAAACCAACTACCACTCTTTTCGATGATGTTGTGTTGAACAGCAAGGTCCAAAACGCAACCGGAGTTGGAAATGCCCTTGCCAAAGATAATTTCGAATTCCGCAGTTCTGAATGGGGAAGCAACTTTGTTCTTTACAACCTTCACACGGGTTTTGCTACCGATAATTTCCGAACCGTCCTTGATTGTGTCAATCTTTCTAACGTCCAAACGAACGCTGGAGTAGAATTTGAGCGCCTTGCCACCCGTTGTTGTTTCAGGGTTGCCAAACATAACGCCGATTTTGTCACGAAGTTGGTTGATGAAAATGATGCAGGTGTTGGACTTGTTGCCAATTGCAATGATTTTGCGCAAGCATTGGGACATAAGTCTTGCTTGAACGCCCATGTGGCTGTCGCCCATGTCGCCTTCCAATTCGGCTTTTGGTGTGAGCGCTGCAACGGAGTCCACAACAATCAAATCAATTGCATTACTACGCACAAGGTAGTCTACAATGTCCAACGCTTGTTCGCCATTGTCCGGTTGAGAAATGTACAAATCGTCCAAATTGATGCCCAAATTTGCAGCATACACAGGGTCGAGCGCTTGTTCGGCGTCGATGAACGCACATGTTCCACCCATCTTTTGGCATTGCGCAATAACGTGCAAAGTTACCGTTGTTTTACCGGATGCTTCCGGTCCATAGATTTCAATGATACGTCCCTTTGGAAGACCGCCAACGCCCAATGCAACGTCCAAGGTGAGGCAACCCGTTGGAATGACTTCGATGTTTCTTGTTGCGGCATAACTGCCCAACTTCATGATGGAGCCTTTGCCAAATTGTTTTTCAATTTGAGATATGGTTTGGTCCAGAGCCTTTTTCTTGTCTTCGTTCATAATGTATATCTCCTGTTTTTATTTTCTATTGAGTGATGTGTTTTATCAATTGGAACAGCGCACCATTTTTTGCTTGGTGTCTGATGGAATTTCTGTCTCCGCTAAAAACGTATTTGAACACGGAAACGCCCTTTTGCGATGCAACGCCCACAAAAGTCAAGCCCACGGGCATGCCGTTTTCGGCAGTAGGTCCTGCAAATCCTGTGGTTGCAACGGCAACGTCAGCGCCGTGTTTCAGCATGCCAACAGCCATTTCTTGCGCCACTTGGGAAGAAACAACGCCGTACTCGTCCACAAAGTGCGGGCTCAAACCAATGCGCTTGCACTTGGCTGCAACGGAGTACGCCACCACGCCTTCGTACAGCACCATGCTTGCGCCGGGCACGTCCACAATGGACGATGCAATCAGCCCACCCGTGATGGATTCGGCAGTTGCAACAGTTTTGTTTATGCCACGAAGCGTTTGCACGGCAAGTTGTGGCAACGAAACGTCGGTGTTTGCATATATGTAGGGTGCGTAGCGTTGTTGAAACTCCAACAACGCCTTTTTGACAACGCCTGCCGAGCATCGTTTGCCAAAGCAAATTTGCACTTTGCTGTCCAAATGCTTGGTTTTGACGGTAACGAGCGCAATTGCTGGGTTGAACAATGCCGAAAGTTGTTGTTGCAAATCTTGTTCGGCAAAGCCGTACAATTTGTAGCAGTACTTGACAACGTCGTCCAACTTGGCAAGATCTTTTTGCATATAGTTTGCGTACACGTGCGCACATTCGTCGGCATTGCTTGGCAAAATGTAAACTTTTGTGCCACCAACGTGACCACTGCTTGCACAAGCATAACCGTACACAGCGGAATAGTGAATGAAAGTTTCCGGTAGCAAACAAAGTTTGTCAATTGCGTACTGCGGTGGCAAAGGAAGGTTGCACAAAGCGCAGTAATCTTGCAAAATCTTTTGCGCATAGTTGTCGTAGTACATAGACAAACCGTGCACTTGCGCAAAGTTTGTTGCGCAGTCGCCAATGTCGCCAATCATCACAACACATTGCGCCCTTTGCAAGTTTTGCAGGTTGGTTCGAACGTCGGCATCGGTTGCGCAAACGTGCAAATTGTACTCCAACAAGTCGGAGCAAAGCAAATTGCAAATTTTTTCCGTTGCCGAGCAGTAGGATTTGGAAAGAATTTCTATCATAGTCTACTTGCTCTCCCAAAAAACTTTTTTGTTTTGCACTAGGTACACAACGCCTGAAAGGATGGTTATTGCCGTTGAAACAATCAACAAAGCAAAACCAACCCACCAAACAACGTCAAAAAACAAATTGTTTACGTACTTTGCGCCATTCAGCACAATCAAAATTGGCAAACAAACGTCTTGTGTGATTGTTTTGATTTTGCCGTACACGTTGGCTTGAATAACAACGCCCTTTGTTGCTGCAATTTGGCGAACTGCGCTGATGATAAGTTCCCTTGCAAGCACAATAATGCCACAAACTGCAAGAATAACTTGTCCGTGCTGACCAATTTGCCCCGCCAAACCGGCGCCGTACTGCAACGGATTTGTTGCTACCACGCAAAACAGCGCTGCTGTTACCAAAGTTTTGTCGGCAATTGGGTCGAGCAATTTTCCAAGGTCGGTAACAAGGTTGTACTTGCGAGCAATGTAGCCATCCAAAAAGTCGGTACACGCTGCAACAACAAACAATGCTACGGCAACGTAGGGTGCAAAATCAAATGGCAAAAAGTAGAAAACTACAAACAACGGCACAAGCAAAATTCTTGCCATTGTCAATTTGTTAGGTAAATTCATTCAACAACTTCTCCCAATAAGTCATATTCCAAAGCCGAAGTGATGGCAACGTCTACAAAATCTCCAATTTGCAATTGTTTGTTGGAAACGATGTACACCATTCCGTCAATTTCCGGCGCCATAAATTCCGTTCTGCCTGCGTACACAAATTGTTCGCCATCCATGTTGGAAAAACTGTCTACAATGCAAGTGTAGATTTTGCCAACGTCACTTCCGTTGAGTTCTTGCACCACTTTGTGTTGAACGTTGTACAACTTTTTGACGTAGGAATTCTTTTTGCGAGTAGGCACTTGGTCGGTAAACTTTGCCGAAACCGTGCCTTCTTCCTTGGAGTAGGCAAAAAATCCAACGTTGCGCAACTTGTATTTTTGCAAAAATTGTTGCACTTCTTGGTGCGTTTCGTCCGTTTCCCCAGGGAAACCGCAAATAAACGTGGAACGAACTTGAATTTTTGGACTAGAATTTGCCAACCTGTCGAATAGCTCTACAATGCTTTGTTGAGTGGAACGACGGTTCATTGCCTTCAAAATGGGTTGGCTTACGTGTTGCAAAGGGATGTCTATGTACTTGCAAACTTTGGGGTTTGTTTCAATCTCTCTTATCAACGCTTCGTCGGTAAGTTCGGGGTAGCAGTACAACAGCCTTATCCACTTGATGCCTTGCAAAGCCGAAAGTTGTTGCAAAAGGTCAACAAGCCTGCGCTTTCCGTACAAATCTTCGCCGTAGCGAGTTGTGTCTTGCGCAACCAAAATCAATTCTTTCACACCACTTTGTTCAAGTTGCTTTGCGTGCTCAACAATTTGCTCCATGGGAACGGACCTGAACCTGCCACGAATGTAGGGAATCAAGCAGTAGGAACAAAAGTTGTTGCAACCGTCGCCAATTTTCAAATAGGCAACGTGTGGATTGGTTGTGAGAATGCGCTTGCCAAAAGTTATTGTGTCGGCAGGGTTTTTGTACTGTTTGCGACTGCCTGCAAGCGTTTCTTCAACGATTTGGCAAATTTTGTCGTAGTCGTTTGTGCCAACAACGGCATCCACTTCGTCGAAATATTCAATTACTTCATCGCCAAACTTTTGCCCAAGGCAACCTGTGACGATAACTTTTTTGCACTTGCCTGTGTCTTTGAAATCAGCCATTTCCAACACGGCGTCGATGGCTTCCTTGCGGGAAGACTCCAAAAATGCGCAAGTGTTGACGATGATGACGTCGGCATCCTGTGGTTGTTGGGTGATTTCGTACCCACCGTCCACAAGGTTTGCCAACATAACTTCGGTGTCAACTCGGTTTTTGTCGCAACCAAGCGACACAACTCCAATTTTAGTTTTCATGTGTGTGTCCTAGTCTTCCTGATCGGGAAGAAGTCTGTCCAAATCTTCCAAAGTGACAAGCACTTTCAAGGATTTTCCGCTAGATTCGCTTGCGGCAAGTTCTTCGATGAAGTGCATTTGTTGGCATTGCTCGTAGATGCGACCTGCACGGTTGAAACCAATGCCCAGCGCACGTTGAATGGAAGCAATGGACGTTTGTCCGTTTTTCTTTTCTATCCAGTAGCGAAGCGCTTTGCGACAGTATGGGTCCAAAACCATTGTGCCGTCGGATGCGCTTTCCTCTTCGGCAGGAGCAGGCGCTTCCTGTTGGGAAATGAAAATTTGTTTGGAAACATCGTCGTCGAAAATGCACTCGTTGGCATCCTTAGAAAATTGCACCAAAGCGTCAATTTCCGTTTTGCCAACAAATGCGCCTTGAATACGGTCGGGGTTGGGCTTGCCGGGGTCAAGGAACAGCATGTCGCCGTTACCAAGCAATTTTTCCGCACCGGCAGAGTCCAAGATGGTTTTGCTGTCGGGGAAGGAAGAAACTTTCAAAGCAATACGGCCGGGAAGGTTGGCTTTGATAACACCCGTTACAATGTCGACACTTGGACGTTGTGTTGCAAGCACGATGTGAATGCCGACAGCACGGGATTTTTGCGCAAGGCGAATGATTTTGCTTTCGAAAGCCTTTTTGCTTGTAGACATCAAGTCGGCAAGTTCGTCCACCACCAAAACAAGGTAGGGAAGTTTTTTGTTCTTGGCAACTGCCGATTTGTTGTACTCGGTGATGTTGCTTGCGCCAACGGAACGGAACAATTGGTATCTGCTTTCCATTTCGGAAATGAGGTAGTCCATACCTGCCAACGCATCTTCCACCTTTACAATGGCTTCGTTGGTAAGCATGTGTGGAATGCCGTTGTAGCGAGAAAGTTCAACGTACTTGGGGTCTACCATCAAGAAACGCAAGTAGTCGGGGCTGTACTTGTACAACATGGAAACAATCATGCAGTTCAAGCACACGCTCTTGCCCGAGCCAGTTGTACCTGCAATAAGCAAGTGTGGCATTTCGGCAAGGTCGGCAACGATAACTTTGCCGGCAATTTCCCTGCCGAGAACAAAAGTCAACTTGCCCTTTGCGTTGGTAAATTCCGTAGATTCAAGCAACCCACGAAGTCGCACCATTTGCTTGGTTTTGTTGGCAACTTCTATTGCAACCAAGTCGGTGCCGGGGAACGGCGCTTTGATGATGATGTCGTCGGAGGCTTGCAAACAAGACTTCAAGTCGCCCGAATACTTTTCAAATTCGTTCATGCGAGTTCTTTCGGAAAGCACTCTGAACATGAAACGTGTTACCGATGGGCCAATGATGATGTCGGCAAGTTCCGTTTGAATGCCGAAAACTTCCAACTTTTTGACAATGGCGTTTGCACGCCTTTGCGCATCTTCGCCTTGGGAAGATGGAGGAACAACGTCGCTGAGCAAATCGAACGGCGGAGTTTTGTAGGGAAGTGTGGCTGTCTTTTTGGGTTTTGTTGTGTCTACAGGCACAACGTCGATGCCAACTTGTTCGTAGTCGGTGTTGGGAATGCGCTTGGAAGTCAGCACGGTTTTGTACCCAACGGAATCGGAACCGCCACTTGCAACGTCTGTTTCGGACGGTTTTGCAGGTGGAACAGGTGTTGGCTTGCTGACAGGAATGGGAGCAGGCGCAGGTTTTGGTTCTTCCTTGCGAACAATGGGAGTGGGGGTTGGCGCAGGTTGCACTACCGTGTCGATGACGTCAACTGGGGGCAAATCTACGTCGTCGGAGTCGTCCTCGTCGAAATCGTCGAACAACGACGGTTGTGTTGCAGTTGGTTGAGTTGGTATTGCAACAGGCGTTGCCACAGGTTTTGTAGGTGTGGGAGTAGGTGTTGCAACTGGTTTTTCCGCAGGTTTGCTTGGAATAATCCAAGAAGAATCGTCGGTTGTTGGTTGCATGGTTGTGTCCACTTTGGTAATTTCCGATGCGCTACCGAATGGGCGAACGGGCATTTCGTCGGATGATGCAACTTTTGCACCTTCGAATGGCGCAGGTTTTGCAAAAAATCCACTACCTTCCGTGCGAGTTGGAGCAGAAACGTCGCCCGTGCCAAACAACGTGGAAAGAGCGTCTTCCCTTGTTGGCGTGTAGGTGTGCGTTGGAGCAGTCACGTCCTTGGGTGGCAAAATTGTGTCGGTGTCGTACTTGACGGATTCTGCTTGGACGGTTGTTGGCTGTGTGGGGAAAAGCATCCTCATTGCCTTGTCTCGGGAAAGTTCCTCGTCGGACTTGGTTTCCGTTGCAACGTGCGTTGCGCCACCCATTGCAGGTTGAGCAATTGGTTGCTTTGGTTTAGAAGTTGGGCTTGTCAAGTTGATTTTACCCGTGAAGTAGGAGTAGAAGAAATCTCCACAAACGTACACTGTCCAAGCAATGCCAAGCACAAGCACAATGGATGCGCCCCAAACTGTAAGTACGCTTTCCAATCCATAGGCAATTGCACCAAACAAAAATCCACCAAAGGTTGGAACAAGATCGTAGTAGTTGAACACGTTTTCGGCATAGTTACCAAATTCCATGTCTGCAATAAAGCGAGTGGAAAGCATGTGAACAAGAACCACAACAAGCAAGTACAGCAATGCAAAATGCACCACGTACTTGATGGGAACACGAATGTTTTTGCCTGCAAGCGTGAACGAGCAAGCAACGATGATGGCAATCATGATTCCGTAGAATGCCATGCCAAAAGTGCCAACGAAAAAGTTGGCAAAAGCCTTCAAGCCGGCAGGGAAATACCTACCGCAAAAAGCAACGATGATGAGCAAAACGGCAACTGCAATAGCAATGGCGTTTGCAATTTTTTTACCCTTGGAAATAGAAGTCAAAACAACACCTCCTAGTCTATGTACAGCGCAAAGAGCGCAACAATACTTAATGTATTATATATTATACAATATAAAATATAAATAATCAAGGATTCAAAATTAAAGTGCGCAACATTTTTTTTATTTTTGACGGAAATTTTTGCGCAAAGTGCAAAAAAAGGCCTGCTATTGCAAGCCTTTGGAATTTAGTTGAGTTTTAGTTTGGAAATTGCATCGAAATTGTCCGATTGACGTCCCACATAGGAAGATGCAAAAGGTTGACAGAGCACTCGCCTTGCCAAACTGTCGATTTGTTCGGCAGTGACTTCTTGGAAAGATTGAATGTAGTTGTCGACATTGAAAACGGTGTTGGTTTTTTGCAAGGTTCTGCCAAGCAAACGCATCATGGTCATGCTGTCTTCAAGAGCCATGTACAGTGCGTTTTTGCTGGAAGTTTTGGCACGCAAAAGTTCCTTTTCGGTGATACCACCATCCACCAGTTTCAGCAGTTCTTGACGGAGCAAGTCGCAAACCCTTTGTGTGTTTTGTGGGCTAAGCCCTGCGTACAACTCGAACACACCACAATTGGAGTAGAAAGATGCGTAGCTGTACACCGAGTAGGCAAGTCCGTTTTTCTCACGAATGGATTGGAACAAACGGCTAGACATGCCACCACCCAAAATGTTGGTCAGCATTGTCATTGCAGGTTTTTCCGTGCTGGTCAAACTGCAACCACCCGTTGCAAGTTGCAAATGCACTTGTTCGATATCCTTGAACCTGTGCAAGAAATCGTGCGTGTAGGTGACGGCATCTTCTTGTTGAGGTTGAAAAACAACGCCGTCGAAATTGCTTTCGAAGTACTTTTCAACAAGCTTGTCCAACTTGTCGAAATGGAAGTTCCCCGCCACTGCAATGACAGTATTTGCCAAAAAATAGTGCTTTTTCTTGAAATTCAAGATACTATGTCTGTCACAGTACTTGATGTTTTCGGGATTTCCAAGTATCGTTTGCCCCAAACGCTGGTTGTTGAACACTGCTTTGCAAATGAGGTCGGCGGAAACGTCGTCAGGTGTGTCGTCGCACATGCTGATTTCTTCCAACACCACTTGGCGTTCTCGGTTTAGTTCGTGCTCGGGAATTTGCGCATCGAAGTACATGTCGGAAATGACGTCGAAGCAAGTTTCCAAGTCGTCCTTGGCGCTTTTTGTGTAGAAACAGGTTGTGTCCTTGCTTGTGAATGCGTTGATCACTGCACCAATGTCGTCCATCGTTTCGGAAATTTGTGATGCCGTGCGACGGCTTGTTCCCTTGAACAACAAGTGTTCAATAAAGTGCGAAAGCCCGTTTTCCTTGTCGTTTTCCAACACACTGCCAACGTTGACAAACACGCCAAAAGACACCGTGTACAACGAGTCCATTTGCTTGCAAACAAGTTGCAGTCCACTTGGATATTTTTTGTAGAATTCCATCTATTCCCCCAAATTGTTGCTGACAGTAGCAACAGTTAGATTTTGTGATTTGTAGTATTGTAGCATTTTTTCAAGAGATTGTAAAGTGTGCAAGGTGGGATGTAGCAAAATAAACTCTCCACCAACAATATCTTTGGTTGCACGTTGCAAAATCAGCTTGCTGTCTTTGTCCCTCCAGTCGATTGTGTCCCTTGTCCACATGATAGTTTTGCACGCCAAACTTTGGCTTGCCTGCAAAGTTTCCACGGAAAAATCACCCGAGGGCGGAGCAAAAAGCGTTGGCGCAACACCAATCAACTCAAACACCACTTTGTTGCAAAGGGAAATTTCTTCCACGTTTTGTTGAAAGGTCAACTTGGAGTGTTGCTTGTGGAAATAGCCGTGATTGCCAATTTCATGACCGTTTGTGTGAATCAGCTGCAACACTTCAGGGTTTTCCACTGCCCAACTGCCACCCACGAAAAACGTGCATTTGGCGTTGTATTTGTTGAGTATAGCCAAAATGTCGGCAATGTATTCCGTACCCCAGTACACGTTGAACATCAACGAAACGCAATTTTGGTTGTTGCCACGATAGATGGCGTTGTCGCTTGCCATGCTAAAAACGTTTGTTACCGAGCCTTGAAAGCCCACTAGCGCAACTGCAACAACAACACACACAAGCAAAACATTGCAAATAACTTCGGTGAGAACATTGTATCTTTTCATACAATATAATATTGCGTTTTGGCAAAATTGATACACAAAACAGTTGTTTTGGCACAATGCAGTTGAACCGGAAACGCAAACGCAAATCAAAGAAACAAAATGCAGAAACTCGAATTTGCAATTAAAACAAAATGTAAAACTAAAATTACGCAGTGAAATATAAAAGCATGAAGTTGAGAAATAAATTAAAAATATGAAACTAAATTAAAATAATCAAGCGGAAATAGATTAAATTCAAGTTAAAAGTAAGAAAGCTCAATTTGCAATTAAAACAAAATGTAAAACCAAATTTACGCCATGAAATGTAAAAGTATAAGGTTGAGAAATAAATTATAAAAAGGAAACTAAATTTAAATTGAAATAATCAAGCGGAAATAGATTTAATTCAAGATAAAAGCAAAAAAACTCAAAATTGCAGTTAGAATAAAATGCAAAGTAAAATATTTTTTTATATTTCACTTAAATAATACTTTATTCTAATTTAAAATCTTACTCGAATTGAAATTGCATTTTTATTCTATTTAGTTGTATTTCTATTTTTTGCTGATCTATATTTCAACTTTTCTATTTCAATTAAATTCTATTTTAATAAATATCTTCCACTATCAAAACTCTATTTCAACTAAAACTCTATTTTCTATTAAATGTCTATTTCAACTAAATATCCCTCCAAAAAAAATCGAATAAAAAAGAATTAGCGTTCAAAGAATAAATCGGAATTCAAATTGAAAAAAAAACAAAAATAGAATGGTAATCTCTAATTAAAATAATCAAACAGAAAACACAAACTTATTGCAATGCGCAAAGTATGCCACAACACAAACACCAACACAATCAAAGAAATTTTATAAAACCACAATTCCGGCGCAATGGCAATTTGACAAAATATTATATTTTTTGCACCACGGGTTGGGGGTTTTGCTAAATTAACGCTTGGGTTATGGGATTTTGCTAAATTATCGCCACGGTTTACAAGTTGTAACAAAAAAAGTTTACAAATTGTAACAAAAAAAAGGTTACAAGTTGTAACAAAAAAAAGGTTACAAGTTGTAACAAAAAAAAGGTTTACAAATTGTAACAAAAAAAGGCGAAGATTGCTCTTCGCCTTGATTGCTTGTTGATTACAACTTTTTGATGAGTTTGAGGTCAATTCTGCCCTTTTCGTCAATCTTGATTACCTTTACAACAACTGTGTCGTCCACGTTGACAACGTCGGTAACCTTTGCAACTCTTTCCTTGGAAAGTTTGGAGATGTGGATCATTCCGTCCTTGCCTGGAGCAAGTTCAACAAATGCGCCGAAATCGAGAATTCTCACAACTTTTCCTGTGAATTCTTCGCCAACTTCGGGGTCTTTTGCAATTGCAAGCACCATTTTCTTTGCCTTTTCGGACATTGCTTGGTCAGCAGTTGCGATGAATACCATACCGTCGTCGGTGATGTCAATTTTAACGCCTGTTTCTTCGATGATCTTGTTGATAACTTTTCCGCCACTACCAATAACTTCTCTGATCTTGTCTGGGTGTATGTTGAAGGAGATGATTTTTGGTGCGTATGGGGAAAGTTCCTTGCGTGGTTCGGGAAGAACCTTGAGCATTTGGTCAAGGATGTGAAGTCTGCCAACACGTGCTTGTTCCAAAGCAGTACGCAAAATTTCTTCGTCGATACCCTTGATTTTGATGTCCATTTGAATTGCTGTGATACCCTTGGAAGTACCTGCAACTTTGAAGTCCATGTCGCCAAGGAAGTCTTCCAAGCCTTGAATATCGCTGAGAATTGCAACCTTGGAGCCGTCTTCCGACTTCATCAAGCCCATTGCAATGCCGGCAACAGGCGCTTTGATTGGAACACCTGCGTCCATCAATGCAAGTGTGGAACCGCAAATACTTGCTTGGGATGTGCTACCGTTACTGGAAACAACTTCGGAAACCGTGCGGATTGCATAGGGGAATTCTGCTTCACTTGGAATTACAGGTTCAAGAGCACGTTCTGCCAATGCGCCGTGGCCAATTTCACGACGGCCTGGGCTACGCAATGGTTTTGCTTCGCCTGTGGAGTAGCCTGGCATGTTGTAGTGATGCATGTAGCGCTTGAACGTGTCGGTATCGTCCAAGTTTTCCAACTTTTGCACTTCGGCAACTGTGCCAAGTGTTGCTGTTGTGATAACTTGAGTCATACCTCTTGTGAACACGCCACTACCGTGAACTCTTGGCAAAATGCCTGCTTCGCACCAAATGTGGCGAATTTCCGTCAAACCACGTCCGTCGGGGCGAATGCCTTCGTTCAAAATTCTTGCACGAACCTTTTCCTTGGTCATCTTGTACAAAATGTCGCCAATGGAATCCACAACTTCGGGATTTGTTTCGGCAAAGTGTTCGGTAACTTGCTTTTCTACTGCGTCTTGGTTTGCTTGGCGTTCGTAGCGGTCGAAAGTTTTCAATGCTTCGTCCAAAAGCTTGTCGGCATAGGGGCGAACAATTGCTTCGTGTTCTACAGGTGGCAAGTACAAGGGGATGTTTGCCTTGGGTTTGCCAACTTCCTTTGCAATGAATTCAATGAATTCGCATTGTTCTTTGATTGCTTCGTGACCAAACAAAATTGCATCCAACATTTCCTTTTCGGAAATTTCGTTTGCGCCTGCTTCTACCATCATGATGGCATCTTTTGTGCCTGCAAGGTTCAAATGAAGCAAACTGCGTTCTTTTTGTTCGTTTGTTGGGTTGATAACGTACTTGCCATCTACATAGCCAACAACAACACTACCTGTTGGGCCTGCAAATGGAATGTCGGAAATTGCAAGGGCAATGGAACTGCCCATCATTGCGTAAACTTCCGGTTGGATGTCCGGTTCTACGGACATTGCTGTTGCAATAACAGAAACGTCGTTCAAAAATCCCTTGGGGAACAATGGACGAATGGGTCTGTCAATCAAGCGGGAAGTGAGAATAGCCTTGTCGCTTGCTCTACCTTCTCTCTTTTTGAAACCTCCGGGGATTTTGCCCACGGAGTACATTTTTTCTTCAAAATCTACGCCCAAAGGGAAGAAATCAATTCCATCTCTGGGTTTTGCAGCCAATGTAACGTTGGTCATCACAACAGTTTCCCCACAGGAAACCATGCAACTACCGTTGGCTTGTTCGGCATACTTGCCTACTTCTACTTGGACTTTTCTACCGCCAATTTCCGTTTCGAAAATGTGGTACGGTCTGTTACCAATTTGTCCGTCAATTTTGGTAAATTTTGCCATTTTGTTTGTTTTCTCCTTTACACTCTATATATTTCTGAAAAATCTCTACAAAATCGATTTTTCCGATAGTGATCAATTTGAATAGGTGGGTACAAAGAAAAAGAGCAAAGGGCTGAGTGAAACAAAGCCCCTTGCTCTTATGCAATTACTTTCTAAGACCCAAATCGGCAATGATTTGTCTGTACTTTTCGATATCTGTTTGTTTGAGATAGTCCAACAAACCCTTTCTGCGACCTACCATTTGAAGAAGACCACGTCTGCTGTGGTGATCCTTTTGGTGAGTTCTCAAGTGCTCTGTGAGGTGGTTGATGCGTTGTGTCAACAATGCAATTTGCACTTCTGGAGAGCCTGTGTCGCCTTCTTTTCTGCCGAATTTAGCAATAAGTTCTTGTTTTGTCATTTTTGTTTTCTCCTTTTTTTATATTTGCCAAAGTCCGGGGAGGCAGTCGGAGTTGTCTTGCTTCCCAGAGTTTGGTACTTAACAATGTTTGTTATTCTTCGTCGCTTGTTGCAGGTGCACTTTCGGGCTTCTTGAGCAAGGACTTTCTGGAAAGTGTGATGCGTTTGCGTTCTGCATCGAATTCCAAAACTTCAACTTGAATTTCGTCGCCAACTTTCAAAGCCTTGTTGATGTCGTCCAACCATTCCCAAGAAACGTTGGAAACGTGAAGCAAACCGTCGATGTGCTTGTCAAGTTCGATGAAAGCGCCAAATGGCATGATGCGTGCAACTTTACCTGTTACAACTGCGCCAACGTGGAACTTTTCTTCAGCAATTTGCCAAGGTTGTGGTTGAAGTTGCTTGTAGCCAAGAGAAACTCTGTTCTTTTCTCTGTCCAAAGCAAGAACAACAAATTCGTATTGCTTGCCAATTTCCAAAACTTCTTGTGGGCCACTGATGCGATCCCAAGAAAGATCTGTAGAGTGTGCCAAGCAGTCGAAACCACGAACGCTGATGAATGCGCCGAATGGAGCAAAGCGAAGTACTGTGCCTTCAACGATTTCGTCAACTTCGATGTTGTTCCAGAATTCGTCTTCCTTTGCTTTCTTTTCTGCAAGCAAAATTGTTTTTTGGCTAGCAAAAATAACACGCTTGTTGTCGTCTACCTTTTCGGCATTGCTCACAAGGCGAAGTTTTTTGCCAACGTATTGTTCAAGATTCTTCACGTAGCCAATTTTGATTTGGGATGCGTGAACAATAACTGTGTAGCTACCAAGTTTGCCTGTCAAGCATTCCTTGCCAACTCTTGTCATTGTAACTTCAAATTCGTTGCCTTCCTTGATGCCGGCAACAAGTTCGTCGTCCTTGTATCTTTCGTCGATTGCCTTCTTGGAAAGTTTGATTCCCTTTTCTGTAGACAATACGGAACATTCCAAAACATCTCCATCTTTCAAAGATGCCTTCACTGCTTGATAGTTGCCATCAAGAGCCAATTCGTCGTTAGGTACAAAACCTTCTTGTTTCCAATTTCCAAGACTTACGTATACGCCGTCTTCACTTACAAGAACAACTTTGCACTTTACCTTTTGGCCAATCTTGAATTTTGCGCCTTCTTTGATAGAGGACACTGCATTTGCAAGCATTTCTTCGTTCTTGTCCACCTTTTTTACATCTTCAGCAGGTGTTGCCGATACTGCTGTTTCTACTGCAACAGCTTCTTTTGCATTTTCAACCATTCTTTCCAAAACCCCCTTAATCAACTCAGTTGGAGTTGATGCGCCTGAAATTATACTTATTTTTTCAAAATTTGAAAGATCAATATTCTCCTCCACTCCATCCGTCAAAATTGTTTTGCAGTTGGCAGAAGCAATTTCAAAAAGTCGCCTTGTGTTGGAACTCTTTTTGTCGCCAATAACAACAGTCAAATCGCTTTGTTGGGATAGAATTTGGGCATAATACTGCCTAACAGTAGTAGTATAACAAATTGTGTTAAATATTTCAAGCGTTTTGACACCATCTGTTGAAATATTTTGCAAACTTTTTTCGTAAAAACGGGTGTCGAAGGTTGTTTGGAACATAATCAACACTTTTTCGTACCCTTTTAGACACAATTTGCCTTTGCCATCGAAAATGATGGCTGTGTTGTTGCACCATCCGTTGATGCCAACGATTTCCGGGTGGGAAGCGTTGCCTACCAACACAATTTGGTAGCCATCACGGTGGTACTTTTCTGCTTTTTGCTGGATTGCTTTGACGCAACCGCACGTTGCATCAACAATTTTCAAGTTTTTTTCTTTTGCCCGTTGGTACACGATTGGTGGCACCCCGTGTGAGCGCACTATCATTGTTGCGCCATCAGGAACTTGCTCCACGTCCTCTACAATTGTGATGTCGTTTTGCTTGAGTTGCCCGTTGACCACTGTGTTGTGAATCAGTTCGCCCAAACAGTAGGCACCTTTTTGCGACAGCGCTTTGTTTACTGCGTTGGAAACGCCTTGGCAAAACCCAATGTGATCGGGAAGCGTTATTTTCATCTACTCGCCCTCTTGGCTTTGTTCGGCTTGCTTTTGCAAGTGTTGGTTGAGTTTTGCAATTTCCTTTTTGGTGCGAGGACGGCGTTTGATACCTTTTTGTTGCAAAATTTCGTTCAGTTGAAGCCTTAGCGCATCAATTTTGCCCCAAATGAACTTGGATGCTTCGGCAATAAGTTCCTTCGTGATGGGCTTGTCGTAGAAATCGGAAAGATCGAACTCCTCGCCATAGATGACGTAGTTGCGAACGAACAAACGATATCTGTCCCATATGTAGAAGGGCTTGATGGGCGCTTTTGTTTTGATGGCGAACAACACCGTGCCATGCTTGAACTCTTGCAAACAGTCAACGTCCAAATTTCTTGTTCCTTCGGGGAAAATGCCAACCACACGGTTGTCTTTCAACCTGCGCATGATTTGCCTTGTGGCGTGCAAGTCGCTTTCGCCACGGTTGACGGGAATGAGGTCCAAACCGTCGAAAATCCATTTCAAAAACTTGCTTTTTGCCAATTCCGACTTGTAGACGTAGGAAGGCACTTCCTTGGTGTACAATGCTTGAACAACGGGATCCATTGCGGAAAGGTGGTTGCCCATAAGCAATAATTTTTTGGTTGGAATTTTGCTGTCGCCAAAGAACTTTACAGGAAAGAAAGGCCTTACCAAGTACTTTACCCAGGAAACAGTAAAACGCAAAAATTTGTTCACGGTGTTTCTCCTTGCATGTGCAATTTGCCAAAAGTCAAAAACTTTTCATCTTATTTTATCAATTTTGCCGTTGCTTGTCAAACAAATATTTAATGATTGTTTAATATTGCTTGAAATTCGACAAAAAACCAACTGCTTTTGTGTGGCAAAAGTTGCACGAAAGAAAATCGGCATTGCAAAACAGCAACGCCGAATTAGTTGGTCTAGTTCAAGTCGGGGCGCAAAACTTTTGCACCACCAACGTAGCAATTTGTTGGTTCAAAGTCCTCGTCCACAAAAACTGCAATGCGAATGCAATTTGGCAAGGAATTTTCCACGTGCATTTCTTGGAAACACATAAAAGCAACTTTGTTTAGCCCAAAATGCGTGCGAACGGCAGTTGCAGGGTTAGAAGCAACAAGATCTTTGGTTGCCGAAAAGAAAATTGCCTTGACGTGTTGAAGTTCAAAGTTGTTTTTGCTCAAAATTTCGTTGAACAATGCAACGGATTGCGTTGCAATGTCTTGCTTGGTGTTTTGCGCAACCACTGCGCCACGAATAACTACCATGTCTACAACTCCTGTGATGCGCTTGTGCCGGCAACGTAGCCTGTGGAAAGCGCAATTTGAATGTTGAAACCACCCGTGAAGGCATCTACGTCCATCATTTCCCCTGCAAAGTACAGCCCGGGGCAAATGCGACTTTCCATTGTGGACGGATTGATTTGTTTGACGTCCACACCGCCACTTGTGACGATGGCATAGCAAACGTCGTCCAAACCGTTGCAGGGAAAGCGCAAATTTTTGATGGCAAAAACAAGCCTTTTGCGTTCTTCGGCGGTTATTTGATGCACCTTTTTGTAGGGTGGAACGTTGCAACGCTCAACAATTTCGTTGCGAAGGCGTTCCAAAAGCAGTCCACTCAATGCATTGACAAAATCCTTGTTCATGGCTTCGGAAAAATCTCGCAAAATTCTTGCATCAAGTTTTTCTTCGTCCAAGGCAGGCTTCAAGTCGATGGAAACAAAAGTTCCCTTGAGGTTTAGTTTGTTGATTTGGGAGGACAGCGTCAAAACTGCAGGACCAGTCACACCACAGTCGGCAAAAAGCATTTCGCCAAACTGACTTTCTAGCACTTTGCCGTTTTTGTCCACCAAGGACACGGCAACGTTTTTCAACGAAAGCCCTTCCAAATGCTTGACTCCACCACACAAAATTTTGCAAAGCCCGGGCTTTGTTGCAACGACGTTGTGGCCAAGGTCTTTTGCAAACTTGTAGCCGTCGCCCGTGCAACCCGTTGTTGGGTAACTTAGCCCACCGGTTGCCAAAATTACCCTGTCAAACGGTACTATGCCTGTGATAGTATGCAATAAAAAGCCGTTTTCCAAGCGTTCAATGGCGGAAACAGGCGTGTTTAGGCACACTTTTACCCCACTTTGTTGCAATTCCCGTGCAAACAGTTTGATGACGTCGCTAGACTTGTCACTTTGCGGAAACACCCTGTTGCCACGTTCCGTTTTGAGTTGAAGCCCCCTGTTTTGGCAAAAATCCACCGTGTCTTGCGGAGTGAATTTGTGCAAAGCGCCAAACAAAAATTTGGGGTTTGTGGGCACGTTTGCAAAGAAATCCTTGACGGAACAATTGTTGGTCAGGTTGCACCTGCCCTTTCCGCTGATGTACATTTTTTTGCCAACTTTTTCGTTCTTTTCGAACAAAGTTACGTCGGCGCCCATTTGGCTTGCCGTGATGGCCGACATCATTCCTGCAGGGCCACCACCAATAACTGCAATTCTCATTTTTCCAATTCCCTAAGTTTTGCCATTGCCGAAAAATGTGTTTTCAAAGTTGTGACGGGAGAAATTGTGATGTAGCCGTCATCCGCCAACACAACGTCGCAACCTTCTTCGGTGATTGTTTCCCTTGTGCCTGTGGAAAACCAAGTTCCATCTTCCTGCAACACAAAGAAATCGTCGAAAAGCATTTGGTTGTTGCAAGGTGCAACTTTTACGCCCTTGATTTGGCTCATTGGTAAACAAGGCACGTTGATGTTTGTGACGGTGTTTGGGGTGTAGGTTGCAAGCAGTTGCTCAAGGTTGTCTACAACGTACTCCACTGCCGATGCGTAGCTTCCGCTTGTGCCCACACGGGACAATGCAACGGACGGAATGCCCACAATTGCGCCTTCTTCCGCTGCGGAAACTGTTCCGCTGTACCAAATGGCGCCACCGTAGTTTGCGCCGTTGTTTGGCCCGGAAATTACCAAATCGAACTTGACACCAAGCGTGCTGTAGGCAAACTTTACGCAGTCGGCAGGTGTGCCGGAAAAAGCGTAGGCTTCCACAGCGCCACAGTAGTCGTCCAATTTTGTGAGAGTGAGATATTTGTAGAAACTGACGGCGTGGCTCATTGCCGAACGTTGGCTGTCGGGCGCAACAACGTAAACTTGGTGCCCTTTTTCCGAAAGCCCACTCGTCAAAAGTTGCAAACCTTCGCTGAGATAGCCGTCGTCGTTTGTGAGAAGAATTTTCATTTTGTTTTCCTTTGTTGTACTAGAAAAGCATTGCGACAGTTGCGCCACAATGCATTTTTGCTAAAAAATCCAAGAAATGCTACAAGTTCTTGAGATAGTCAATTTCCCTTTCAGACAAGAAACGGTACTTGCCACGTTGCAAGCCACCAAGCCTGATTTCGGCAATGGCAACACGCTTCAAAAACTCCACTTCCTTGCCTACGCACTCGAACATCTTTTTGATTTGGCGGTTTCGGCCTTCCGTGATGGTGATTTCCACACGTGTGTGATGCTCGTCCTTTTCCAAAATGGCAACCTTTGCAGGTGCGGTTTTTTTGCCGTCCACAACAACGCCGTTTTCCAATTGCGCTTTTTCTGCCAAAGTTAGCGCACCGGAAATGCGTGCAACGTAGGTTTTGGGCACTTCGTTGGATGGGTGTGTGAGTTTGTTTGCCATGTCACCGTCGTTTGTCATAAGCAACAAACCTTCGGTGTCGTAGTCCAACCTGCCAATTGGGTACAAACGTGTTTTGAGGTCGATAAAATCCATAACGGTTTTTCTGCCGTGTTCATCCTTGACCGTTGTGACACATCCCTTTGGTTTGTGGAACATTATGTAGGTTATTTTGCGTTGAATTGTTGCGCGTTTGCCGTTGACAGCCACGTGGTCGTCCTTTTCTACCGTGCAACCAAGAGTTGCAACTTTGCCATTGATGGTCACGCAACCGTCCTCGATGAGTTTGTCGCATGCACGACGGCTACCAACACCACAATCTGCCAAATACTTGTTTAGTCTCATTTGTTTCTCCATCGCCTAGTTGGGCATTATAATTACCTATACTATACCTTTTTTTGCAAAAAAAATCAAGTATTTGAGGGGTAGAGAAAGCATTGTAGAAAACAATTATATATTATTTAGTGGTTTCGACTTGAAAATCACAAAAAGAACATACATATCGTAGGTGGAACGTTGAACAAGCACTAAGTGGTTTCAACTTGAAAGTCACAAAAAGAACGTACTTCAAACAAGGCTCTTGACTTACACAAGCCGTAGTTTTGGCGACTTGAAAGAGAAAAACAAAGAAACCGCTTCAAAGAAAGACTATAATTCTACAATTTGGTGTTTTGAGTTGTTTTAAGAAAAACACAGGAAACTTATGTTCACACAAATTTGTTGACTTGCTTGAAACAAAAACAGACTTCAAAAAAAACTGCAAAGTACAAAACCACTGCAAAAACAGCGCAATGTGACAACAGAAAGATGAATGGAATAGTAAAAGTTTACGTTGCAAAACAAAAAAAAACGCAAACAATACAAAAACCAATGCTCAACACAACGAATTATCAACGAATGAAAGCAAAAAAAGAAGAAAAAAAGCACTTGAAAGCAAGTGCTTTTTGAAAGTTCACGTTGTGACAAGGGGCAGTTGGGCAACTTCTTCGCCGTTGACAAAAACTTGAACGCAAGGCTGATTTTCAAGCAAAATTTTGCGTTCCACCACGTCGGAACTGCAAAGTGGGTAGTAGAATGCTTGTGGGCAGTAGTAGTAAGTCGGTTTGCCACGCACAAAAACCACGCCACACACTTTGTTGAGTGGCACAAGGCATTTCATTGAAAAAGTAGCCGTGGCGCTTTGTAGCAATTGTTGCGTTTCCTCGAACATTGGTCCGCAATTTAGTACCACACACACCACTTGCATACCGTTGAGTTTTGCGCTACCAACAAAGCATCTGCCTGCCTTTTTGGTGTAGCCGGTTTTTACACCGTTTGCGTCTTCCATGTTGAAAAGCAGTTTGTTTTTGTTTGTGAGAACCCGTGGGTAGTTTTGCGTTTCGTTGGGAATGGTAGTTTGCTTGGTAGCAACGATTTTGCAAAAGTCGGCGTTGTTCATTGCAACACAAGTTAGTTTTGCAAGGTCGCTTGCCGACGTGTAGTGATTTGCGCTGTGCAAGCCGTGTGGATTGTCAAAATGCGTGTTGGCACAACCGTGTTGACGTGCAACGTCGTTCATCATTTCAACAAAGTTTGGCACGCTTCCACCAATGTGAATTGCCAAAGCAACTGCGGAATCGTTGCCACTTCTAAGCATCAAGCCGTACAGCAATTGCAAAACCGTGAGTTTTTCGCCTTGCTTCAAGTAGATGGACGAACCTTCCACCCCAACGGCTTGGGCAGGAATTTCCACAATTTGGTGTAGATTTTGGCAGTTTTGAAGCACGGTTAGCGCTGTGACAATTTTTGTGGTGCTTGCCATTGGCAGTTGCTCGTTGGCGTTTTTGGCAAAAAGCACCCTGCCTGTGGATTGCTCCACAACAACGCACGCCTTGGCTGAAGTTGACGTTTGTGCAATTGCGGTAGTTCCGAGAACAGACAAGCAAATCAACAACAAACCCAGCAAAAGCCACTTTCTAGTTTTTGCTTGCAAAGTCTTTTACAACCTCCAAAATTTTGCCAACAAAATCTTGCTTTTCGGCATCTATCATTTTGACACCATCCTTGCCAACCACCAAAAAGCCAATGGGCGTGACGCTTGCGCCACCACCCGAACCACCTGCAAAGTTAGACAAAAAACTGTCCTTGGACACAACAACTTTGCTGTTGTTGCCGTACTCGCCACCACCTGCCAAAAACCCAAAAGTAATTTGAGAAATAGGCAAAATGGTTGTTCCGTCCATTGTGACAAGTGGTTTGCCAATGATGGAATTTGCCTCGGCAATCTTGCCAAGGTTTGCCACGGCAGTTTCTACAATTTCGTTGATTTGCGTGCTTTCCACGAAGCCACCCCCTTTTTTACCAGCGTTGCAAAAATTGAAAGCAACGTGCATTGCGCCAAAACGTCCCCAACAATAAAGGTTGATTTGGTTGAACAAGTTGAAGAAACTTGCACCTTGGCATTTGTCAATTTGCACAACAACAATGCCGAAACAATGGCAAAAATTTCTCCACCAATCAATGCTCCAAAGCCTTTTGTTGCGTTTGAACAAACACAAAGCGTTGCCTCTTGAAGAACAAAAACGTTGGCAATGCCGTTGGAATTTTGTGGGAACTCAATTGCAACAGTTTGCTCTACCGTTCCCAAAAATTCAACGTTGCTCCCGACAAGCCTTGCTTGCTCTTGCAAGATCTTGATGCCCCAAAACTTGACAAAAAAGTCTGCTACCGTGTTTTCCACGTCCAAACAAAAACTCAAAGTCAGGCAAAGTGGCGTGCAAACAAGTGTTAGCACAAGCATCAAAACAGTTGCAACTATCATGTTGCTAGTTTGAATTTTTTGGCTGAAAATATGCAAAAATGCCTTGAAATTGTATACTATGTTTGTGATAGTATGCTAGAAATGGTTGATTTTCGAAGTAAAACGGTGTTAAAAAGCAAAAAACGCCAAAAAATTGCACTGCCAACATAACAAAAGAAACGGTGCCAAAACGGCACCGTTCCCAATGGAGGTAGGCATGCTACAACAAGAAACAAATCAAACCGCCCTTGTTTTCGTTGACAATTCGCCCCACTGTTTTGGTAAGTTTCTGCTTTACTTCCTGTGGCATTGCTTGGCATTTACCAGCCAATCCGTCTTCCACAAGCGCCTTCATTGTTTTGCCAAACATGTTTGTTTGCCAAACTGCTTCTGGGTTTTGCTTGTACTGTTCAAGCAAGTACTTGCTTTGTTCTTCCGTGCCAACCATTGGATTGACTTGTGTTTTGACGTCTATTTTGATGACGTGGTAGCTTGGCGCACTTGCCTTGAGTTGCACGCCGTACACGTTGCCTTGCTTGGAAATTGACGGTTCTTCCACCGACATTTCGGCAAAATTTGGGCACACAACGCCGTAGCCAAAACGGTCGGCTTGCTCCATTGCCTCGGCAATGCTTTCGAACTTTTGCTTTGCACCACTTGTTTCCACAACGTACTTCATCAATCCGTACTCATCGTCAATTTCCGTGTTGGATTGTTCGGCAAGCATTTGGAAAAACAGTTGTTTTTTGGGTGTCAACGTGCATTCGGCAACGCCCGTTGCCATGTCCAAAGCCGTTACTTCGGCACTTTCCAAAAAGTCGCACTCGGCAAAAGTCTTTTGCAAGTTGGCAATGTCTTTCATTTTGCAAACGTTTTCCGTGCCAATTTTGATTTTTTCCAACAGTTTGGCAATGATGCTGTTGCTTTGGTGCAATGCTCGCATCCATTTTGGCAAGTGGATTGCAATGCGCTTGATGGAAAACTCCGAAAGCACCATTTTGATGACGTGTTCGCATTGTTCTTGCGATGCTTCCTTGATGTTGATGGGCAACGCCAACACACCGTACTTTTCTTGCAGAGCATTGGCAAGTTGAACGCAACTTTCGTTTTGTGGGTTTGCGCTGTTGACAAGCACAACAAAGGGTTTGTTTGCCATTTTCAGTTCACGCACAACACGTTCTTCGGCAGAAACGTAGTTTTGGCGTGGCAAATTGCAAATTGTGCCATCCGTTGTGACCACCACTGCAATTGTTGAGTGTTCGGCAACGACTTTGTGCGTGCCAATTTCGGCAGCCTTTTCAAAGGGCATTGGGGATGACGACCAAGGGGTGGAAACTTGCCTTGGGTTTGTGCCTTCGAATGCGCCTTCGGCACCTTCAACAAGGTAGCCAACGCAATCCACAAGGCGAATTTTTGCCGTCGTTTTGTCGTCGAAAGCAACTGCCACGCTACTGCTTGGCACAAAATTTGGCTGTGTGGTCATGATTGTTTTGCCATCAGCCGATTGTGGCAACGCATCCAAAGCACGTTGCTTTTCGTTGATGTCGGTAATTTTGGGCAACACAATTTTTTCCACAAACTTTGTCACAAAGGTAGATTTGCCTGTTCGAACAGGCCCAACCACACCAATGTAGATGTCGCCATTTGTTCTTTCGGCAATGTCTTTATAGATACTGTTCATCCCTACGCCTCCATAGTCGGTTTGGTAGATTGTATGCAACAACACACTTTGCTAGAACAAAACACAACCGTTTTGTTGCAAAATTTCAACCATACTTATCTGCGATGTTTATCTACTTATCTATCTGCCACTATGCAACAATTCAATAAAACCCTACTATAAAAAGTATATATAGCATCAGTTAAAAAAGTTGCTACACAACATTTGCGAAACAAAAAAAACGCAACGGATTGCCATTGCGTTGTGTTGGTATTTCTACAATACATGATGTTTGAAAAATTGCTACCAATGATGATATATAATTTTGGGGCTGTTTGCAACAAAACTGCACAAAAACATCAACCTTTTGGGTTGTTATTTAACTCATAAGCAGAATTACTATGGGCTAGTAGCAAAAGCATTGTTTAACACAATCATAATTTACAATTTTGGCGCTGTTTGCCAACAAAACTGTGCAAAACAAGGGATTTGTTGCACGGTTAAATGAAAATTTAACTCAAAAAAGTGAAATTGCAAATATTGCAAAGCCAAAATAAACGTCAGAGTGTTGAACAAACAGGTTGACAGCCCACTACTTGTTGAGCAAAGCGAAAAGGCGTTGTTCAAAGTGGTACTGTTGCATCAGTTGCTTGATTTTTGGCGTGTTTTTGGCAGTTGGTTGCTTGGTTTTGCAACAGCGCAACATCAAATTTTTGGGAGAATGCGCAAGGTCAACAAATTCCAAAACGTCCACGCTGTAGCCACAGTCTTCCAAAAGCATTGCACGGATGCTGTCCGTCAAAAGCGCCGAAACACGTTCCTTGATGATGCCGTAGTTGAGCAAACAGTCAAGTTCGCCACCCTTTTGTATGGACAAATTGATTTCGTGTTGGCAACAAGGCACGGAAAAGATGTGCTTGACTCCCTTGGAAATTGCGTAGTACAATGCGTAGTCGGTGGCAACGTCGCAAGCGTGCAACGACACAACCATGTCGATGTTGGTGCCTTCAAGTTTGTCCTTGGTGACGTCGGCAACAACAAATTTCAAGCCTGTGTAGCCGTACTTTTGCGCAATTTGGTTGCAATGTTCCACCACGTCGGCTTTGAGGTCGTAGCCAATGATGTTGGCTTGGACGCCCTTTACCACAGCAAAGTAGTAGTAGATGAAAAACGTGAGATACGACTTTCCACAGCCAAAATCCAAAATTGTGATACTTTGCTTGTTGTAGGTTTTGAAAGCATCGTCAACAATTTCAATGAACCTGTTGATTTGTTTGAACTTGTCGTACTTGGATTGAACAATTTTGAAATCCTTGGTAAACACGCCCAAATCCACAAATGCAGGTATGTTTTGACCTTCTTGCAAAATGTAGTTCTTTTGGCGATTTGCCGACAAATTTTGCTTGGAAAGCCCGTTGTTTTGCTCCAAACGCTTGCATTTGCCGTTGGAGTACAGGTAGGTGACACTCCAATTTTCCCCAACAAAGCACACTTGCTTGTAGTTTGGTTGAATGTTTTGTTGGTACCATTGCAAAAAATCGTGCTCGGCAATGTTTTGGTGGAAAGCCTGATTGTTTTTGAACTGCTCCACTTGCCAAAAAATGCCGTTTTTCAGTTGTACTTTTCTTGCCGAAATGCGCAAAAAACCCATTTGCTTGGAAACGGGTTTTGATGCAGTCATTTTTAGGGCTTTTTGCAAATCTTGAACGTTTGTCATGTCAAAAAACTATTCTTCGTCGTTACCGTCACGGAAAATGAGGCGAATTGGCGTGCCATCCAGTTGGAAAGCACGGCGCAAGTAGTTTTCCAAGTACCTGCGGTAGGAAAAATGCACCAATTTTGCATCGTTTGTGAAAATAACGTAGGTTGGCGGTTGTGTTGTTGGTTGCGTTGCGTACTTGATTTTTGCACGTCTGCCACTTTGCGAAGGTGGTTCCACAGCCGAAACGGCATCGGTAAGCACGTCGTTGAGCATACCTGTTGGGCAACGGAAGGTGGATTTTGCATAGACGTAGTTGATTTCTTCCATAAGTTTGCCCACACGTTGACCTGTGAGCGCCGAAACCGTGATGTAGCGGAAGTAATCCATGAACGCAAGGTCTACGGAAAGTTGCTTCTTGAAGCGTTCCACCGTGTGCGTGTCTTTTTCGATGAGGTCCCATTTGTTGACAACAACGACGGATGGTTTGCCTTCCTCGTGGATGAAACCTGCAATTTTGACGTCTTGTTCGGACAAACCTTCGTTGGCATCCATCACAATCAAGCAAACGTCGGCACGGCGAATGGCGTTTAGAGAACGCATAACGCTGTACTGCTCTACGCTGTCGTTTTCGATGGCACGTTTGCGACGCATACCGGCAGTGTCGATGATGATGTACTTTTTGCCGTTGTACTCAAACGGTGTGTCGATGGCGTCACGGGTTGTGCCGGCAATGTCCGACACGATTGTGCGGTCGTAGCCAAGAATTTTGTTTACCAAGGAAGATTTGCCTGCATTTGGCTTGCCAACAACGGCAATTTTGATTGCATCGGCATCTTCGTCCTCGCCGTCAGTTTCGGGGAAGTAGGAAACGACTTGGTCAAGCAAGTCGCCCACGCCTTGTTTTTGTTCGGCTGCAATGGCAAAAAAGTCGCCAAATCCCAAACAGTAGAAGTCGGTCAGGTCACTTTCCATGTAGTTGTCTACCTTGTTTACAACAAGAATGACAGGTTTGTTTGTTTTGCGAAGCAAACTTGCAATGTCGTAGTCTTCGCTTGTCAAACCCGACTTGTAGTCGGTGAAAAACAAAATTACGTCGGCAAGTTCCAATGCAATTTGCGATTGTTCCTTGATGTGACGGAACATCACGTCGTCACTTTTGAATTGAATACCACCTGTGTCTACAAGTGTGAATTTTTTGCCAAGCCACTCGGCATCGGCATATATACGGTCTCGGGTTACGCCCGGCATGTCGGAAACAATGGAGATTCTTCCACCGCACACCTTGTTGAAGAAGGTGGATTTTCCAACGTTGGGCTTGCCCACAACTGCTACCAATGGTTTAATCATCTATTCGCACCTCAAAATTGCCTGGCAAAGTTCGTAGCCATCGGCAATTACAATAATATTTTTGCCTGTTTGTTGTTTTAGTTGTTCTAGCGTCATTCCGTCAAGAAAAACGTCTTCTATTTCCCGAAGCATAACACGTGGAATAAGCAACGTGTCGCCAACGTTTGGCGTGTTGGAAAGTGTTTGCAAGATGTCTTGCCCCACCACCAAGCCTGCAACTGTGACGGATTCGCCAAAAAACTTGTTTACCACCGTGACAACGTTGCATTGCAACTTGGGGAATGCGCTTTTTGCCTTGTCTACAAGTTCTTGCATGAAAGGCGTTGCCGAAACGCCCGTGACAATTGTGAAATTGCCTTGTTGCTCGGCAACAGCATCGGAAAAAGCAAGGTCGAACATGTACCTTGTGTCGGCAACAAGCCCAACGCCGTTTTCCAACTGTTCAAAATCGCCGTAGAATTCGTAGTTTGGCATTTGCCTTTTTGCGTAAACGTACATTTCGTCGGAGCAGTAGGCAAAGTGTTGACCGTGTTGTTGGAAAAAGTCGTTGTCCAACTTTTCTACCAAATCGATGGTTTGCTCGGCAACGGCTTGGTCTACCGGGCGAATTTTGGAAAGTTCACAACGGTGTTTTGTCAATCCAACGGGAACAATTGCAAGGTTTTTGACTGCAGGGTACAACGTCATCAAGTCGGTTACAGTTTGTTCCAACACTTTGCCGTCGTTGAGGTCGGGGCACATCACCACTTGCGTGTACATTGTGATGCCACTTTGCGCAAGTTTTTGCAAAAGGGGCATGATGGGCAAAGCACGAGGGTTGCCAAGTAGCATTTTGCGCACTTCGTCGTTGGTGGCATGCACGGAAACGTACAAAGGCGAGTACTTTTTGTCTACAATGCGTTTGAGATCCCTTTCCGAAAGATTTGTGAGAGTGACGTAGTTGCCTGAAACAAAAGACAAACGCCAGTCGTCGTCCTTGACGTACAACGTTGGGCGTTGACCCTTGGGAAGTTGATCTACGAAGCAAAACAAACACTTGTTTGCGCACCATCTTGGCTCGATATAGCACTCGTCGTAGAAATTCCATCCCATTGGGTAGCCTGTTGGCTTTTTGACGTTGAAGGAAATTTGTTTTTCGCCACGAAGGACGGTAAGTTGGAAAGTGTTTTGCGAATCGTAGTAGGCAACGTCCAACATGTCCAACGCTTCTTCGCCGTTGAAAGCAACGATAACGTCGTCCTTTTTCAAACCAATTTTTTGGGCTATTGAGTTTTTGTCACAAGAAAGAATTTTTAGCATATCAAATAAAAAGGCAACCGCAAGGGGTTGCCTGTGTGTCAATTAGTCGGCAATGACGTAATTCTTGGGCAACTTGCTCCAATCGCTGTTTCCAAGCATTTCGATGGACTCAATTGTGATGTTTGCAGTGCAAATAAGTACGCTTGTGGACTTTGCGCCTTCTTCTTCACTTTCGTACACGGGGCGTGTGTAGGAACGGGAAATGTCCATGAGGTTTTCTACAACGTAGGAAGGAACCTTTGTGTAGGGTGTGGATTCGCCACCGTCGATGGAAATTTCAACGCCTGTGAGATGTGCAAAAACAGCGTAGTTTTTGTAGTTCAAGGTGTAGTCTTGCGAAGTGGAAATGATGATTGCACCGTTTGCATTGTCGAAATCTTCAACGTTTGCGCCGTGGTACATTGCAAGAGAGAACATTTCGAACTTGCTGTAGCCGTCGTCACCCTTTTCCGTTGCTTTGGGCGCTTTGTAGAAGTTGGATTGGAATTCGCCAACAAAACGTGGTTGCGCAGGGCAATTGAAGTACTTTGTGACAATTTGTGTTCTGTCTTCTTCGTCGGTTTCTTCAAAGTCCTTTGCGTAGTATCTGCCACCAATCATGTAGTGGGAAGAACCGCCGGACAAGTTTGTGTCGATAAGCGTGTTGTTGTAGTAGCCTGCTTCAACAAGGTTGATGAAGTTTACAACTGTGATTGGGGTTTTGTCCAAAAGCAAATCGTAGAACAAATCCAATTTGATTGTTTTGTTGTTCACAACGTAGGAAATTGTAACTTTTGCTTCGGGTGTGCCGTACTTTTTCACAAGTGAGTTGACTTGGCTACGTGGCATAAATCCACCTGTGGAACAGCCACACAACACAACAATCATAAGTACACAAAGTGCAACAAGTAGTGTCTTTTTCATATTTTTACCTCTGATAAATATTTTACTTTTTGTAGTATTGCGACAAATCGATGTTCAACACCACGCTTTTGTTGTCCAAGTACTTGAGTGGACCTTGCTTGAAGTGGAACATGATTTTGGTGCAACAAAGCAGTTGTGTTTTGACACGGTAGCGACGGTTGATTTTGTTGATACCGTACTTTCCATCCCCCAAAATGGGCATTTTGAGGTGTGCAAGGTGCGCCCTGATTTGGTGTGTTCGGCCTGTGATGAGTTTTACTTCCAACACAGAAAGTTCGCCCATTTGTTTTACCAAACGAAAATGTGTTTCTATGGGCAAATAGCCTTGCTTTTGCGTTTCGGAAATGTACACCATGCTTTTTTTGGCGTCCTTGAACAAAAATGCTTTGAGTTTTTGCGCATTTTGCTTGGGTTTGCCAACGACAACACAGTTGTAGGTTTTGTCAATTTCCCTTTCCTTGAAGGAAGCAAGCAGTTCGTTTTCGGCAGTTTTGTTGAGAGCAAACACCACCAAGCCCATTGTGTTGCGATCCAACCTGTGAACAGGCACGGCAACGGCATCCGTCAAAATGTTGTTGATGCGTTCCGTCAAAGAGCCTTCGCCGGTGACTTCAATTCCAACACTTTTGTTCACAACCAAAATGTTGTCGTCCTTGTACACCACTTCGATGCCATCCTTTTCCCTGTCGGCAAGGTACACGCAAACAAGGTCGCCTGCGTTTACGTTTTGGTCTACACCAACACGCACGCCGTTGATTTTGACGCTTCTTGCTTTGATGACTTTTTGAATTCGATAATATCCCAGGTCGGTGTTTTCGCCAATACAATCGGACAAAAGTTGCCTGGATTTGACTACAATTTCTTTAAGCATAGGGCTATTATATCAAAAAGAACAAAAAAAAGCAAATAATTACATAGAAAAAATATATATAAATACGCACGATGTTGAAATTGGCCACCGAAATTGCTAAAAAATGCACTTTTGGTGTTAGATTTTGCGTTTTACGCAATTTGAGTTGCAGTTTGCGAAAAGCAATGATTGTGCGCAGCAGCCGTGTTCAAGAAACACTAGTAAAAGAATAGATAAAACCGTCAATTTGAAAAAGATGGTTGCACGATAATCCCTAAAAAAGCGCTTTTGGTGTTAGATTTTGTGTTTTGCGCAATTTGAAATGCAGTTTGCAAAAAGCAAAGTTTGTGCGCAGTAGCCGTGTTCAAGAACCATAGCAAAAGAATAGATAAAACAGTAAATTTGAAAAAGATGGTTGGACAATAATCGCTAAAAAAAGCACTTTATAAATGCAAAACATTGCAAAATATGGTGTCAAATGCACCAACAGGTGTGAACTAGAAATGTGTTAGGACTAAAAATGAGATAGAAAACAAGCCTAAGCAAAATATCAAGAAACCTAGATCAAAAATAAAAAAAACCAACTTGCGAAACTAAACACCAGTATCACTATCAGTAGAATTGCAAGGACAAATGCAGTTGTGATAGTTGCAAAAATAAAGGACAAAACGGCAAGCAAACTGCACACAAGCCATCCTTGGGTATTAGAAAAATTACAGCGCAAAACTTGCTTGAGAATTAGAAAAATACAACTCAAAATTTGCAAGGAAAGCAAAATATAACACAAAATTTGTCACAAAAAATGCTTAAAAAAAATACGAACAAAACGGCAAGCAAACCGCAAACAATCCATCCTTGGCTATTGAGAAAAAATACGGCGCAAAAATTTGCTTGATAGGTAGAAAAATGCAACTCAAAATTTGCAAGAGAAGCAAAATATAACACAAAATTTGTCACGAAAAATGCATAAAAAACGTACGAACCAAACGGTATTTTTAGTGAAAAGTTGTTGTTAAAAATAGTCAAACGCAAAATTTAACGGCAAAAGTTTTCTTTTGCCGTTTTTGAAAATGTTATAATTTTTGTCGGAAATTTCAAAATTGCAACTACAATTCAACAAAATTGCAATTTTTGCAACAACCTACTTGCACTACTTTTGAGAAGGTTTGATGATTTTTCAAGGCATAGTCTTGTTATAATTGTGTTGCTTTTTACACTATTATGTCAGTCATATTATATCACAAAAGCGTGCATTTCGTGGTTATCTTGTCAAAAAGCAACAAAAATATTACAAAACGTCCTCGTCGGAAAATGAGCCAACATCACCTTCGGAATTGCATTTTGCTTTGGTAACGCAAGGCGCATTGGAAAGTGACAAGTTGATCAAAATGACGTCGTCGCCAATTTTTGTGATGTTTTTCCAAGGTACAAAAATGTCCTCGTTTTGACGGAACAGTTTTCGCTCGCCCGGCACAACAAGCCCCAACACGTTTTTGCCGTTTGTGTCAAAAATAACGTCCAAAATTTTGCCCATTTTTGTGCCACCACACAGGTTGACAACGTCCTTGGTTCTTAGTTCTGTATAACTGGTTTCCAATATTTTCCCCTTTGCACAATGTATGCAAAGTGCGCTTGAAATATCACACTACACCATGTTGTTGTGCAAGTGGCCAAGGGCAGTTTTTTCTATTCGGGAAATTTGCGCTTGGCTGAGTCCCACTTCCTTGGAAACTTCGTTTTGCGTTTTGCCTTGGAAATAGCGTTTCAAAATTACAGCCCTTTCCTTTTCGTCTAGGCAGTTGATGGCATCTTCCAAACAAATGTTTTCCACCCAAGAAGTTTCCGAAACGGTTTTGTCGGCAAGGTGCGTTTGCAACTCCACGCTGTCCTCGTCGTCGGAGTAGACAGGGTCGGACAGAGAAATTGGATCGCTCACAGCATCCAAACAGTACAAAACTTTGTAGACAGGCAGTTGCAATTCTTCGGCAATGTCGTCGATACTGACAACGTCTTGCCCATTTTCCAACTTTTCCCGTGCTTTCAACGCCAAATAGGCAACATCTCGAATGCCACGGCTGACTCGAAGCGAGTTGGATTCCCTGATGTAACGGCGAATTTCCCCTGCAATCATGGGCACTGCGTAGGTGGAAAAGCACACGCCAAACTGAGGGTTGAAGTTGTCGACGGATTTTATCAGCCCAACGCAACCAATTTGAAAAAGATCGTCCAAATTGTTGCCGTGGGAAGAATACCTTTGCACCACCGACAGCACAAGCCTGATGTTGCAATTGATGAAGTAGGTGCGAGCATCCTTGTCGCCTTGACTGATTTTTTGCAGTAGTTCTTTGGATTGTTTTTGCGTAAGTTTTGGTAATGCGCTTGTGTCTACACCGCAAATGATAACTTTTCTTCTCACAAACACCTCCGTTTTGACTAGTTTGCTCAAACAAAAAAGTTTTATACAGGCAAGATTTTTGCGAAAAAAAAGTGGCAAAACACACGTTTTGCCACTTTGGATTGGTTGTTTATTTCTTTTGCGCAACGCCAACAAAGTCAATTTCGCAGTACCAGAAGGAATCTTCGGCAAACTTGTTTTCCAATTCGGTAAGCAAGTAGTCCATTGTTTCCAAGTTCTTTCGGTACACCATGTTGGTTGGTTCTTGGTCGCAAAGGCGTTTCAAGTAGTTGCGACGGTAGGAAAAGCGTTCAACAAAAATTTCGTACCTTTCGTCCAAGTCCAAATTGGAAATCTCCTTGACGTAGTTGATCATTTTGACATCTTTGTAGCCGGAAGAAATCAGTTGCGAGTAGATTTTGCGCCCGTTTTTTCTGTCGGAAATGCCGTCGCAAGAAAGGTGCAAGTCGATGATTTTTTGAATGAGTCCGTCGTCGTTGTAGGTCACCATGGAGCCGTCGTCCGAGCCACGAATGATGATGTAGCCGTCCTTTGCAAGAAAACGGCGCACCTTGCGAAGCAATTTGTTGGGGTTCTTTAGGTGGTGAATAACCAACGATGCAAAAATGATGTCGAATTTTTCGATGTCATTTTGAAGCATTATTTCTTCCAAGTTGTCTTCGAAATCTTCCGATTCCAAATCCAAAACGTGGTAGGAACAGTTGTCGAAACTTGATTTTTCCTTGGCGTACTCAATGAGCGATTCGCCACGGTCAACACCCACAACTTTTGCGTTGGGAATGCGAGAAAACCTGTCCTTCGTCACGTAGCCGTAGGCGCAACCCATGTCCAAAACGTTGATTTGCTCCTTGTGCTTCAAATAGCTGAGAGCATATTCAATTGCAGGCATGTCGGCATCCCTTGTGTTTTGCGCTTGAATACGCAAACGCTTGAGTTCCGGCTTGGTTTCCGCCGAGTAAGTAGACATGTGCTTGCCCGTGACAAGGGAAATTTCGCTACTGGATTGCACGGAACTGTCAATTTTGATGTCCTTTTTGAGATTGGATTTGATGAAATCAATCAAATCTTGCATGGGCGAAACACCAATTTGGAAAGTTTGGTAGTTGCGCAAACACCTTGGAACGTCCAAACCGTGGATGTTTTTGAGGTATGGAACAATGCAAGCATCCTTTTTTCTGCCGGACAAAATGTCGTTGTGGAAACTGTCACGTTCGTAGGTTACCCAACGGCCCTCCAAGTACTCCTTTTTTGTGCCAACGCAAAGCAAAATTTTGGATTCGTCCAACGCTTGTTCAATTGCCACTTTGTACTTTGCAGCGCCTTCCTGTTGCAAAACAATGTTGCTGTAGAACGTGGAAAAGCCTGCTGCCGTAAGTTCGTGGTAAACTTGTTCGGCAACAAACGAGTCTTCCGTGCGCTCGCCGTTTTCGTCTAGATTTTTGAAAGAAATAAAAACATCGTACTTCATGTTTCACCTGTTTTTTGTTGGAAATTTTCAAAAGTTTTCTACTTGTTTTTGCCCTTTGCAAGTTCTTCTTGCCAACACCAGTAGCACAAATTTTCGTAGCTTTCGTCGCCACCGATAAACACAATTGGCCCGTCGTCTACGCAACGTCCGTTGATGTAGCGTGCGTTGACTGTGGACTTGCGACCACAACGGCACACGGACTTGATTTCTTGCAAGGAATCGGCAAGTTCAACAAGTCGCTTGCTTCCCTTGAACAGTTTGCAACGAAAATCCGTCATCAATCCGTAGCACAAAACGGGAACGTGCTTGGTTAGTTGTTTGAGTTGGTCAATTTGCGTTGGAGTGCAAAACTGCGCTTCGTCAACGATGATGCAGTCGCAACCGCCACTAGCAATTGCTTGGTCGAACAAGTCTACAAAACTTTGTTCGGCGGAAATGGTTTTGCACTCGGCAACAAGCCCAATTCGAGAGCGAACCTTGGGTGTTTCGCCATCGTCGCCACGGTTGTCCAGTTCGGGCTTGACAAGCAAAACCTTCATGCCCTTTTGTTCGTAGTTGAACTTGCACATCAACGCTTGCGCCGACTTGCTACTGCCCATTGTTCCGTACTTGAAATACAATCTACTCATTGTTTTTGTCCCCGCTTTTGTGTGTTGAAATTTTGCCAAAATCTTGGCAAAATGTTATATTTTGTAGTATTATGTCTGTAATAATACCCTATAAACCATGCATTTTTTGCATTGTTTTGTGGGTTTTGTTATAGTTGTGATGCTTTTAGGCTTAGTACAATCCGTCAATGATTTCATCTTGCGAAATGGTCATTCCAACGGCGTTTGGCTTTTTGGGAAGCCCCGGCATAAGCAACATACTGCCGGCAATTGCCACCAAAAATCCTGCGCCACCACGGTATTCCACGTCCCTAATGGTCACAGTGAAATCTTTGGGTGCGCCCAAAAGTTTTGCATCGTCGGAGAAGCTGTACTGCGTTTTTGCAACAACAACAGGAAGTTTGGAAATGTCCAAGCAGGACAAATTCTTCAAACTTTGGCGTGCCTTTTCGGCAAACACAACGTCCTTTGCGCCGTAGATTTTTGTTGCAATTTTGGTGATTTTTTGTTCAACTGTGTCGTTGTCGTCGTAGGCAAAAGTAAACGTGCTGTTGTCTTGTTGGCACTTGGATTTTACAACTTCTGCAAGTTCCAAAGCGCCCAAACCGCCCTTGCCCCAAACGTCGCAAGGCACAGCGTCAACGCCCATTTTTGCCATTGCTTGAACAACCATGTCAATTTCCCTGTCGGTGTCGGAAGTGAAACGGTTTACTGCAACAACACAAGGAAGTTTGTACACGTTGACAATGTTGGAAACGTGGCGTTCCAAGTTGCACATGCCATTTTGCAAAGCAACAAGGTCTTCCGTTGCAAGGTTGGCTTTGTCCGCACCACCGTTGAGTTTCAACGCACGAACAGTTGCCACCACCACAACGACATTGGGTTTCAAATTTGCCAAACGGCATTTTACGTCCAAGAATTTTTCAGCACCAAGGTCGGCGCCAAATCCTGCTTCCGTCACAACGTAGGGCTTGAAAGTCATTGCAAGCCTTGTTGCAATCACGCTGTTGCATCCGTGCGCAATGTTGGCAAACGGGCCACAATGCACAATTGCAGGTGTGCCTGCCAACGTTTGAACAAGATTTGCTTTCAAAGCGTCTTTCAGCAAAATTGCCATTGCTTCTTCAGCGTGAAGTTGCCTTGCGTACACAGGCTGTCCGTCGAAGGTATATGCAACCAAAATGTTGCCCAAACGGCGCTTCAAATCCACAATGTCTTCTGCCAAGGTCAAAATTGCCATCACTTCGCAAGCCGCTGTGATGTTGAATTTTTCCGCACGGGGAGTTGCATCCTTGACGTTGTGGCTTACCAAAATTCCACGTAGCGCACGGTCGTTGACGTCCATTGTGCGATTGAAAACAACGTTGTTGGGGTCAATTCCCAAGGGGTTGCCTTGGAAAATGCTGTTGTCTATCATTGCGCAAAGCAAGTTGTTTGCGCTGGTTATTGCGTGGAAATCGCCCGTGAAATGCAAATTGATGTCTTCCATTGGCACAATTTGCGAGTAGCCACCACCCGTTGCGCCACCTTTGATGCCAAAAACAGGGCCAAGCGACGGTTCACGAAGCGCCAAACAAGCAACGTCTTCTTTGTGGTTCAACGCATCTGCCAAGCCGATGGAAACAGTTGTTTTGCCTTCGCCTGCAGCCGTTGGGTTGATTGCAGTCACCAAAATCAACTTGGATTGTGGGTTGGGGTTGGGTTTTGTGGAAATTTTTGCCTTGTACTTTCCGTACAGTTCAAGGTCGTTTTGTGGAACGCCCAAGCGCTGTGCTATTTCGGTAATAGGTCTTATTTCTATACTTCTTGCTATTTCAATATCTGTTGCCATTGTTACCTCCAAGGCAAAATTCTTCTTTTACAATATAATACCACAGTTTGCAATAGTTTTCAAGGCAAATAATCAACTTAAAAATGAAAAAACGTTTTTATTTTTCCGACACTTTTCAAATGAAAAAATTGTTACGGAATGTTGCTCTCCAAATGCAAAAACTGCCCGATAATGGCAAAGCACAAACGGCAACTACAATACTGCAAATTGCTACTTTGGTCTTTCCCAACCAAAGAACAACACCATTTCTACAACATTTGCGCCATTAGATTTTGTAAAATTGCTACTCAAACGAGAGATTTTTGACGGCTAGAAAAAAATTGGCACAAAAATCAATAAAACTGTTGCAAAACCCTTGCTTTTTTTTTCTTTCTTTGGTAGAATATATAGGCAAATGGATGGCACCATAGCCAAGTGGTAAGGCAGAGCTCTGCAAAAGCTTCACCCCCAGTCCGAATCTGGGTGGTGCCTCCAAACAAATCCGCACAGCAATGTGCGGATTTTTTTGTTTGTTGCGTTTTTGTGAGATTTGAATTATAAACAGGATTTGCCTTGCAACGTGTTTCTTGACAAACTATTTCAACAAGAATGGCATTTGTGTAGTTGACCAACCCCTTGCCTTCCTTGAAGACACAACACCATTTGTTCAAACTTCTTGAAAAAGCGCTTTGTTATTGCCGTTAAAAACACTGCCTTTGCCATGTTTTTTACATTTTTTGTTTTGCAGAATTTACTTTTCAAAACTTATATGTTATAATTTATAAAATAATTAATAAACATACCTTTCAATTTTCTTGTGGCAATGCCACAAAACATTATTCAAACATTAGTAAGTCTTTTTTGCACACTAACAAAAATTGTTGTGCAAAACAAGTTTTAGCAAGAAATGCTTGCAAAGGAGTAAAAATGAAAACCCTCAGAATTATTGTAGCGCTGGTTGTTGTTTTTTGCGTTATGATAACGGCAGTTTCCTGCGTGGAAAAGCCTTGTCAGCATACCGATGCAAATTTTGACCACAAGTGCGATCTTTGCACCGAAGCAGTTGGCGAATGTGCCGACACCAACTTCGACCACAATTGCGACTATGGATGCAACAAGACGTTTGGAACGCACCAAACGGAAGCTAACTCGCACAACTGCGCATACTGTGGCGAAAAAATGTCCGATTGTAGCCCAAGCGCCGACGACGGCGACTGCACAACTGCAATTGTTTGCGGAATTTGCCAAGCCGAACTAACCGAAGGCAACTCCCAACACGTTGCAATGGAAAACTCCCACGTTTGCCAATACTGCGAAACTGTTGTGAGCCAATGCGAGGACACCAACAACGACCACGTTTGTGAAATTTGCGGTCAACTTGCAAGCCAATGCGAAGACGGCAACAACGATCACAACTGCGACGTTTGTGGCGAAGTTCTTTCCACTTGCCAAGATTGCTTTGACGATGGCAAAATCACAACACCTGCAACTTGCACAACTAGGGGCGAAAAAACCTACACTTGCACAGTTTGCGGAAGCACAAAAACAGAAGTTGTTTTGGCAACAGGTCACAAAGACAACGACGGCAACGGAAAATGCGACGTTTGCGACATTACAATTTGCCAAGAACACCAACCTGCTGACCCAGTTGTAGAAAATGAAATTCCTGCAACTTGCACCGAAACGGGCAGTTGCGACGTGGTTGTTTACTGCTTGGCATGCCAAGAAGAACTTGAACGAACATTAACCACACTCGACAAAAAACCACACAACGAAGTTGTAGACAATGCGGTTTTGCCAACTTGCACCGAAACAGGCCTTACCGAAGGTAAACACTGCTCCACTTGCGACAAAATTCTTGTTCAACAAACTGTTGTGGATGCAATTGGCCACGACATTCAAGACGGAACTTGCCAAAACTGCGGTGGCTACCAACTGACACTGGATTTTGCAACTGCAGAAGGTATTGAAAGTTTTGACGGCATCTACGCTGTTGTGGAAGGAACGACTGTCACACTCAAAGCCGATTTTGATGCATCATGCATTTTTGAAGCCTTTGAACAAGACGGAACACCTGTCAGCAACCAAAGCACCTACACTTTCACAATGCCAGACCACGCAACACGTTTTGAAGCAGTGTATAAATACGTAGCAAATCTTTCGCTCAACTCCACGCTTGTGAAAAATGCAGTTAGCGTGGAAACAACTCTTTCCACCTACACAAACGGTGGCGCAGGCGTTACTTTCAGCAAGTTCTTTGTTACAAAGGGTGGCACAACCGACGGCACCTACATCTACACAATTCTCAATGCACAAGGTGGCAACACGGCAGGCTCCGGCTTTGACGTTGGCGTGATTGCAAAATTCGACGCAAACGGCAACTACATGGGTGTTTGCACCGACTACGCATTCCAATGGGGCAACGCACCAAGACTTTCCTTCGTGGACGGTATGCTGTTTGTCACAAGCACAAATGCAAATGCTAGTACAAAGTACGGAAACACAAAAACCTACTCCAACAAGTCGCTTGCATTCGACGCCGACTTGAACTTGTTGAGCGACGACTACAAATTCTCCTACCCCGATGCTCCACAAGGAAAAATGGTGACACATCTTACGCAAGCAACGGATGGAACGTTGGCTGTCATCTACGACACAGGCCACAACCACGGACTGTACACGTTGAGCATCTACAACAAAGTTGACGGTCAATACCAGTTGTTTTCCACCACCGACAACCCTGCAATTCGCCGAAACGGCAACGAAAGCCGTTGGATTTCCAGCGTTATGTTGGCAGACAACCACGTATACTTGCTGTACACAAACACAAACCAATTCCGTGTTAAATTGCTAGATTTGAGCGGAAACATCATTCTCGACAGAGGACTTGCATCCACCGAGGAAACTGACGGCGCAAACAGCAACTACCAAAGCATTCTTCAAATTGGCGGAAACACCTACTACACAATTGCCAACTGGAGCGCTTACTCCGGCTTTGGTTTGTACAACCTCAACTGCAATTTCACCTACGAAAGGGCGGAAAACTACAACGTTCTCACTTTGAAAAATGCCAAAGTGGAAGGGCTTGTTGGCAACGATGGCACGTACGTTATCAAACGTGGAACGGAAATCACAGTAAAAGTTGACAATCTTGACAATGGCTACATCTACTTTGGGCTCGAAAAAGACCGTTTGAACAATAACATCGTAAGCAAATCTCCAACCTACACTTTCACAATGCCGGGCAAGGACATTTCGCTGACTGCTGTGTACGACGTGGCAAACGGACTTGAAATCAATGCAACTGCTGTAAAACAAAAAGTTGCAGTCAACATCTCAAAAACAACCTACGCCGAAAGTGGCTCGGGAAAATCTTTCTCGTCCTTCTTCCTTACAAAAGGCACCACCACCGACGGCACGTACATCTACGCAATTCTCAACAACAACACTGGCACAAACACCGGCAACGACATCGGCATCATTGCAAAATTCGACAAAAACGGCAACTACTTGGGCGTTTGTACCGACTTTGCATTCCAATGGGGCAATGCTCCACGACTTTCCTTTGTTGATGGAATGTTGTTCGTTACAGGAACAAATGCAACGGCAAACTCCAGCAAGTACGGCAACACAAAAGCCTACAGCAACGTGACCCTTGCATTTGACACAAACCTAGACCTTGTCAGCGACAACTACCATTTTGACTTGCCAAATGCACCTGCAGGAAAGATTGTGACACACCTTGCTCAAAGGACCGACGGAACGCTTTGCGTTGTGTTCGACACGGGCATGAGCAAAGGCAACTACGAAATCTTTGTCTACAGCAAGGATGCCCAAGGCAACTACCAATTTGTTGCAAAGAACAATTCAAATTCGATATCCAGAACAAACAATGGCAACAGATGGATCTCCAGCGTGTGCTGTTCGGAAAACTACATCTACATCTCCTACACAGCCACCAACGACTTCAGAATGAAGATGCTCGACTACTCGGCAAACGTAATTCTTGAAGCAGGCATTGGCTCGGCTCCAAGCGTTGGATCCAACAATAACTACCAATCCTTGATTGAACTTGACGGACAACTGCACTACGTTCTTGCAAACTGGGACGGTTCATACAAAGGTCTTGGACTGTACAAAGTTGACCTTGACTTCACCTACCAACGCATCAGAGAAAACACCGTTTCCTTCAACACAAACGGCTCGGATTGCACAATTGACAAGCAGTACGTGATGACGGGCGATTTGATTGAATTGCCGGAAGTTCCAACGTTTACCTACACAAACCCACTTGGCACAACCTACAAATTTGTGTTTGACGGTTGGTATGCAAATGGGGAAGAATGGGATTTTGATGCAAACGCTGTCACAGGCGACATCACCCTCAAAGCAAGGTGGACTTTGGAAGACAGTTTCTTTGCTATCGACCAAAACGCACTTGAACGTGCCGATGGAACAACACTTCGTGCAATGTCGTTCAACGTTCTTTGCGACGACTACAACAACCAACCGGCAGTTTCGCCACGTGTTCCCTATGCAGTCAACACCATCCTTCGCTACATGCCCGACGTTATTGGTCTTCAAGAATGCGACGACGAATGGTACAGATTGCTTTCCAGCAACACAAGCATCAACTCCATCTACAAGTTTGTAAACTACGCTAGCACAACGCAAAACAAAGTAACCTACAACTCCACCCAATACACCAACTACTCCACAATCATGTACAACACCAACGTGTTGGAACTTGTTGAATGGACACAAGGACTTCTTGACCCACCGTGCGGAAACTACAACTGCCGTGTGTTGACAATTGCCGTGTTCAAAATCAAGGAAAATGGCAAAACGTTTATTTTCACAAGCACACACTGGGCGCTTAGCGTAGGCGAAAGAATGCAACAAGTTGCAAACATGAAACCTGTGATTGATAGTTGGAAGGCAAAGTACCCAAACATCCCGTGGATGATGAGTGGTGACTACAACGCCTACGATAGCGAAATTTCCATCATCACGTTGATGCAACAAAACGACCTTGTCGACAGCAAGCAAGCAAAAGTTACAGGCACAGTTTGCCGTACGGGCCACATCAGCAACGGCATGCTTACAGTTTCCCGTGACCCTGCAATTGCTTCCCACTGGATTCTTGGCCGTGAATCGGTGACCTCAACACAACTGACAACACTTGAATGCATCGACCACATTTTTATTAGTCAAGGCGTTGAATCGCTCTACTACAACACAATCCACGATGAAGAAGCATTGATGGTTTCCGACCACATGCCAATCTACTGCGATTTGAAGTTTTGATTGACAAAGGACAACTAAAAATCATCAAAAATGCAATTTGGGCTGACCTCACGGTCGGCCCTTTTGCTGTATATTTTTTTTAACGGCATACTACGCAGTTAACTACTACCGCGTTGGCAAATCAGCCTTTATTCAAGACTGGGAAAAAGAACAATATGCATGCCAATTTTGCTTTGACAATACTGCATAATCGCACTGTTTGAAAAAAGATAATTTGTTAAAATGAACAAAATCAACTGCAAAAATCAACCCTTTGTTGAGTGCCACTGCAAGAATTGCAACCATTGTTTTGTTGACAATAGCAAGTGCATGTGATATACTCTTTTTATTGCAAAGGGAGAAAACAATGAAGCGCAAACTTTGGAACAAAAACTTCACGTTACTTATTCAGGGCAATGCCGTCAGCACCATTGGCGACGTTATGTACGGCATTGCCATTGGCTACTGGGTGTACCAAGCAACGGGTTCGTCGGCTTTGATGGGTGTGATGACTTCCATTTCTATGTTTGTGACAATGTTTCTTTCGCCATTTTGTGGTGGCATTGTAGACAAGTGCAACCGAAAGTCGCTTATTGTTGCAATTGACCTGATTCAAGGTTTTGTGATGCTGACTGTTGGCGTGCTTGCCTATTTCAATGCGCTCAGCGTGCCAATTGTGCTTGTTGCTGCGCTGTTGGCATCAATCGGTAGCGTGTTCTACTCCCCTGCAATAAGCACCATTTTGTTAGACATCATTCCAAGGGATGAATTGGTGCGTGGCGAATCGGTTTATTCCAGCATCAACTCTACCATCAATTTGGTTGGCTCGGCATTGAGTGGCGTGATGGTTTTGGCGCTGGGGGTGCCACTTATTGTAGTTATCAACGGAGCAAGCAATTTGTACTCGGCCATCACGGAAATGTTTGTGAAAGTGCCAAAAAGCACGCAACAAAACCAGCCCGTGACGGTAAAAGGCTTGTTCAACGACTTTTCCATGTCGGTAAAAACGGTGTTTTCCGACGGATGTTTGAAGATTTTTGTGCCTTGTGCTTTGATTGTCAACTTGCTTGCAGCAGGACCACTTTCGCTGTTGCTTCCGTTTTGTATGGAAAGGGAATTTCACGTAGATTTCTACGGTTACATTGTGGCGTGTTGGTCGTTGGCGTGCCTTGTGGCTGCCTTGATGCTTGGGATTTTCAAGTTCAAACCCAAAACACAGTATTGGCTGATGACTTTGGGGTTTGTGCTTACAACGCCATTCATGATTTCGGCGTTTCTTGCGCCAAACGGCATTTTGTGCTGTGTTTTTGCTTTTGTTGCAGGATTTTTCAACTGCATTGGCAACTCCATTTTCAATGCATCAATGATGCTTGCGCTACCCAAAGCAAACAGAAATGCCATTCTTGGTGTTTTCAACTCGGCAAGCGTGGGTGGAACTGCGCTTTCCACCGTAATCTACGGACTTTTGGGTGAATTTTTCCCACTACACATTGTGTTTTCCGTTGGAACATCCTTGGCGTTGCCAATAATGATTTTTATGTGCTTCCATCCAAGAATAAAACGTTTTGTGCAAGATCCACCACCTGCCGAAGACAAAACGGAAGAACAATTGCCACCAAGCGAAACCCAACAACAACAAACTGCTTGACGGCAAAAACTACTTCTTTGAACACGTTAAAACATTTCCGCACGGCAAAACGTGCGGATTTTTTGTTGCAAAGCATTGTACAAACAAAGGTTTGTGTGCTATAATGTCAACAATACTACAATTTTGTTGCAAATTCAACGCCGAAAAATGTGATTTTATGTGAAAAAGAACAAAATTGACAACAAAAAATTTGCAACAAAAGCCAAACAAACGAGGTGACATCATGAACACACGACAAATGGACAAATTTACCGACCATTGCGCAAAGTTTTTTGACCAAGAACCTATGATTATGCACACCGAAAGCCACATGGACATGCACGTTGACGTGCTTTTGTTCGAGCCAAACGAGAAGTATCCGTTTTGGAAACTTGTGACGATGGGCGCAAGCGACTACAAAATGCCAAAAACGGAGTTTTCGTTGGGGGACAGAAACGAGTACATGATGTTTGTTGATGCCGACGAGGACTTGACGGACAGATTTGTTGTGGACTGGTACTACCAACAATTGATGAACATTGCGCTGATGCCCTACAAGGAAAAATTTGCCGTTTCCTACGGACACAGCATGGAATGGGAATTGGAAGATGGCGAAGAAATGTGTGGCTGTTTTTTGGAAATGCCACAGGTTTTGGAAGACCCTTCCATCATGCGTTGCAAACTTGGTTTGTTCCACGACGTTGTGTTGTTGCAAGCAATTTTGCTCAACAAGCACGAAATTGAAAAGTTGTTGACTGTTGGCCCGGAAGATTTCAGCTACTACCTCTACCCCGACACAGGCCGTCAACACTACTTGAGCCAACGCAGGCGCACAAGCAAATTCTAGCAAAAAGCACGGAACAAACCGTGCTTTTTTTGTCAAAAACGCAAAATTGCACCATTTTGCACATTTTGATTGACATTGCCACCTTTGTTTGCTAAAATAGGCATATGCCGTTGTGGCGAAATCGGCAGACGCAAGGGACTTAAAATCCCTCGACCCAAAAGTCGTACCGGTTCAAGTCCGGTCAGCGGCACCAAAAAAGGAACTTTTGACTACCAAAAGTTCCTTTTTTTATACATTGCGAAAGCAACGGTATATCATCGCTGAAGGTGCATCTCATCAACCGTAGGTTGTATCGCTTTCGCAATGATGATATACTCGTCTGAAAACGAGATATACTCGTTTGAAAACGAGATATGCTCGTTTTCAAACGGATGATATGCAATTCCTGCGGAATTGATGATATACAAGGCTTCGCCTTGATTTGTTTAGAATATATATTTGTGCGCTGATGGCTCTGCTTGAAAAATGTGCTTGTTTCTTTCTACGCAATAATTGCATCATTGTGAAGCGACTTCAAGCAACGTTGCATTGACACAATATGTTTTATTGTTAACAATGGGCACTAAAAGCAATGAATTAGGAAATTTAAGCAAGCAGTTGTATTATTGCAAAATGCTGTCAAGCAACGTTGCATTTTTCGGGTAAAACATCACTGCACGTGCTTGATTGATATACAATAAGCAATTGATGATATACAAGGCTTCGCCTTGATTTGTTTAGAATATATATTTGTGCACTGATGGCACGGCTTGAAAAAGAGAAGTTGGTTTGACTTCGCATGAAAGGGAAATGCAGTCAAATATTGAGTGCAGAAGTCCCTGAAATAACAATTTAGGCAAAACATACATGCACTGTTAGTAATCAATAAATTTCAAACGTAAAACACAATTTCTTAGATTTCCCACTATTGACATATTGAGTAAAATTAGATATAATGTTATTGTGTTACTTGGAATTCGCCAAAATATCAACAAAGGAGAAACGAAAAATGAAAAAGATTCTTGCAGTTTTAATGTTGGTTGTGACCATGTGTTTGCTGTGTGGATGCATTATTCGTTTTCAAAATAGTTTTGAGCCAATGGGAACAGTTGATGAAATTGAAAGCATAGAAATTTTCTACCTACATTCGCACGTGTACAGTTACCGATTAGACACAAGCAATTTTGAAAGTGTTGCCGTGTTGGAACAAAGTGACTTCAACCAAATGCACGAGAGATTGCAAAATTTGGCATACAATGATTTGATTATCCTGTTCGTTCCAACTGATCCAAATTCTTATTTATTTGATTTTGTCATCAAAGTACAATACCATGACGGCACGTTTGACTTGGTGACAGAAATGGGCGCATTTGGCTACGACAGCAACAACAAAGTCACATCCGACACTTGTGGTTGGATTGATGAAGAAATTTGGAAGCAATTGATTGTGGACTTTGTTGGTCAAGAACAATGGGACAAGTACATAGTTGAAGAGTAACTAGCATTATTCCGGCAACAAATACTTTGAAATACAAAACAATTTGAAAGACGTTTTGCAAGAAAAACCAGTCGTGAAAACGGAATTTTTGGGGCATCAACTGAAGGCTCAAAAATTCAAAACCCCCTACCCGTGTGTTGAAAATAGAAAAAACGCATCCTATTGGATGCGTTTTTGTTTTTGTAACTAGTAGCTTGCGCCCATCACACCATTGAGGCTGTTTAGCACAAGTCCGTACATTGTGTTGATCATGAATTGGTTTTGAATTTCGCTACTGAAAGTGCTGGATTCCTTGGCAAAACTGTTGTAGGATTGCAAGTTGTGGCCCCAGTTCATGTACACACAATTGTAGTTGTTGTTTGCCCATGCAATTGGGTGATGGCCTGTTTTCCAAATTTGGAATTCGTAGCCTGCCCTTGGGTCGTCGCCGGCAGGGTCTTCTTCCGTGGGGTTCAAAGTTACCAACACGGTGATGTTGGCATCTTCCATCAAGTTGTTTGCCCAAGCATACCATTCGCACGGTGCCGACATGAACACGTCTTCCTCGATGTTGGCTGTGGAGAAGTGGTCGTGGGTTTCAATTGTCAACGGTTCGGCAGTTGGGTTCCAAGTGTTCCAATAGGTGATGGATGGGTTGTCTGGGTCGGTGCAGTAGCCGTACTCGCCGGAGCCAAGCAAGGTGTTGTGGTACCAATCGTACCATTCCGAAGGTGGCGTGCGGTCATCCCACATTGCAAAACCTGCTGCGTGGAAAGCCATGAATGCACCACCGTTTTCAATGTAGTTGCGGAATGCTTCTTGTTGATCCCTGCCACCGGGCATGCCGTTCAAGAACATCACAAGGTCGTAGTTTTGAAGGTTTTCTTCGTTCAAGCAAGAGTAGTCGTTGCCTGCGTAGGTGTAGGTCCAACCAAGTTCAGCGCCTTTTTGTGGGAACCAAATGTTGGCTTCTCGGCAAAAGTCTGCGTGCGCAGTGTCGCCACCTTGGTCAAAGCCAATTGCAAGCACACGGAAACCGTGCGCACAGTCGGCACAGGGTGCTCCCGTGTGTTCTCCACGCTCTTCTTGACCGCATTCAGCATCGGTACAAACACGCCAGTGTTCAGTTTCGTCCCTTTGCCAATCGCCCCAAGTGTGGGTGTGCGGTGGCTCGCATGCCGTGAAGCAAACGGAAACGACGGCAAGCAAAAACAACAATGCAAGCAATTTCGCCATGGATTTCATAGTTTTCTCCTCCAAAATTTTGCGCCACTCCATCAAACGGAATGGAAAATATTTTATATGTAGATTATATATGTTTTGAAGCACAATGTCAATAGCAAAAGTAAAATTTGTTGCCGTTTTTCAACTTTTTGCACCATTCTTACATCCTTTGAAAACCTACTACAAACCAAAAAATGCAAAAGTTACGGTTGCTAACACTTTTGTATTTATGCATACAAGTCCAGCACCGCCAAAAAACGTTGGAAAACACTTTTCTGCACCTACCTTTTGCAGCTACGCCCATTAACTAGCAAGATCAAATTCAAAGATACTACAAAACACATGTTGTCAACGTAAAATATATATCAGTAAATAGTTCTTATACATTGGGTGAAAATCTTGTTTGCCCAGTCCAACGACAAACACGCCAAAATACCATAAAAAAAATAGAACGTTAAAATGCCCATTCTAAGCGACAAGCGCAAATATTTTCAAGAATGCTTGTTAACAACAGAAACAAATCACTGTGCTATCAGTTACCAGTAATTTACACCTTCAAATATAAACTAGCCTAATTCTACTGTTCAGCGACATCAAGTAAAGCACAATACTTTTTTTGGTGCTTACGCCGTAGCCAAGCCTAAAACACTTGAAGAAACGAAAATTTTGCACGAAATTTCTACCACAAGGCGACTTTGCTCAACAATTCAGTTATTGACTGATTTTTCAAAGTGTGAGATAATGCGCTTGTAGCTACAAAACATCAAACAGGAGAAAGAATATGAACAAAATTGGATTGTACATCAAACAAAAACGAAAAGAAAAGGGGTTGACACAAAGTCAACTTGCCGAAATGCTCAACATTTCGTTTCAATCGGTAAGCAAATGGGAAGTTGGCGAAACCCTGCCCGACACAAGCATTTTGCTTGACCTTTGCAATGCGTTGGACGTCACAGCCGACAGCCTTCTTTGCGGTGGCGTGGTTGTTGGCGCAAGAAAACGCCTTGTTTTGGTGGAAAGCATTGCAAAAGGCTTTGAACACTTGCAACAAGCGCAACAATGTTTTGGCAAGGACAGCCCGTTCTACCAAGGAATTGCAAAGGGCATCAGCCAACAAATGAACTTCGACTTTGAAGATGCGCTGGAAAACAACGTTGAAGTGCTGTACACGGAAGTGGTTTTGCACTACCTTGCAAAAGGCTACGTCGTTGACGTTGAAGAAGCAAAAAAATTCATTTCCAACGAAAAATACATTGCCGAAATTGAAAAAAGGGTGCAAAAAGGCTAGATTTGCCACAAAAAACTGTCAATTACTGCATTTTTGTGCAATAAAAAACTCCAAGGCTTGCTTGGAGTTTTTGTTTTTGTTGTTATTCTACACTCAAAATGTAGTAGTACAAGGGTTGTCCGCCGTAGTGAAGAATAAATTCAATGTCGGGATGGGCAGTTTGAAGTTTGTCTACGTAGTCATTTGCTTGCTCTTCCGTCACGTCGGAGCCGTAGTACAAAGTGACAACTTCCTTGTCTTCCTTGAGCATGCTTTCAATAAGCGCAGTTGTTACTTCCTCTACGCCTTTGCCGGAAGTTACAATGTTGCCCTTGTCAAGGCCGATGATATCGCCCTTCTTGATGGTGAACTTGTCGATGACGGTGTCACGAACGGCATAGGTTACTTGGCCTGCGTCGATATCGGTAAAGCCCATTGTCATGTTTTCCAAGTTCTCTTGCAAACTTGCGTCGGGGCTGAAATTCAACACTGCTGCCAAACCTTGTGGCATATCCTTGGTTGGAAGCACAAAAATGTTCTTTTTGGGAACAAGTGTGCGGGATTGTTCTGCGGAAAGATAGATGTTTTTGTTGTTTGGCAACACAATTACGTTGTCGGCATTTATGCGACGGATTGCATTTGCAATGTCTTCTGCCGATGGGTTCATTGTTTGTCCGCCTTCAATTACTTGGTCAACAAGCAAATCTTTGAAAATTGCAGCAAAACCTTCGCCGGCGCAAACGGAAAGCAAACCAATGGATTTGCGTTCTGCCTTGTACTTGGCACGTAGTTGCCTGTTTTGCTCCATCATGTTTTCAATTTTTACCTTGTCCAACTCGCCAAGAGTGATGGCTTTTGCAAGAGCCTTGCCTGGGTTGTTGGTGTGAACGTGCACCTTGATGAGGTCCAAGTCGCCAATGCAAATAACGGAGTTGCCAATTTCGTTCAAATAGTCACGCAATTTGTCAATATCGGTGACAGTTGTGCGCTTTTTGATGTTGATGATGAAAAATTCCGTGCAGTAGCCAAAATCCAATTCTTCCAAAGAATCGTAGTCTACCACCATTTCGGCATCGTCGGGGAAAGCCGAGTCGCTAGAGGTGCTTTTTTCGTTCAAAGCATATTCGTCGGCACCACTCACTTCTTGGTCCAAGTAGCCCATGATGAGGCCCTTAAACATTGTGATGAGACCAAAACCACCGCTGTCTACAACGCCTGCACGCTTCAAAGGTTCAAGCATGTCGGGGGTTTGGGCAAGAACTTCCTCGCCTTTGGCAAGGATTGCATTCATAAGTTTTTCGATGTTGTTTGTGCGTTTTGCAACGTCCATGGCTTCTTCCGCCATGCCACGAACAACAGTCAAAATTGTTCCTTCCTTGGGTTTGCTAACTGCGCTGTAGGCAAGTTTTGCGCCTTCCTTCCAGCCCTTTGCAAAAGTGCGTGCATCCACTTGTTCGCAACCGGCAATGATGTTTGCAAAACCCTTCAAGATTTGCGACAAAATTACACCGGAGTTACCACGAGCGCCACGCAATGCGCCCTTTGCAAGCCTGTCGGCAAATTCCGATATGCTTGTGGATGTGACTGCGGAAATTTCCTTTACAGCCGACACCAACGTGAGAGACATGTTTGTGCCTGTGTCTCCAGGTCTATGCTTTTGTGGAAACGCCGACCAGAGATCTACCGCCGACAGAGGGTGCCAAGTATTACGACAACTGCACGCCCTTGCTTTACCGCAAGGATCGCTACGAGGTGCTGCAGAGCCGCT
>JAFVYC010000039.1 GCA_017500855.1 Clostridia bacterium | reverse complement strand
TTTTTTCGCAAAACAACAACGGGCAAAGTTGTGGTGATGGGCGCAAACACTTTTCGCAGTTTGCCAAGTGGCGCATTGCCCAAGCGTGTCAACGTGGTGTTGGACGACAGCGGTTGCAAGCACCCAAACACAATTTCCGTGGCAACTTTTGCCGAACTTCACCAAACGCTCAAGCAGTTCCACGCCGACGATATCTACGTTGTTGGCGGTGCAAGTTTCTACAAGTTGATGTTGCCGTTTTGCACAACGGCTCTTGTCACCAAGGTCAACGCAAACGGCAATGCGCAAGTGTTCTTTCCCAACTTGGACCAATTGTCCAACTGGCAACTTGTTGGTTCCGTTGCCGACGTCGACCAAGGGCACGACATTGCCTTTTGCACCTACGTCAACAACGACGTGCAAACTTTCTAGTTTTTTTTCGGGGCGTTTTTGCGCCCCTTTTTGCTAGGAAAAATTCAATTTCCCCTTGACGAATGCAACTGCCAACAAAAATTGCAAGCAGGGGGCATTTTTTTTTGCTAAAACAACGGCAAACAAATTGGTTGTGTTGCTTTTGTCAAGTTGACATATTTTGCAAATTGCAGTATAATTGCAAAAGTCAATTTACAAAACAACTTTTGGGTGGCATGGGCTACCCCTTTGCAAAGGAGAAATTTTTTGAAAACAGAAGCACTTCAATCAGACAAAATGCGCCACACCAGCATTGGCAAATTGCTGTTGCAAATGAGTTTGCCTGCAATCTTTTCCATGTTGGTGCAAGCGTTGTACAACGTGGTGGACTCGCTGTTTGTAGCCAACATCACGGAAAGCATTTTTGCCGGCAACTACACGGGGCCAATCACGTCGTTGGGAGACGACAGCATGACTGCCATCAACATCATTTTCCCCATGACAACCTTTGTCACGGCAATTGCCGTTGGTATCGGTGTGGGCGCAAACGCCTACATTGCACGCAAACTTGGCGAAGGCAACAGGGAAAAAGCCAGCCAAGCCGCCAAAACGGCAGTTGTGATGGTGCTTTGCGCTTGGGCTGTGTTGTTTGTTTTGGCGTTTACAATCACAAAACCCTTCGTTTCCATTTTCGTCAACGAAAACAACGTTGCCGACATCAACTACGTAACCGACCAAGCCGTGCTGTACGTCACAATGTACATGGCTTGTAGCATTGGTCAGTTGTTGGATATTGTGTTTGCTCGCATTTTGCAAGCAACCGGCAACATGAAAGTTCCCATGTTCAGCCAACTTATTGGCGCACTGTCAAACATTGCATTGGACGCATTGTTCATTTTGGTGTTCAAGTGGGGCGTGTTGGGCGCAATTTTGGCGACGGTAATTGGTCAATGGCTTGCAGCAATTTTCAACATTTGCATGTTTGTGTTCAAAAAGCAAGACGTTTCCGTGTCCCTTGTGGGCTTCAAGTTTGTTGGCAAGGACTTTGGCAGAATTTTGCGTATTGGCATGCCTGCCTTCGTTATGAACGCCATTGGCGCATTCATCACAATTTTGCTCAACTTCCTGATGCGCAACGAAAACAGCGGTATTTTTGTGTTGGGAACCTACTTCAAGGTGCAATCATTCATTTTCATGCCGGTGTTCGGGCTTATGCAAGGCACAATGCCCATTTTGAGCTACAACTACGGCGCAAACCAAAAAAAGCGCTTCAACCAAACTTTTTCGTTGGCGTTGAAAATTGCCATTGGCGTGATGGTGGTGGGAACTTTGATTTTCCAACTGCTTCCCAACCAAATTCTTGGCGCATTCACGCAAGACACACAAAAAATTCAAGACGGAGCCTACGCTTTCCGTGTGATAAGCATTGCATTCGTTCCCGCAGCATTTTCCATTTTGATTGTCAACATGCTTCAAAGTTTGAACAAGCCCGTGTCCAGTTTGTTGATGAGTTTGTCTCGCCAACTGCTGTTCCTCATCCCCACGGCAATTTTGTTCTACAACTTGTGGCAACTCAACGGAATTTGGTTCTGCTACCCAATTGCCGAAATAATGTCCGTTTTGGTGTACAGCCCGTTTGCAGTCAAGGACTACAAAAAGCAGTTTGCCTACAAGGAACAACAGTACGCCAACCACGAACTGACAATGCAACCCTAGAAAGTTTTTTTGTTGAAGTGGTGTGCGCAGGGCTTCCACGCCTTTTCAACAGCAACGCCACAGCACGAGTTTTTATGCAAGGTCAACCGTCAATTTGGAAAAGTTCACTCCGCCAAATGCCAGCATTTTTTTGGGTTTCAACGTTCAACTGCGGAGCCACGGCTTCCCAACTACAAAACTTTGTTTTGTAAACTGAAAACGCAAAACCAAAATATCATTTTTCCACCTGAGTCTTGACACGCAAGAATTAAAGATATATAATATACACGAAAATAGCCTACAAACAAATATTGGCGCACCCTTGTGACGAATTTGTTGTGGCTTTTTTTGATGTTTTGGAGGTAAAAAAATGAAATTGAACGTCAAACAGTATGTTAAGCTTGGCGTAATTGCAGTTGTGCTTGTAGTAATCATCGTTGCAAACTGCATTTTGCTTGAGCCAACAATGGCGCAAAACATTTCGGGCTTGTTGTGCCCACCTGTGTACGACGAGGATTCCCTTGCGGCATCCCGTGCAGGGGGCAAGGAACTTTCCGAACAAATTGCTGCCGAAGGCGCTGTTCTCGTCAAGAACAACGGCGCTTTGCCACTAGACTACGTTTCGGAATCGTCCGTCAACGTGTTCGGCCATGCATCCATCGACTGGGTGTACGGCGGTTCCGGTTCGGGACAAGTTTCGCCCGAGCAAAATGACAACCGAAACGACAACACCGACTTTTTGGAAGCGTTGCAAAACTACTACGTCAACACCAACACGGATTTGACGGACATGTATCGTCGCTTTGCAGGTCCTTTGGGTGACCCCGGTTCCATTGGTACCTTGTACGACGCATTCTATCGTTTGACGGAACCTTCCATCAACGACAAAAAGTTCTACACCGACGAATTGCTTGACGGTGCCGAAGACTTTTCCAGCGTTGCGCTTGTTGTTATTGGACGCCACGCAGGCGAAACGGAAGACCCAACAAGAATTCAGTACAAAAACAAGGCGGACAACGACACTTCTCGCCACTACTTGGAAATCTCCACGGAAGAGGAAGAGTTGCTTCGCTACCTTGGCTCCAACCCAGCCTACGAAAAAGTTATTGTTATTGTCAACTCCACAAACACAATGGAGCTTGACTTTGTCGACACAATCCCCGGTATTGACGCTTGCCTTGTTGTTGGCGCAACGGGCACAAGCGGTGTGGATGGCATTCCTCCCGTGCTGTACGGCGAAATCAGCCCATCCGGTCACTTCACAGATACCTACGCCTACGACATGGCAACCAACGTAAGTTGGCTTCGCACAAGCGCACAAGGTATTGGTCACTACACAAACGGTCAAGAATTGTACCCAACGGGCGCAGGTAGCAACGCTGGTAGCACTCGCCGTGATGCCCCTGCTTTCATCGACTACATCGAAGGCGTGTACGTTGGCTACAAGTGGTACGAAACTGCCGACGTCATGGGCATTTGGGACGACTACTCAATTGACGTCTACGACAACGACGGACAACTCATCACACGTTCAGGCTACGAAGGCGTGGTGCAATATCCATTCGGCTACGGTTTGTCCTACACAACTTTCGATTGGAATTTGTTGGATATTTCCTTGGCGGACGGCTCTGACATCACCGATCAATCCAGCATCACAATGCAAATTGAAGTAACCAACACAGGCGATTTCGACGGCAAGGACGTTGTTCAAGTGTACCTCGAAGCGCCCTACACCGACGGTGGAATTGAAAAATCTTCCTCCGCACTTGTTGGCTTTGTCAAAACTCCAACCATTCCCGCAGGGGAAGCGCTCATCGTTTCCGTAACGTTGGACGCAAGTGACTTTGCTTCCTACGACCACAGCGACGCCAATGCAAACGGTTTTTGTGGCTACGAATTGGAACAAGGCGACTACAAAATCAAGCTGATGACCGACTCGCACAACGTCAAGAACGTTGGCCGTATCACAGGTCAAGTAACACCAGGTGTGTTCACCTACACCGTGCAACAAACCATCAAGATGGAAACGGACAAAATCACGGGCAACAAAGTGGAAAACCGCTTCACGGGAACAGGTGCCTACGACGTTGCATCGTTGGACGGTCTCAATTTGGACGGAACTGTTGACCAAGAAATCGGCTACATTTCCCGTCACGACTTCCCAGACCCATTGGAAGACATCGACCCCGTTGCCGACAGAACAATGTCTGCCGAAGTCAAGAAGTACAACACTTGGAACAACACACTTGCTTCCGAATGGGACAACGCCACAACGGACATGTTTGGCAACCCCGTTCCAACTGCGGTAACTTGGGGACAAAAGCCCACCAAGGATCAACTTGTTGACCCCGCAACGGGCATCAGCTACGCCGACGACATTGGTTCAGACGGCTACGCAAAAATTGCCAAGAACGGCACCGTTACTCAACTTGGATTCTTGCTTGGTAGCGACTACAACCACCCACTTTGGAACGTTGTTCTCAACCAAATCAGCCTTAGCGAAGCAGTTTCCCTCATCACAGGAGCATCCTTTGGTAACAAAGCCATCAATTCCGTTGGCAAACCTGCCCTTTCCGACTTGGACGGCCCATCGCAAGTGAAATCCTTCAACGCTGCCGCACCAAGAGGAACAGGCTTCCCATGCTCCACAGTTTTGGGACAAACTTGGTCGCACAGCCTTTGCTACTCCTTCGGCCTCAACTACGGCGCCGAAATGAACAACCTTGGCGTGGACGGTGTGTACGGCTTTGGCGCAAACCTTCACCGCAGTCCTTGGGGTGGACGTAACTACGAATATCTCAGCGAAGACGGTTTCCTTGCAGGCGAACTGTTGACGGAAGAAGTTCGTGGCCTCAAGAACACTGGCAAGTACACCTACTTGAAGCACCTTGTTTTGTACGAAACAGAACACGAACGTGACTCCATGTACACCTGGTGCAACGAACAAGCGCTTCGTGAAATCTACTTGAAGCCTTTCCAAAAGGCAATTCAAGAGGGTGGTTGCGTTGGTATCATGTCCAGCTACAACCGCATTGGTAACACCTGGACGGGTGGTTCGGAAGCACTCATCGAAGGCGTTCTTCGCTACGAATGGGGCTTCAACGGCGTAATTATCACCGACTACGTAGACGGTTGGTCGCAAAACTTCATGGCTATTGAAGACGCAGTGCGTGCAGGTGGCGACTTGTTGCTTGGTGGCAGAAACAGCGGTTTGGACACAGGCTACGACGACACTGTTCGCATCCAAGCCAAAGCGCAAGAAGTTTGCCATCACATGCTCTACACCTACCTCAGCGCAAAGGAAACAAACAGACAGTACAACATCATGATTGAGGAAAACCCCAATGCCGATGCAGAACAAATTGTTTCCGGTGCAAAAATTGACTCTTGGGAATGGTGGAAAGTTGCCCTGATCGACCTTGACATCCTTGTTGTTGGTGGTTGTGTTGTTGGCACCTACTTCACACTTCGCCCCACACTGTTTGGCAAGTACATTCAACCCAAAACTAAAGAGGAGGAGCAAGCATAATGAAATTCAAACTTATCGAAAGAATTGCAGTCATTGCATTTGCAATCATCATTGCAACAAGCGCCGTGCTTGTTCCAACAATTTCCTACGGCAAGTACCAAGACTACCTTGAACAAATCAAGCAAGAACAAGGTGACAAACCGGACGACGGTGGTGGAACAAAACCATCGGCAAAACCCACTTTGAAGTCCATTTCGGCAAAACTTGCCGATGGCGTCAACTACTACGCAAACAACCTTGCCGAAGTAAAGAACGAACATTTCGTTGTGACGGCAACCTACTCGCAGGAAGGCAAGGACGATTGGACGGAAAACGTTGAACCTGCTCAATTCGACGTTTCTGCCCCTGCAGATTTCTACCAAAAGGGTGGCGAAGTCACAATCACCTACCGTGGCAAAACGGCAGTTGTCAACGTTTCACTTGTTCCCGTTGTGCTTTCGGCAATTGAAGTTGCCGTGTTGCCCTACACAGTTTGCTACGCAGTTGGTAGCAACTTCAGCAACGAAGGCATGGTTGTCAACGCTATCTACAACGACGGATCCAAGCAAGCATTGCAAAGCAACGACTACAACGTGGACAAAACCACACTTAAACAAAGCGACAAGAGCGTGACCGTTTCCTACACGGAAAACGGCGTGACCAAAACAACAACCGTTGCCATCACGGTGCAACAAACCGTTCAAAACGGCAACCCAACAGCCATTGAAATTGTTGGGGATGCAATTGTCAACGTTGGCCAAACGGTTAGCGATGCAATGTTGCAAGTCAACGCTGTGTACGCAAACGGCAACAAAAAACTTCTCAATGCCGACGAGTATGCAATCAAAACCGACAGCGAAGTTGTTGCGTTTGGCAAGCAGTACACTGTGGAAGTTGCCTTGACGGACAACAACGCCATCAAAACTTCCGCAAGCGTGGTTGTAAGGGCGCACGTGGAAGGGGAAAACGGCACGGTTGTTGGTGGCAACACCAAAACGGAAGACGAGTACATTGTGGACAAGAACGGAAGCCTTGTAAAAACAGGCAACGGCGTGACCTTTGCAGGTGGTTTCTCCAAAACTGCTTCCAGCGGACAGGAAGCATCTGTAAGCTTCAGCTTCAACTCCCTCACACAATCAAGTGGCACAATCACAATGCGTTGTGGCAACAGCTACTTGAAGTATGCAAACGGCTCCAATGCCGACGGTGGCTACATCATGCAACCTTTGCAAATCAGCACCGTTTTGGACGTTACAATCAACGGCAATGAAGTTGCAATTCCCGCAACGGTAGTGCTCAAGGGTTGTGGCCCATGGGAATCCTACGCACCTTTGTACGGCATCTACTACGAATTCACTTTCGATGCGCAATTTGATGCAGGTGTCAACGTTGTTAAATTCCAATTCAAGCCCAGCACCGAAGGCGCATTGAACTGTTGGGGCGAATCTCCGTCCACAATGAACATCGACTACGTCAACTTCGACAGCAAGGGCAGGGAAATTGCATCCGATGCAAAAGTGACTGCGCTTGAACTTGCCGACAACTTCTCACTTGTGTACGGCACAAACCTTTCCGACGTTGTGCTTCCAGTTGTTGGTGTTTTGCAAGACGGCACAAAAGTTGGCGTTGATGCAAGCATCTACAAGGTAGAACTTGTTGGCGGAACAGGCAAGGACTACGTTGAATTTGGCGAGTACACGGCAACCGTAACGCTGTTGAGCGACCCAACCATCAAGGTAACTGCCAAAACGGAAGTGGAAAGAACCTACCACTTCGTTGTGCTGACGGCAGGCGTTCAAATTGAAAACGGCCGTGTAATGTACGTGTTCACGGGCGAAAGCATCGGCTACGAAGCCAAGGACATTGTGTTCTTCGACGACGGTGGCAACATCCCTGCAACAATCACGTTTGGCAAAACAACTTTCGAAATGAAAATTGATGCAACGGATTTTGCAACCGGATCGCAATGCTATCCGCACTTGAAGATCAAGGGCGAAAACTACAACAACGGTGGCGCAAATGCCAACGGCGACATCCGTGACAGGGGCTTGACCTGGGAAGAAGGTCAAAGCGTAACCTTGAACGGCAAAGTGTACACAATCACAGCGGCGTACTCCATGCCAACGTTGGTTGTTTCCGCACAGTAACTAACAACAAAAATTGGAACACGCTTTTGCGTGTTCCTTTTTTTTTGCAAAAAAAGTTGTTCGCCCACACGTGCTTGATGTTGGCAAACTTTCAGCAACACTTTGGGCAACAAATTGCTCTTGCGCCAACCAACTCGGTTTTTGCATTCTTTTGATTGTTTTGCAAAGTGCTGTTGCAAGTCATTTCCACAAACAATGTGTGCGTGGAAAACGGATTTTTCAAATCACGAAAAAAACAGAAGCAATGCACAAATCAACACAAAGGGGTGTTTGTGTTGTGGATTTTTGCAAAATTTTGTTGTACAATGATGTTGCAAAAGCGCAAAAGCAGTTTTTTGCCAAATGCGCTTGATTTTTTCAACAAAGGAGTATATCATGAACACAGACAAAATTTATGCGCAAAACATTGCCGACCAGTACACACCCAAAAAGACTTCCAAAGTGGTGCAATTGAAAAAGTTGCATCAACAAGCCAAAAGACCTGCCGAAATTTTTGCATTCACGTTTGGCATTGTTTGCACGTTGATTTTTGGCACGGGCATGTGCTTTGCAATGGGCGTGCTTGGTGCAGGCGGAATTGTTGAAATGATTGTTGGCATTGTTGTTGGGCTTGTTGGTATTGCCGGCGTCAGCGTCAACTACCCAATCTACAACAAAATTTTGAACAAGGGCAAGCAAAAGTACGGTTCCGAAATCATTCGTCTTGCACAGGAAATAGCGGAGGAAAACTAGCATCATGGATGGCAACGCAAAACTTACAAAATGGCAAAGCAAGTACTACAACACAGCCTGCTTGATGAACGAAGCGCTAATTGCTTTGTTGGACAAGAAGGAGTACTGTTTTGTCACGGTAAAGGAAATTTGCCAAAAAGCAGGCGTCAATCGAACGACTTTCTACCTTCACTACGAAACGATGGACGACCTTTTGGCAGAAACTTTGCAGTACGTGGGCGAAAAAATGCAACGCCAGTTTGCCGAGCAAAACATCACCTTCCAAAGGGACGTGCAAAATGCCCCGTTGGAAGAATTGTGCTTTATCACGCCAAAGTACCTGTTGCCATACTTGCAGTTTGTAAAGCAAAACAAAAAGGTGTACATGGCTAGTTTCAACCAGCCAAACATCATGAAAACACCGGAAATTTCCCAAAAGATGTACCAAGACATTTTCGAACCCATCGTTGCACGCTTCAACGTGCCGGAAAAGTACCGCAAGTACTTGTTGACTTTCTACTTGACGGGCGTTGGCAACGTTGTGATGCAATGGGTAAACAACAATTTTGCCGAAAGCGAGCAAGAAATTGCGCAGTTGATTATGCACTGCGTAAATTTTGGAGTGACGACATGTCAAACTGGACAAAATTTGTAAAAAAAGTGTTGTTTCCGCCCCTGTGGGTGGTGGCATTGCTAACACTGGCTTCTGTTGGTTGCCTCGTGTGCCTGTTGGCGCTCGAGGACCTTTTGCCCTTTGTAACCTACTGCTTCTACGCAGTTTGGGCAATTTGGCTAACGCTGTTTTGCTGTGCTTTGCCAAAAATCATTCGCAAAGTGCGCCTGTTTGTTGCCACAAACAAAATGGTGCAAAGGTACAAAACTGACGGAAAATTCAAACTTTCCGTAACGCTTGCCGTGGGCACTGCAACAAGCGCATTCTTTTGCCTGTTCTACCTTGTGATGGGCGTTCAACAGCCTTCTTGGTGGTTTTTTGCCCTGCTTGGCTACTACTTTTTGTTGGCTGGGCTAAGGATGATGTTTTTGGCAAGAGTGCGCAAAAACAAAACGGAAAGTTGGTGGACGTTTGTTGTGTGTGGCGCAGTTTTGTTTGTAACAACGTTGTTTTTGGGGCTGATGGTGTTTTTGATTGTGCGTGCTAACAAGGGCTCATCCTACGGGTTTATCGCAACAATTGCCGTTGCAACGCTTACCTTTTCCACAACAACGCTTGCCATTGTCAACTTTGTGCGCTACGCCAAGAGCAAAAATCCAACGGTGCTTGCCACCAAAGCCGTTTCGTTGGCAACGTCGCTTGTTTCCATGCTGTCGCTAACCACGGCAATGATTGGCGCATTTGGCAGTGCCGAGAACGTGATGTTCAGGCAAATTGTCACTGCCACAATGGGCACGTGCGTGTGCGTGTTTGTGATGGCAATGAGTTTGTGGATGCTTGTTGTTGGCATATGTCAACTAAAAAATCCAACTTTTGTTGAGCCTTTGGTGTAGACGGAACAGGTTGAACGTTTTGCAAAGTCAGGAAAAGGAGCGTGCAAATTGTAGACAAAAAAAAGTGCTGAATTTGCAAACCAACACGGCAATTTGAGCAAAACTAATTGGGAAAAACAGCGGTTTTTGCATTGTGGCTTGAGCAACAAGCAACAGCCGTTTATTCCTTGTGGTATATGCAACAAGCAACGGAAAAACAACGACGTTGCACAAAATTCCGTCAAAAACATAAATGGCATTTTGCCAAATATAATTGAAAAATACTACAAATTTTTGCAAAAAAAGAGAGAACCAACAAGGGGTGTTTTGCCCAAGGTTCTCTCTTTGTTTTTGTTGTTTTTGCCACCACGGGGTGGCGTTTTGGTGGTTTTTGTGCGCTGGTTGGCGTTCTTTTGCGGGCGCACAAACACCACAAGAAGGCTTGCCGTGCCAAGCAACAAAAACGGCACGCCAAAACTGCCCAACAAGTTGTGTGACCAACGGTTTGCCGGCTTCTTCCTGTTTTTCGCTGGGGAATCCGTCGTCTGTTACGTAGTGGAAAATAACGTAGTCTATTGCCAACACCAACAAGGCAATTGCAATGCAAACAATTGCTAATTTCACAAGTTTTTCCATTTGTTGTTGCTTTGCCAAATTTTGTTGAGATTTGTATGCCACTTATGTGGCACAGTTTCAAACAAAACACAACACATTGCGCACAGTTGAGAACAAATGTTGGCGTAGTTGCAAAAAGGCATTGAATTTTTGATTGTTTCGTGGTATAATGTGCGCAAAGGAGGTGCATCAATGAAAAAGCAACAAAACCCCAACAACACAAAGATTTCCATTGCTGAGTATCAGGCACGGTGCGCCAAGCAGGAAAACAACGCAACAACAACGCTTTTGTTGCAAGTTGTGGCTTCGGCAATTTGCGTGGTGGTGCTTGTTGCAATGTTCTTTTTGTTCAAGGCCGTGTACGAAATCAACGCTTATGCAGGCTATGCCGTTGGCGTTGTGTGCATTGTGGCGTTTGTGGCGCTGTTTGTGGTGCCAATTTGCAAGGTGCTGTACATGCGCAAGTTCGAGGTTGCCGTTTCTGCAAGTAGCCTTGCCAAAACCAAAAGGCACAATGCCAAGGTGCGCCAAAAACTTGCCGAGCGCATTGTTCAACTTCACACCAAAACTTCCAACAAGGAGCGTTGGTATACCGACCAACGTGTGCAAGCGTTGATGGACAGTTTCCACAACAAGGAGCAAATGCGCCTTGCGCTAAACGACATCTACCACACCGACATCAAAAAGAAGGGGCGTGACCTCATTGCCCTTTCCGCTGTGAAAAGTGCGCTTCTTTCGGGATTTTCCCAAAGCGCCATGTTGGACACAATGGTGGTGGGCGCAACCAATTTGCAATTGGTAAAGGACATTGTGTACCTGTACGGTTTTCGCCCGTCGGAGCGCAAAATGGTCAAGATCTATACCAAGGTTATCAACGCATCGTTGGTTGCCTACGGCATCAGCCCCGTCAGCACAGGCGTTGGCAAAATGGTGGGTAGCCTCACTTCCACAGTTCCGTTGCTTGGCACAATTGTGGACAGTTCCATCCAAGGGCTGACCAACGCAATTTTCACAATTGTCATTGGCAACAACACAATCAAGTACCTAATCGAGGAGTACAACTTGCAAAACTTGATCGACAACATTTCTGTGCCAACTGCCGAGGAAACACTCAAACTGCAAGAGGAAGTCAAGCGCAAACTCTCCACCAAAAAATCCCCTGCGTAACCCACAAACCACAAAGGCAAGCATTTTGTATGCTTGCTTTTTTTGTTAAACTAGCCAACCCCTAACACTTCACAACAATCTTGCCCAGTTGCGCACGTCACGAACAAATGGGCGCCAATCTTGCTGTGTTTTTGGAAAATACCTTTGTTGCCATGTTGCTACGCAACTGCAACTTGCGTTGCGCTGGTAAACGAAGAACAAGAATGGCAAAATTTTTGTCTCAAAGTGCTTAGTTGTTTGCCGAAGTAAGTTTGCAGGATAGTTTGCAAAATCTAACTGTAAAGAATTTTGAAAATTTCTTGAATTTTTTGCAAAAAAACAATTGACAAATTGCGCAATTTCCACTATTATAGATAGGCAATGCGAGATTGGCGGAATCGGCAGACGCGCACGTTTAAGGGGCGTGTGAGAGATCGTGTGAGTTCAAGTCTCACATCTCGCACCAAACAAGAGAACTTTTGCGAAGCAAAGGTTCTTTTTTTTTGCTTTGGGGCGATGCAACGCAGGTTGCAGTTGCGAAGCAACGATGTGAGACGTGGTCTCCTCAGCCGAGCGAAGCGAACGCCACGAGCCATAGGCGAGTACATCTCGCACCAGAAAGAAGCACTTGCTTTTGGCAAGCGCTTCTTTCAATTAAATCCGCTGACTGCGGAATAAATCCACTTGCAGTGGATGAAATTTGCTATTCGTCGGGCTGACACGACGAATGACGCAATATACCGCAAGCGGTATGCACATGTGATGAAATCCCGCTACGCAGGGCGACAAAGGCGGATTTGATTTCATTTGGGGCGAGACAACGCAAGTTGCAGTTGCGAGCACGCCTAGTTTTTTGTTTTTGTAGTAACTTTGCATTTGGTACCCCATTTTTCACACAAATTGAAACTTCAACTAATTTTTTTCAAAATTTTGCAAAGTTGACCTTTGATTGACCTTGACGTGCTACAATGTGGCAGTATCCCCCAAATGGGGCAACGGACTTTTGTCCAATCCATACAGGAGAAACAGTTTTGACACATCAAACAATCATCACAGGTCAACAATTTGCGCAACTTGTGGAAAGGGGCGCAAAGCACTTCAAGGAAAATCTAAAAGAAATCAACGACCTCAACGTGTTCCCCATCCCCGATGGCGACACGGGCGACAACATGTACATGACGCTTTGCGGTGGACTTCAAAGCCTTCAACAAACGGCAAGCACATCTATCTCTGCCAAGGCGGAAGGGATGGCAAAAGGCATGCTACTTTCTGCCCGTGGCAATAGCGGAGTTATTTTTTCGCAACTTTTTGCAGGGCTTTCCAAGGGCTTGGAAGGGCTTGAACAAGCAACTTTGCAACAATTTTGCCAAGCGCTGACTTGCGCTGTTCAGCAAGCCTACACAGCCGTTTCTCAACCGGTAGAGGGCACAATGCTGACCGTTGCAAGGGAAACTGCCGAAAGCGCAAACCAACTTTGCACAAGCGTGGACAGCATGGAACAGTTTGCTTCCCAATGCTTCCAAGCAATGAACGTGTCCCTCAAAAACACGCCAAACCTGTTGCCCGTGTTGAAAGAAGCAGGTGTGGTAGACAGTGGTGGCGCAGGCTTGCTGTACTTTGTGGAAGGCATGCTTCCCACAACGCAACTGCACGAAGAAGCCGTGTCCTCGGTGGCAACGGTTGCGCAACAGTTGGATTTTTCCAAGTTCACCAAGGACAGCCAAATGGTGTTCGGCTACTGCACAGAATGTTTGCTTCAATTGCAAACTTGCAAGGTGGACGTGGACGCATTCGACGTTGCAACCATCGTCGACTACTTGGAAACCATTGGCGATTCCGTTGTGGCTTTCAAAACCGACACAATTGTCAAATTGCATGTGCACACGCTGAAGCCCTACAAAGTGCTTAAGTTTTGCCAACAGTTTGGCGAATTTCTCACCGTCAAAATAGAAAACATGACGTTGCAACACAACGGCTTGCAAAAGCAAGAAAAGAAGGTCAAAAAGCACCCGCACAAAAAGTTTGGCGTTGTGACAGTTGCAAGTGGCGAAGGGCTTTCCGACGTGTTCAAGGAGTTGGGCGCCGACATCGTCATCGACGGTGGCCAAACCAAAAACCCATCGGTCGAAGACTTTGTTGAAGCCTTCGAAACTGTCAACTGCGACGAAATTTTTGTGCTTCCAAACAACAGCAACATCATCATGGCAGCGCAAAGTGCCAAGGACGTGTACCAAAAATCCGTTGTGCACATCATCCCAACCAAGGATTTTGGCCAAGCCTACTCAATTTTGTCAATGTTGGATTTCTCTTGCAACAACGGCCAACAAATTGCCCAAGAAATGGTGGAAGCAATGCAAGGCGTTGTCACGGCAAGCATCACAACGGCTGTCAGGCACACAACGTTGAACGGTGTGGAAATCACGGCAGGCCACTACATTGGATTCACGGGCAAAACAATGCGTGTGTGCAACCAAAGCAAAATTGGCGCAGTGCAAGATTTGCTTGCTTCGCTGGAAATGGACGACAAAAACTACGTCATTGCTGTGTACGGCAAGGATGCAACACAAAGCGAAAGGCAACAAACTGCCCAACACGTGGCTCAAAATTACCCCAATTTGGAGTTCTACGAAGTAGACGGCAAACAGGAAGTCTACGACTTTATTCTTATCATCGAGTAAGTATCTAACAAAGGAGAAACGCAATGAAACCATTTGCAATCATCACAGACTCTTGCAGTAGTTTGTCCAAGGACGAACGCCAAAAGTACAACATCGACTACGTTCCCATGAGCGTTAGCTACAACGGCACAACAGCCCCCGCAAGTTTGGATTGGGACGTGATGTCGGCGCACGAATTCTACGACTTGATGCGCAACGGCACACGTGTGCTAACTTCCCAAGCAAACGCTGTAGACTACAAGGAAAAATTCCTTCACTACATCAACCAAGGCTACGACATTTTGTCCATTTCTTGCTCTAGCGCACTCAGCGCATCGGTAAAAGCAAGCTACGTTGTGCGAGATCAACTTCTTGCAGAACACCCCGACTGCCAAATTGTGTGCATCGACAGCCTCAATTCCAGCGCAGGCTTGGGCATTTTGTGCAAAATGGCAGCAAATTGCCGTGCCGAAGGCAAAACTTTGCAACAAACTGCCGACTACATCCAAAGCATTCGCTTGTGCGTTAACCAAGAATGCACTGTAGACAAACTTTTGTACTTGAAGCAAGCAGGAAGGGTTTCCCCTGCAACGGCGCTTTTTGGCAGTTTGCTCAACGTAAAACCCATCATCATTTCCGACGTTATCGGTCAAAACTGTTCGGTAGAAAAGGTAAAAGGCAAAAAACTTGCCTACCAACGCCTTGTTGAAAGGGCTTTGGACGAGTACGACCCAACGCTGTACAGCGAAGTGGTTGTTGCTCACGCCGACTGCATCGAGGATGCAAACATGCTCATTTCCATGCTTGTGGAAAAACGCCCCGAGTTGCAAAGCAAAATCACCGTGGCAATTGTAGACCCAATTGTTGGCGCATCGGCAGGCCCCGGAACGGTAGCAATCTACGTTGCAGGCAAGCCCGTAACTTTCGATTCTTCCAAGTAGAAATCAATCAAAGGCAATCAAAAACGGTTGCCTTTTTTGTTGCAAAAAAATCACGCCCACTTGCAAAACGCAAGGGACGTGGTGGGAAATTTGCATGTTTAGTTGGATTTGTTTTAGTCCAACAGCACGTCGGAAACTCTGCCGTACACTGTTGGCGCTTTTTCTTGCCAGGTGCGCTCAATGTACTTGGCAATGTTGCGAGTCATCACGTTCAACTTTATTTCCAAAGTGGTTTTGGTTGGCTCTACAATGCGCAAAACAACGTCGTAGCTTCCGTCGGGGCACTTGGTGTAGGTGGCAGTGTAGTCCTGCCTGCGACGGTAGTCGATGCGCTTGATTTTGATGTCGTCGGAAATGGTTTGCCTCACGCTGGAAGGAATGCGGGTGTAGAAATTCTTCAAGCACCATCTGCCTTCGCTTGTCAAGTCGTACAAATCGTCGCCACCGCCCATTGGGGTGCTACGGTACACAAATCCGTTTTGCACAACGTCAATCAAGGTTTGCTTGCAGTTGGCAAAGTCTATCCAGTTGTTTTTGTAGCTACACAAATCCAAGATGGTGGCTTCGGTAAGCGCAGTTTCCATTTTGTCAAAAACAAACAGCAAAATCAGTTTGTTAAGTGTGCTATCTTGCGTTATCCCTGCTTGCATGGTACTCTCCTTGATGGTGGTGCTACAAAATTATACTACAAAATCCATTTTCCCACAAGAGATTTGACGCTTTTTGTTGAAAATACTTGGAATTGTTTTTGCAATGTGGTATACTGTAGGTACAACAAAATGGTAACTTGCTTTTTTCAAGGTGTTTTTTGCCTTGCAAAGCAAGCAAAATGGTGGAACTATGCCCAAAAATCAACTTTCTTACTTTAGCGAATGCGTCAACAACCTAATCGATGGCAAACTCATTTTGGTCGACAAACACATTGCCGAACTTTTGAAGTGCGTTGCGCAAACCGACCAACTGCGCCTGTGCCTTGCGGAAACACTCAAAACTTCTTCCTACGTTACGGAGTTCACTCGTGCTTCCGTTTCTTGGACCAAGTCCGATGGCACCCGTGCGTGCAAACTCAAACTGCCTGCCGAGCGCAACCGTCTGTTTGCATTTGTGGTGTGCTTGCTTACGGAAGTTGACAGTGGGCGAAGGAACTTTTTGGAATTTTTGCGCCAGTACTTTCCCGATGCCGACAGCAACGAAAGTTACGCTCGCTTTGCCAACGACGTGTTGAAGCCCTTCAAGCGTGCCGGCGAACACATTTTGAAGTCCGTCGACCCCGAAAGCCTCAACAAGGATTGGCAAAAACGTGCCGAAAGGTTTTTCGCATCCGAGCCTGTGTACATTTCCACACAAACGCTCAAGCGCCTGCTTGCATTGACGGAACAAGTGCGTTTGGAGTTCGAGCAAGGCACCGGTCTGGACGAAGTGGAGCGTGCCGACGTAATCAACGTTTGCGTGTACTTCATCCACGCATTGAATTTGAAAAACCCCAAAATTTTGCGCCTTGCTTGGTATGCATTGCGCAACACGTTGCAAAGCTACCCGCTTGTTCAAGAGCAAATGCAAGCAATTTCCACGTTGTTGCAGGATGTAGACATGTGGGCAACCAACTAGCAAAACACCAAAGTGCCATTTAGCGTGGCACTTTTTTTGTTCCGAAAAATGTTTGGTGGAATTTGTGTGCAAAAGTGGTGGATTTGTCGGGCAAAACTGCAACTTTTTTTGCAAAGCGTGCCAATTGGTGCGTTTTTGGCAAAATTGTGGGTTGCTAGTGGTGCAAAGCGATGTGTTTTTGGCAAAAGAAAAAGACTTGGATTTTTCCAAGCCTTTTTGTGTTTGTGGTTGTTAATTAAGCACCAATCTTGAGTTCAACTGTCTTGCCTGTTTCGTATTCGTAAACAAGTGTGTCAGTTGTGTTTTCTTTGAGAGAGATTGCAGCAACTGTTGTTGTGTCAAGACCCATAGCTGTCAAATATGCATCCAATTCTGTTTCGTTTTCGATAGATACTGCATAATCTGGATTGGAGATTTCTTCAGCATAGATGTAGTCAGCAACTTGTGCAAGCAATGTGTTTGCGTTGGATTGTTCAGCTTTGTCGATGAATGCTGTGTAACCTACAACGGATACGGATGCAAGAATTGCAAGGATTGCAATAACTACCAACAATTCAACAAGTGTGAAGCCTTTCTTTGTTCTTTTCATTTTTGTTTTCTCCTTCGAAAGATATTTTTTATTTTTGCCCCTTTCTTTTTGGGGCGAAAATACGATAAAAGGTTTGGTATTTTAGCCCTTTGGGGCGAAAATACGATAAAGGTTTTGTATTTTGTGCCGTTGAGTTCAAAAATACGATAGTGTTGTTTTTGCCCTTTGTGCAAAGCACAGCAAACGTATTCGCCTTTTGCACGGTTTGCGCCAAAAAACAACTCAACGGTGTTTGCATTTCGGTTTGTCGTTGCAAAAACGGCGGTGGCATGTCAACTGCCAAATTGTGTTCAACTGCACGCCATCTTGGTGGTGGCAACTTCAAACGTTTTGTTTGCCACAACGTTTTTTCACAAAACAACATAATACACATTATGTTGTGTCTTTTCTAACTATGCTTGTTCAAAACAACAAATGTTGCACGCAAAATTTTCCTGTTTATATTCACAATTTCAACTATTTCTACTTTTTGAGTGTTTTCGAGTGGTAGATATCAACAATTTCAATCAAATCTATGGCTATAAAAATTATATATATATACTTTTTGGGGAAAAAGGTTTGACATATTTTGTAATAAAGTGTATTATAGATTTGTGTGTGGGCTAAGTTTGGTACAAAACTGCACAACATAATGTGTATTATGTGGTAGTGGTTGTCTGTTGCCAAACGGTAACAATGGAACAAAACCAACTTGCACCCATTCGCACCCCAACAATGTATATTTAGCAAATTGCTACAATATAAAAAACATCTTTCGAAGGAGAAAACAAAAATGAAAAGAACAAAGAAAGGCTTCACGCTCGTAGAACTCTTGGTAGTTATCGCTATCCTTGCAATCCTTGCATCCGTATCCGTTGTTGGCTACACAGCATTCATTGCAAAAGCTAATCAATCCGTAGCAGACCAAGAACTCCACCAAATTGCAACACTTATCAACGCTGAATTGATTGATGATGGTGCTTGGACAGTTGGCGCAAACACAATTAAGGTTGATGGAACTTCTCTTACAGGTGTGGAAAATGTTCAAACAATGTTTGTAGCTGCTGGCGAAACAGTAAACGGCACATTGACACTCACAGATGCAGGCGTACTCACACTTGTTCACAGCAATGGTGCAACAGCTACAGTTACTCTCACATTCTAATCAACAAAATCAACACAAAAAATCGGCTTGGAAATTTCCAAGCCTTTTTTGTTGCCCAAAACACGATTTTTGAAAAAACACACGGACCGTCGAGGACGCCGGTCCCTACAATTGCAACATCTAGCCTGTTGCAAAAAAAACAATAGACGTACCCCACACAATCTAATGTAAACACTGCCCACATAATTTTTGTTCAAACCAAATCCCCCACAACGGCAAAACTCAACCTATCTAAATTAAACAACCACACGTTTTTGTGCTCCCGCCTTGTTCTTCAACAAACGTAGGGACCGGCGTCCCCGACGGTCCGCATTTGGAATGCGGAATGCGCAAAAACAACGCAAAACCACGCAATTCTCAACTTGCAAATCATTGACGTACACATTGCAACCAATATTCTTCAATAATCGCAGACACTCGGTTTCCCAAAGCGCCCAACACCCTGCAACTTGCGTTGCATTTTCCCCCAAAGTTTTGCCCGTAGTACTAGACATTGACACGTTTTTTTGGTATAATCTACAATATACAACACGCACGCCGTTTTTGCGTGCAAATTTTGTGGCAAGGGGGCAACCATGATCTACCAAAAGCAAGAACTCATTTCCGAAGGTAAAACCAAGCGTGTGTGGGCAACCAACAACCCACGCCATGCCATTGCCGAATTCTACGACGACGCAATGATGTACCACGCCAAAAAGAAGGTGTACTTCAAGAACAAAAGCAAGTACTGCAACCAAATCAATTGCATTTTGATGAGCATTTTGGAAGACAACAGCATTGCCACCCACTTTGTGCAAAAGCACAGCGACTGCGAAATGGTGGTGCGCCGTGCCGAAATGATCCCCGTGGAAGTTGTTGTTCGCAACTACGTTGCAGGTAGCATGGCTGTGCGCCTTGGGCTGGAACCTTTCAGCAAACTCAAGTCGCCCGTGTTGGAATTTTGCTACAAAAACGACGAACTCAACGACCCCGTCATCAACGAGTACCACGCTTGCGCAATGGACCTTTGCACGCCGGAAGAAATGTCCCTTATGGTGTACACGGCTTCCCGTGTGAACAAACTGCTGTGCGAAGTGATGAAGAAAATTGGCATTGTTGTTGCCGACTTCAAGTTGGAGTTCGGCAGAGTAAACGGCAGGTTGGTTGTTGCCGACGAAATCACGCCCAACTGCGCACGTTTTTGGGATGAAGAAACGTTGCTTCGTTTCGACCACAAGGACGTCAACCCCGAGTACGAGTACGCCGAAATTTTGAGGCGTCTGCAAGAAAACTACCCCTACTAGGAGACCTACCAATGAAATGCATGTACTGTGGCTGTGAAGACAGCAAAGTTATCGACTCCCGTTCCACCGACGACGGCAAAAGCATTCGCAGAAGGCGGGAATGTACGTCCTGCGGAAAACGCTTCACAACCTTCGAAACAATTGAACTTTTGCCATTTTTGGTAATCAAGCGAGATGGCACACGCCAAATGTACGAGCGCATCAAGTTGAAAAACGGCATTGTGCGCTCTTGCGAAAAACGCCCAATTTCCATGGCTCAAATTGACAAAATTGTAGACAACGTGGAAAAGGCGCTGTACAACAGCCTGGAAGCGGAAATTCCATCCAGCAAAATTGGCGACCTTGTGATGGAGCAACTCAAGCAAGTGGACGAAATTGCCTACGTGCGCTTTGCCGTTGTGTACCGCCAATTCAAGGACGTGGAAATTCTGTTCAGCGAACTAAACAAACTTTTCAAAAAGGACTCTTCCAACTAGCCCAAAACAAACAGCAGGGGTGCAAAAATGAAGTACTATTTTGTGCAAAGTTACCAAAAATACCCACTTATGCGACTGGAAGATTTTGTCAAGCAAGCCTACCAAGCGCAATTTGGTTGTGGACACTTGCTGGGCGGAAACGTGGAGCAGTACATTCGCAACGAAATGGTCAAGGCGTCGCCAACGGGCAACCTTTGGGATGCAATTGGTAACGGAATGTGCCGTGTCAACCTTGGCGACTGCCGTCAACGTGGCTACTTGCCAAGTTTGATTGCAAACGTAATGAAAATTTCCGTGCCACAAGGCACAACGGAAGGGTTGGAAAGCATGCTTCAAACGTTGGGCGACCTTGCGTTGGAGCACCGTGTGGACGTTGACCACAATGCGCTTGTGGCTTTCCTTGCCAACTACAGGCAACAGGGCTACCCACCAATTCACCATTCGCCAACTTTCCGCCTCAACTACAAACCGCACTACAGGGTGATGCCCACCGTTTGGGCTGAGTTGCTACCGGTGCTTTTCCGTGTGGACAGGCTGTTGCAAAGCAAACAACACGTCATCGTTGCGTTGGACGGCCCAAGTGGAAGTGGCAAAACAACGCTTGCAAAACTTGTTGCCAAGTACTACGACTGCCCAATTGTTCACACCGACGACATGGGGCTTGGTGGCAGTTTCTTCACAATGACGCAACTTGCAAGTAGCACGCAAAACCCCAATTGCCAAGCAGTGCAAAAGGTGGTGCAAAATGCCAAAAGTGGCAATGCGTGTGCGTATTTCACGCAAAGTGGCGAACAAATTGAAGTGCCAAAATCCAGCGTGACGGTGGTGGAAGGGACTTTTTGCACTTGCAACACTTTGCAGTACTTGTACGACGTGAAGGTGCATTTGTCCGTTTCGCCAAGAGAGCAAATTGTGCGTTTGTTTGGCAACTCTGCCAACTACCAACAACTTGCCGAGCATCCATTCAAGCTTCAAAACACTTTCTTTAGGCAAGCAAACAAAGACGGCGTTGTTGACATCGACACAACAACACGTTTTCAATCGTAGAAATCTACACACGGGGTGGCACTTTTGCCACCTTTTGGAGGTACTGTGAGGAATTTGGAACAGGAATTGAAAATGATGTTGGACGAGCGTTCCTACAACTTGCTTCTTTCCACAACGCAACAAAAGCCACAATTGCAAACAAATTTCTACTTTTGTGGCAAGCAATTCAACAAGGACGTGATGGTGCGTGTGCGCCAAAAGGGCGAAACCTATGTGCTGTGTGCAAAAAAACGCTACAATTCCCACAACGGAGTGTTTTTGTGCGACGAAAGGGAAGTGGAACTAACCAAAGACTACGCAATTTCCCTTTGCGCTCGTGGCATTTCCCCACAGGAATTTGCAACGTTGCTCAACTTGGATTTTGCCGAACACTTCCACTTTGTTGGCCAACTGCAAACCTACCGCACCAAATTCGACTTTTTGGAGTGGACGTTGGAAGTTGACAAAAACTTCTTTTTGGACACCATCGACTACGAATTGGAGTGCGAGTGCAACGACGTGCAAAAGTTGGAAAAACTCAAGGCGCAACTTGCCTACCAATTTGGCATTCCGTTTGTTGCTTCCGTTGCCAAGAGCCAACGCTTCCACGACAGGCTAGAAGTGCTGAAGGCGCAAAGCAACAACTAAATTTTGCAAAATATCAACACACGGGTGCGTGTTTTTTGCGCTTGTGTGGGGGAGAACACATGAAAAAGGACTACAAAAGCTATCTAAAAAACGTAACCATTCCCGTGCTTGTGTACGGCGCATTCACAGGGGTGCTTGTTGGCACAATCGTGTACTTTTTCAAACTTGTTGCCGAATGGCTAACGGAAAAAGGAACGGAATTGTACCACGTGGCGCAACAAAATCCGCTTGTTGCAGTTGCCATGTTCGCAGGCGCAATTGCATTGGCATTTGCAATGCACTTTTTGCAAAAGTGGGCGCCGGAAACAAAGGGTGGTGGCATTCCTCGTGCCGAAGGCGTGCTTCGTGGCTTGCTGACTTTCCGTTGGCTTCGCACGGGTATTGCAGTAATTTTCAACAGTTGGATCAGTTTCTTCGTGGGTTTGCCACTTGGTAGCGAAGGTCCAAGCGTTTTGCTTGGCACAGCCATTGGTGGCGGAACTTGCAGACTTCCGCTTTCCCACGACAGTTGGAACAGGTACATCATGACGGGTGGCGCATGCGCAGGTTTTGCCGTTGCAACGGGCGCACCCCTGACGGGCATTTTGTTTGCCGTGGAAGAAGCACACAAGCGTTTCACCCCAATGATTTTGCTTATGAGCATTGTTTCCGTGCTGTTTGGCGTTGGCATTTCCAACGTGTGGGCAGGCTTGATTGGTCACGAACCAATGGCGTTGTTCAACGTTGCCGAATTTATGGGAACTTTCTCTATGAAGGAAGTTTGGGTGCCTGTTTTGTTGGGCATTGCAGTTGCTTTGTTTGCTTGCTTGTACAACGTGTTTGTGTTCTTCGTGGGCAAAATGTACGACACAAAACTTGCAAAAATTCCACAATGGGCAAGGCTTGTTATTGTGTTTGTGCTGACGGTGGCAATCGGTTTGATTGTTGTTGGCAAGTTTAACGGCGCAAGCGCTTTGTTCGGTGGTGGCGGGCTTATTGTAAACCTTGCGCAAAACGCAAGCGGAACAATTCCCCTTGCCGTGCTGTTTGTAGTTTTGGTGGTGCGTTTCTTCATGATTGCTTTTGCAACGGGCAGTGGAGTTACTGGTGGCGTGTTCATCCCAATGCTCTCCATTGGTGCGCTTGTTGGCAGTTTGATGGCAGAACTGTTTGTTTTGCTTGGAATGCCCGTGGAACTGTACGGCACCGTTGTCATCATCACAATGTCGGCATTCATGGGTGCTTGCACACGTGCGCCCATAACAGCAATTGTGTTTGTTGTGGAATGCACTTGGAATTTCTCCAATTTGTTCTACGTGGCAATTGCCGTGTTTGTTTCCTACCTCATTTGCGAAGTTTTCAAGGTGGAACCTTTGTACGACGTGCTGTTGGAACGCATGATGGAAAAACAAAACCATGGCAAAAAGCACCAAATTTTGAAGTTTACCTACGTTGTGCAGGAAGGCGCATTTGCCGTTTCCAAGGCTGTTAGGGACATTTTGTGGCCGGCAAACACACGTGTTAGCGAAATTGTCAGCGGTAACAAAGGTGGCATGGACGACGACGGCGAAAGAAAAATGCACATTGGCGACGTGGTGACGCTGTTTGTTCAAACCTACGACGAAGAACAAACGGAAAAGGAATTGCAAGATATTCTTGGCAAGCAACTTTCTCAAACCAACCTTGGCTAAAGTGCCACCCCGTGGTGGCAAAATTCGCCAATTTCACACAAAAAAAAACGCCCAAAAGTGGGGCGAGATCAACAATGAACAACAAAGTTTTTTCCGTGGAAAACGGAGTGCTTTTCAACTACACAGGCAGGCGTTCCAAGGTGGATGTTCCAAGCAACGTTACTGCCATTGCTAACTTTGCTTTCAAGGGCAACAAGTGGGCAAAAACCGTGCAAATCCCCCAAGGCGTTGTGTCCGTTAGGGATTTTGCCTTTCAAGATTGCGTTGCTTTGCAAAGCGTGCAACTGCCACAAAACCGTTGCGCACTTGGCTCGCACCTGTTCCAAGGTTGCATTGCGTTGGAAAACGTTCAATTGCCCGTGGACACAACGGAAATTGCCACAAGCACGTTCGAGGGTTGCAAATCTTTGAAGCACGTGGACGTTCCCAAAACGGTGCAAAACATTGGCGCTTTTGCCTTTGCCGGTTGCACCTTGCTCAATCAAATCCAGTTGCCCGTTGGCATCAAAACGCTTGGTCACCACGCATTCCATTGCTGTTTTTTGCTGAAACACGTTGTTCTCCCTCACGGAATGGAAGTTGTTGGTCGCAACGCCTTTGCCGGTTGCACAATGCTACAAAGTGTACACATTGCCCAAACGGTTACTCACTTGGGTAGCGACGTGTTCTACGACTGCAAAAACCTTGTGGAAGTGGTGCTTCCCGAAAAGTTGCAAGCAATTTCCGACAGGTTGTTTTGCCGTTGCAAAAACTTGCAAACGGTAGTTTTGCCAAGCCAAGCGCAATGCATTGGCAATTTTGCCTTCTACTACTGTGGCAAATTGAAGCAAATTCAGTTGCCAAACGGGCTTGTTTCCGTTGGCGACAAGGCGTTTGCTTGCTGTGGTTTGCAACAGGTTGTTTTGCCAACTTTGGTACAAACAATTGGCAACCACGCATTCTACAATTGCACGCAACTGACGGACGTTGTCATCCCCCAAAGCGTGCAAACAATTGGCGAAAAAGCCTTTGCTTCTTGCACACGCCTTGGCAGTTTGCGCTTCGACGGCACAGCGGAGCAATGGAGCAACGTGCAAAAACACAGCAATTGGGCAGAAGGCATTTTGGCAACGCACGTTCAATGCACCAACGGCATTGTGGAAATCTAGCCATATTTCGAAAAAACTTTAGAAAAGTAAACAAGAAAAACGACAGGTCGAAAACCTGTCTTTTTTTTGCATAAAGGTTGCGAAAAAGAAATTTTGCGGTTTGCAATAAGCATTCGAACTCCTTCGCCACATCACGCCAAAGGCGTGCATATTATCAAGGCACAGCAACGTTTTGTTGAAAAATGCACGGAAAGAGAGTTCTTGCATTTTTCAAAAAAAAAAATAAAAACTATTTTCATCACGCCAAAGGCGTGTATATCATCAATTCCGTAGGAATTGCATATCATCAATGCGAAGCATTGTATATCATCAACGGCTTGCCGTTGTATATCATCAAGCCGCAGGGGAATACACGCTATTGCGCGATGGGATACAGCCCAAAGGGCTGATGATATACGAATGTATATCTCGCCACAGGCGAGTTATACATTCAATGATATACCAAGCCTGCGGCTTGGATAAAAAAATACCGAGAACTTTGTTCTCGGCATTTTTTGGCTAGGGTAGTAGGATTCGAACCTACGAGTCACGGAGTCAGAATCCGTTGCCTTACCGCTTGGCGATACCCCAATATTGTGCATTCAGTATAGTTCTTTTGTGGCAAAAAGTCAACTGTTTTGCTGGGACTTTTGCAACAAAAGCAAATTGGCTTTCTTGGTTTTTCACGGCAAATTTGCAGTTGCTTTTGTTGCTGTTTTCAACAAAGATTCAACACCTTTCAATTTGCTTGTTGTTTGCAAAAATGCCACCCCGTGGTGCGGTTTTTTGCGTGTTTCAGGAAAAAATCCAGTTGATTGCAAGCGCAACAATTGCGCCCACCGATGCGTACAAAATGCGCAGTGCCATTGTGCTGGCAATTTCCCGCTTGCGTTGCACGACTTCCCGCTCGAAGGCTTGCCCTTTGCGTTTCAAAGTGATAACGTTCACGGTTTTTTGGTTTTTTAGAGACTTTGTGCATTCAAAGTAGCCGTCAAATTCCAGTTGTTTCAAGATTGTGTCCACTTGTTGGTTTGTCAAGGCAAACCTTTTGGGACAACAATCTATGATGTGCTCGTCGGAAACGATGGTGCCGTTGTTGTTGTCTTTGCACAGGTTGAACACGCATTGCATCACGGCAAATTCCTTCTTGTCTAGCATTGCGCCTCCTACAACAAATTGGCAACCACGTGTGCCAAAAAACTGCCCAAAAAGGCGCACAAAATCGTTGCGCCACACAGCACGGCAAATTGCTTTGCCGACATGGTTGTTTTGGCAGTTGCTTCCGTTTGACCTTCCAACAAACTTTCCGTTTTGACGGTGCAACACAGGCAAATTTCTTGCTTGTCTTGGTACTTGATTTCAACGTAGCCTTGCTCTTTCAAAAACATCAGCGCAAGTTTCAAAGTGTCTGCGGAAACGTTTGCCTTTTTGGGGATACTTTCCAAAATTTTGCGTTTTTCCAACACGGTGTAGGTAGAGCCTGCAAGTTGGTGCAAAGTTTGCAAAATGGCAAGTGTCTTTTTGTCCGTCATTACCTCTCCCAAAGGTGTTTTTGCATGTCCACAAGTCCGTCCACAAAGCAAATTCCTTCGCTTTCCAATGCACGCCTTTGCGCATCTTCCCCGCCGAAAGCAAATGCAGGCGCAAGTTGCCCTTGTTTGGTAACAACTCGGTGGCAGGGGATGACAAAAGGCTGTGGGTTGACGTGCAACGCCCATCCAACTTGCCGTGCCATCTTTGCATTGCCACACAGCCGTGCGATTTGACCGTAGGTTGCCACCTTACCCTTGGGGATTTGCTTCACAACTTGGTAGACTTTTTCAAAAAACCCGTTTTTCACAGCATTGCCTCCTTTTGGAAAATTATACTTGCAAATTTGTCTTTTGTCAACGGCTTGCATTTTTTGCTGAAAAATTGCCCAAAACTTTTGCTATTGTTGCAACACAAAAAACTTGAAAATAAATATAAAATGTGTTAAGATATATAAGAAGAAATGTTGCCCATTTTGAAGTTGCAACATTTTGCAACAATTGGGCGTGTTCCAAATGCAAAAGAGGTGCGTATGAAGAACTTTATCACAATTGAAGGTTGCGATGGCGTTGGCAAAACTTTCCAAACAAATTTGCTCAAACAGTACTGCAAGGAAAACGGCATAGACAACGTTGTTTTCACCCGTGAACCGGGCGGAAGCTACATTGCCGAACAAATCAGGGACATCATTTTGGATGCCAAAAACAGCGGTATGGACGACATGTGCGAAGCATTTTTGTACGCATCTAGCCGTATTCAACACCTTCACGACATTGTAAAGCCGGCTTTGGAACAAGGCAAGGTTGTTTTTTGCGACAGGTTTGTGCATTCCTCCTACGCCTACCAAGGTGTGGGCCGTGGCTTGGGCTACGAAAAAATCAAGAGTTTGAACGAACTTGCCGTTGGCGAGTACATGCCGGAATTCACCATCTTTTTGGATTTGTCGCCGGAAAAGGCGTTTGAACGCAAAGGTGGCGCCGACAAAACCGACCGTTTGGAAAACGTCGACAACAGTTTCCACGTAAAGGTGTACCAAGGCTACAAGCGTGTTATTGCCGAAAACCCCGAAAAATTTGTTGTTATCGATGCTTCCGGCACGGTGGAACAAACTCAACAAAAATTGCGTGAAGTTTTGCGCCAAAAAGGTGTTTTGAAATGACAAAACTAGACAAAAACGTTGGTGGCTTTTTGCAACAAGCCTTTGCCAACAATTGCGCCGTGCATGCCTACGTTGTTGTTGGCGACAAGCAAAACGTGCCAAGTTTGCTAAAACAATGCGCATTGGTCACCATGTGCCACAATCACGTTGGGTGCAACTGCGAAGCGTGCAACAAGGTGCAAAACAACACCCATCAGGACGTTATTTGCGTGCCACAGGACAGGGAAAAGAACAGGTTGACTGTGGACGACATCAACTTGGTTGTTTCCGAAAGCATGAAATGCACCGTAGACAACTCCTTGTGCCGTGTGTTTTTGATTGATGCAACCAATTCGCTTGCCGGCATAGGTTGCGAAACTTGGCAAAACAAACTGCTCAAAACTTTGGAAGAACCAACCGAAGGCATCTTTTTGTTTGTTGGTGTCACCGATGTGGAAGCGCTTTTGCCAACAATCCGTTCCCGTTGCCAAATTCTCAAGCAATCGTCTTTTAGCGTGGAACAGTTGCAAGCGCACCTTGCAAGTTTGGGCTACAACGGCAAAACGGCGCAAATTGCATCGGCAATGGCAGGTGGAAGTTTGCAAACTGCCGAAAGTATTGCATCCAACAGCGTGCTGTTCGACGTGTTCGAAAGCGCACTGGACATGGCTCAAAACATGGTTTCCACCAAAAACGCCGTCAAGTACGTAAGCCAAATGATGGAGTACAAACAGCACGTCAACCAATACCTTGGCTTTTTGTGCGTGTTGTTCCGTGAAAGCGTGGTGTACCGCCTTGCGCCCTCGCTGTGCCTGTTGCCCAGCCTGCAACAACAAATAGAAAACATTTGCGCAAACTACACCTTGCAAGCAGCGCAAGTGTGTGTAGAAAAACTAAACCAAGCAAAAAAACGCTTGGATGAACAAGGCAACCTTGCAGTTGTGCTAGACGACCTTGCAAGTAGCCTTTTGGAGGTAAAATTCAGATGCCGAACATAGTTGGTGTTCAATTCAAACAAGCAGGAAAAGTTTACTACTTTTCCCCAAAAAACATAGATTTTCAAGTTGGCGACGGCGTTATTGTGGAAACTGCACGTGGCGTGGAGTACGGCAAAATTGTGATAGCCAACAGGGAAATTGCCCAAGAAGAAATCAAGGGCGAATTGAAGGAAGTCATTCGCAAAGCAACGGAAAACGACACAAATCAGCACCGTGCAAACTTGGCTGTGCGCTCCAAAGCCATCAAGGATGCGCAAAAAAAGGCAAATGCCCACAAGTTGGACATGAAAATTGTAGATGCCGAATTCACCTTCGACAACACAAAAGTGGTGTTCTACTTCACGGCGGAAAACCGTGTGGACTTCCGTGAACTCGTCAAGGAAATGGCGTCGCAATTCCACATGAGAATTGAGTTGCGCCAAATTGGCATCAGGGACGAATGCCAAATGAAAGGTGGCCTTGGCCCATGTGGCAGGGTGTGCTGTTGCAATTCCTACATGAGCGAATTCGAGCGTGTTTCCATCAAAATGGCAAAAAACCAAGGGCTGTCCCTCAACCCAACCAAAATTTCCGGGCTGTGTGGCAGGCTGATGTGTTGCTTGAAATTCGAGGACGAGTACTGCGCCCAAACACTCAAATTCATGCCAAAAGTCAACTCTGTTGTTGCCACTCCGGATGGCGAAGGCACCGTGGAAAGCGTGGACATTTTGCGCCAAACAGTCAAAGCAAAAGTCAAGTTGGCAACGGACGAAATTGAACTCAGGGAGTACACGTTGGAGCAACTTGGCATAGAACCCGTGTACGTAGAGGTCACTTCCAAAACGGAAGGCGAAGAGTAGAATTTTTGCAAAACACCCACCCCGTGGTGGAAAAATCAAGGAGAAACATGAAGTATTTTGTTGCATCGGACGTTCACGGTTCGGCATTTTGGGCAAAAAGAATTGCGCAAGAATTTGCGCAAAGCAATGCCGATTGGCTTGTGCTTCTTGGCGACGTGTACAACCACGGCCCACGCAATCCATTCCCACAAGACTACAACCCAATGGAAGTGGCAAACGTTTTCAATGCGTTGGCGCACAAAATTGTGGCAATTTGTGGCAATTGCGACAGCCAAGTTGACCAAATGATTTCCAACTTCACGTTTGTGCAAAACAACTTTGCGCCCTGTGGCAACAAAAGGCTGTTTTTCACACACGGCCACGTTTTCAACAAGGACAACACAGGCACGCTTTGCCAAGGAGACGTCATGTTCTACGGTCACTTCCACGTCAACGAAATTGTGGAAGCAAACGGTGTGACGTGTGTCAACGTTGGCAGTTGCGCATTGCCCAAGGACGGTTTGCACACCTACTGCATTGTTGACGAAAAGGGAATTTCCATTTTCACGTTCGACGGCAAGTTGATTGCAACAAAACCTTTCAACTAGGCAAAACCCCCAACACGTGGTGCAAAAAATGAGTGTTTTCCACCCTCAACCAACGTTTAACAAAACATCCACAACTTCTCACTTCTCACTCATCACTTAACACTCAAAATCCCCAACACGTGGTGCAAAATTTGCAGTTTTTCACAGCAAAAATCAACAAAAACGTAATCAAACAAAAACAAGCAGGTCGAACTCGACTTGCTTTTTTCTTGCACAATTTCCAACCGGTTCTCGTTGTTTTTGCATTTTGGCAAAGGTTTTGCGTTGTCAACCAAGTGGACCCCCCCCACAATTTTTGGACTGCCTTCAAACGGCAAACGATGCCCAATTCCCACACACGTGGTACGGTTTTGCTTAGTTTTCATTGCATTCAATTCAATGATGTTTCTACTTTTTTTGATGACGTAGTGAAAAAAAGATAGTTATTGCACCAAACCATCTATTTCAAAAAAAAATACAAAACGTTTTGTTTTGCATATTTCACTTTTTTCAACTTTTACTGCATTCGTGCCATTTTTCAAACAAAACCAAAACATTTGTTGCACGCACTTGAAAAATGTTGCATTTTGTTGTATAATGTAGCCAAACAAGCGTGCATTTGCACGGCAGGAGCCAACATGAAGTACATTCTTGCACTCGACCAAGGCACAACAAGTTCCCGTGCCATCATTTTCAACAAACAAGGCGACGTTCTTGCCCAAGCGCAACAAGAGTTTCGCCAAATCTACCCCAACCCGGGTTGGGTAGAGCACGATGCGCACGACATCTACGCATCGCAACTTGGCGTCATTGTGGAGGCGCTTGTTCGTGCCAACCTTTCGGCAACGGACATCCAAGCCATTGGCATTTCCAACCAGCGGGAAACAACGTTGGTGTGGGAAAAAGCAACGGGCAAACCTGTGTGCAACGCCATCGTGTGGCAATGTCGCCGAACAGCCAACTACTGCAAGCAACTGCAAGCCGAAGGGTGGGAGCAAACCATCTACAACAAAACGGGGCTTGTGTTGGATGCCTACTTTTCCGCAACAAAAATCAAGTGGATTTTGGACAACGTGCCCAATGCCCGCACCCGTGCGGAAAATGGCGAACTACTTTTCGGCACGGTAGACACCTACTTGATGTGGAAACTTTCCAACGGCAAAATTTTTGCCACCGACTACACAAACGCAAGCCGAACAATGCTGTTCAACATCCACACTTTGCAATGGGATAGCGACCTTTTGCAACTTTTCGGCATTCCCAAGTGTATGCTTCCGCAAGTTTTTCCGTCCAGCCACTACTTTGGCAACACGGCAGAAAGTTTGATTGGTGCGGAAATCCCCATTTGTGCCGTTGTTGGTGACCAACAATCGGCGCTGTTTGGCCACCTTTGCGTGGAAAAGGGGCAACTCAAAAACACCTACGGCACAGGTTGCTTTTTGCTTATGAACACAGGCAACACCCCCGTGCAAAGCCAAAACGGCCTTGTCACAAGTTTGAGCGCTTGCTTGGATGGGCAAAAACCCAACTACGTGTTGGAAGGTAGCGTGTTTGTTGGTGGTGCGGTGATGCAATGGCTAAGGGACGAAATGCGCCTTGTCAAGGACATTCCCCACACGGAAACCTACGTTTCCCAAACGCCAAGCACCAACGGCGTGTACATTGTGCCGGCATTCACAGGCCTTGGTGCCCCCTACTGGGATCAGGACTGCCGTGGCATTGTCACAGGCATCACCCGTGGCACCAAAAAGGAACATTTTGTGCGTGCCGCATTGGAAAGCATCGACTACCAAGTGTACGATTTGGTCAAGGCAATGCAAAAGGATGCCAACGTTGCCATCACTTCGTTGAACGTCGATGGTGGCGCAAGCGCCAACAATTTCTTGATGCAGTTCCAAGCCGACATTTTGAACGCAACCGTGGTGCGCCCACAAATCACCGAAACAACAGCCCTTGGCGCTTGCTACCTTGCAGGCATTGCGTGTGGCTACTGGAACGGTGTGGACGACATCAAGCAAAACATCAAGCCCCACACGGAATTTGTTCCCACAATGGACGAGCAAACACGCGCAACGCTTGTTGAAGGATGGGAACACGCCATTCGCCAAGCCCGTTGCAACTAGACATTTTAACAAATGCAAAAAGTTCGGCACTTCGCCGAACTTTTTTCAATTTCCACACCCCGTGGTGCGAAAAATGAGTGTTTTTCCACCGCAAACCAACGTTCAACAAAACACCCACAACTTCTCACTTCTCACTCATCACTTCTCACTTTTTTCCCACCCCGTGGTGCGGAAATTAGGTGTTTTCCACCGCCAACCAACGTTTCAACAAAACACCCACAACTTCTCACTTCTCGCTCATCACTTCTCACTTTTCCCAACCCCGTGGTGCAAAAAACGCAACTCTATTTCAAATTTTGCACAAAAAAAAGCATGCCGTTGCATGCCTTTTTTGTTTTTGTTTGTCTACCTACTTTGGTCGGCAATCCATGCCCACAAACTTGCGTAGTCGTCAACTTGTTCTTGTCCGCCACCGTCGTTGTTTGCAACCAATTGGTTGATGGCTGTCACTTCGTGGCTTTGCACCTTGGTGCATCTGTCCGAAAGGGTGTAGATCCAAGAGAAATGGCCGTTGTAGTTGCCCGTTGTTCCCCAAGCTTGCGCTGCCGTTGGGTCATCTATTCCACGGATGTCCTCAAACATGCTGTAGTGAACGTTTGCGCCTGCTTGTAGCAAACGGATGTAGGTTGCGTTTGTGTGCGTGTTGGGGTTTACCGTGCCATCATTTTTGGAGTGTGTGAACCAAATGTTTGCATCTGCCAAAGCCGAAAGTTCCGTTTCGTCAATCCAACTGTCGGCGTAGGCTTCGCACACGGGGTAGCCTGCTGCAAAGTAGTCGCCGTAGTGGATGAGCATGTTCATCGTCATGTAGCCACCGTTGGAGCATCCACCAACGTAAATTCGGTCAAGGTCAACGTCGCCGTTTTGTTCAACGTAGTACTCAATTGTTTCCATCAACGCTTGCGTGTAGGTGGAAGTTCCGTCGCTTGTGTAGTTGCCCGTTCCGTTGTCCATCCACATTGTTGGCGTTTGAACAGCCAAAACGTAGGCGCCTGCAAGGTCGTCCGTCACAAAGTATTTTTGAACTTGCTCTTCCATCAGGTTGGTCACGTCGTTGCCAATCAACGCAATGTCAACGTCCGTTCCGCCTTCGCCCGCACCGTGCAACCAAATTATCAAGGCGTTTTCCCCTTTGTCAGTTGCAATTTCTTCCGTTTCGTAGGCTCCGTAGGTCAGAGTGTGTCCGTCGGCAGAGTAACTTCCCTTGTTTAGCAACGCTGTGGATGGCACAACTCGTTCCGAGTAGGAAAGTTTTTGGCTAACTTCAAATTTGGCAAATCGCAAAATTTCCACTTCGTCTTCCATGCACAGGAATTGACCTTCGTTCAACGTCAACGAAAAGTTTACCGAGCCCGTCGACCACCTGTTCACGCTGTTTGCGTACACAAACGGGGAAAGCACGCCTGCGTAGGTTTTGAATTTCACGCAAAAGTAGTTGCTTGCCTTGTCGGTTTTCACGCCTTGCTCCGTGCAGGGGTAGGCTTCCAAAACTTCCAACGTTTTGCCGTTTGCTTGTTGGCTACTCACACGGAAAGTGTCCTTGGAAAAGTCTTCCACAAACGTTTTGCCGTCCACCTTCACAACAAGACCGTCCACTGCTGGGCCCCATTCGTAGCCACCAATGGCAAGTTTCAACTCAACGCTTCCGTCGTACACGTCGTAGTCGGCAATTTCTTTGTCGGGGTCGTGCGTTTCCGGGCCTTGTGGCAGTGGTGGCGCAGGTGGTTCCGGTGGGGTGCATCCTGCAAACAACACAGCGCACGTGCAAAAGCAAAGCGCAACAATCATCAAAATGGAAATGTATTTTTTCATAGCAATGCTCCTTTGTTTGGATGTTTTTATTATACAACTCCAAAAATCAAAAGTCAATATCAACCCCAAAATTTATTTGCATTTTTTGCCCACATGCCACGCAAAACATCGCCCCCCCCGTTGCCCCTGCGTACAAATTCCACCAAATGCACGCAAAGGCTATTCAAAAAAATCGCCACCACCCTGCAAAGCAGGATTTCATCGCTTTGCGATTTCATCCGTCGCAGACGGATTTAATTGTACAAATAATTACTCAAATCAGTTTTTTGCAAAGTGGCGCAAACACAAAATGAGCAAACATAATGTTTGTCATTGTAGGGACCGGCGTCCCCGACGGTCCGCCCCCTGCGTGGCAAATTCCACCAAACGCTTGGTCGGCACTTTCAACAAAACTCCAAAAAGTTCGGGCGTGTACCGAATCTTTTTGCCCTCACGGGGGATGCTGGGGCATGTGGCTCCCCAGCTATGTCAAATTAAACAAGGGTTGCGGAGTAACCCTTCCTTGGAAGTCCGACTTTGGTGGGTAAAAATTTGCTAGCACAAAGCACTCCGTGCGACTGCGTACAAATTCCACCAAACGTTTGGTCGGAACACTTTGGTCGGAAACAAAAAAAGCAAGCCCCTTCGCTTGCTTCAACTCGTTGCGTTTGCAACATAATATACATTATGTGGTGGAACACAAACCATTTTTGTGTTTTATTATACAATATAATACAACTTTAATTGATGGGTGTCAATACATTTTGCAAAAAAAATGACAAATATGTGATTTTTTTGTAGAAACTGTGCTATTTTTTGCAATTGCGCCTTGAAAAAAGTTGCATTTGCACGGATTTTCCACCACATAATGTATATTATGTAGTAACAAAACAAGGGGGTGATGGTTCGTGAATTTGTACGTTGTTCTTGCAGTATTTTTGATTTCGTCTGCAACAATTTTGTCATGTCTGGACCATCTCAAATTGCGCTTTGCTCGCAACCTTTTTGTTGTGCTCACAATCGAAATCATTTTGTACATCCCCTACGCAATGTGCGGGGCGGACATCGTTGAGTTTTGCCAAACTCACCAAGCATTGTCCTTTCCCCAACAGGTGCTTGCATTTGTCAACTACGCTTTGCAAGTTTCCAACCCTGCGCTTTTGTCTATCACAATGCTTTTGATGGTAATTGCCATTCTTTTGGCAACGGCAACCATCATTTTGGTGGTGCACACTGCCCGTGCAATTTGCAAGTTGGTGCAAAAACTCACCCACAAGCAACCCACCCCAAAACACCACAAAAACAAACTTCACCAACGCCAGTTGGTTCACACAAAAATTCAGTACAAACGCATCCTATATTTGCGTTTTTGCAGGTTGAATAGCTAGAATAATGCCCTTTTTGCATGCTTTTGGCGCAAAACACAGTGGATTTTTCCCACCTGTGTTGCTTGCACAACGGTTTTTCCCGTTTGTGCAAACTTTTTGCACGCCTTTTTCAAGCATGCTTTTTTCAACCTCAAAAACCGCAGTTGGCACGGCTTGCCAACCAAAAATCAAAGTATAGGAGAAAAAATCATGAAACAAACAAAAAAAGGCTTCACGCTTGTTGAATTGCTCGTTGTAATTGCAATTTTGGCAATTTTGGCAACAGTTTCCATTGTTGGCTACACAAGCTTCATCATGAAGGCAAATCTTTCCAACGACCAAACAACCATTGCAATGATCAACAAAGTGCTCATGGCGGAAGAAGTTTTTGGCAAACCCGAAACAATTTCCGAAGCAATGGATGCACTCCGTGCAAACGGCTTCAGCTACGAAAAGCAAGTTCCCTATTCCACAGGCTACCACTATGCGTACCACATGGGCGAAAACCGCTTCTACCTGTTGGACAAATCCCACAACGTTTGCTACCCCGAAGCACAAGGTGTGGACGTTAGCCAACTTTGGCTTCCCTACCGTGACCACGCATCTTCGATGGTTCCCGGCATCAGCTTGTACTATGCTGTAGGCACAATCAGCAACCAACAAGAATTTGCTTCCGCATTTGCAAATGGCCCCTACGTTCTCGATTTGAACGGCAACGTTTGCACAGTAAGCAAAGGTAGTGCGGATGTAGAAGTTCAAAACGGTATTGTTATTAGCAACGACTTTGCAACAGGCGAACAAAATGGCGTTCAAGCTATCATTGAAGGCAAAGCCCCGGTAGAAACAAAGGATGCACAAGGTAGAGTAAAAAGGGTATATACCAACACTTTGAATCCCAAAGGATTTGTGGATGGTCAACTTCTCGACGGAGTACTTTCCAGTTGCTATGAGTACGAATACGTAAATTGTGTTTTCACTGAAACAATTCAATTCCTATCATTCAATGAAAACTCAGACGAAAACTCCAAGATAACTTTCACAAATTGCAAGTTTATTAATACAACAGGTTTTGCCATTATCACAGAACCAGGTAATAATACTTCTGACTCTGTTATCACAATTGATGGTTGCGAGTTTATAAACTGCGAAAGAGGCGTTCATATCCAAAACTGGACAAATACGACTGTAAACATCACAAACTGCAAGTTCTCTCTCAAGACGGGCAATAATTCATACAACTGTATCCAAATTTCCAACTACGACAGCGATGCAGAACTTGCAAGCTTGAAGATTAACTTCACAAACAACACAGTTGCATCTGCCAACGGCGTTGTTTACTTCCACGACGCAATGACAGATCCGCAAAACCTTGATTCCTTCAAGGCAGTGTTTGGCACGTTCAGTGGCAACACCTATGCGCAAAACGTAGTAAAAATTGCTGACCGTGGACAGTACTCCGCAGGTCATGCTTTGTACAACAACCAAACAGCAATGGAAGAACTTGCAACCTACGTGAAATAGTTTTTGCAAGCAAACTTCAACCAGCAGTTTTGCAAACAATCTTGAACAAAAAGTTTTTGTAAACAAATTTGAAAAACAGTTTTGCAAGCAAACTTGAACAAATAGTTTTGCAAGCAAACTTGCAAAATAGTTTTTGTAAACAAACTTGAAAAATAGTTTTGCAAACAAATTTCAACAACTCAAGCCGATGGAAACATCGGCTTTTGTTTTGCCCCAACTTGCCCATGCCACCCAGACACAGCACATTTTTGCCATGCATTTGGTCGGATTTTGCAAAAAACTATGCTCGACAAAATCGTAGGGACCGGCGTCCCCGACGGTCCGCACCTTGTTGACATTCCAAAACAACCGTAGATTTTGCACGTTGACACACACATCCAACAAACCAAGCCCCTTGTGTTGCCACACAATCACCTTTTGTGGTGGCATGCCAAAACATTTTTGTAACAATTGGCGTGTGCGTGTGCAAAAATTCAAAAAAAAGTTGCAACTTTTCGTGTAAACAGTAGACAATTTTTGATTGGGGGAGTATAATTGTGGTATCATATAATTATATGAAGGAGAAAGGTACTATGGCTCACAAAATTACAGATGAATGTATTGCTTGTGGTGGCTGCCAAGGCGTTTGCCCTTGCGAAGCTATCAGCGAAGGTGTTGGCAAGTTCGAAATCAACCCAGATCTCTGTGTTGACTGCGGTGCTTGCGCAGCTCAATGCCCAGTTGGCGCAATCGAAGCTGAATAACACAAAACCTTTTTCGCCCATGCACAACGCATGGGCTTTTTTTTGTGCAAAACGCCTACTCGGAACTTTTTCAACTAAATTCCAAAAAGTTCGGGCGTGTACCAAATCTTTTTGCCCTCACGGGGGATGCTGGGGCATGTGGCTCCCCAGCTATGTCTAACTAAACAAGGGTTGCGGAGTAACCCTTCCTTGGAAGTCCGACTTTGGTGGGTAAAAACATGTAAAAAAATGCAAAATAATTTTTCGGACCATCGGGACGCCGTTCCCTACAAGGGCAATGCAAAATTTGTGGTAGTGGGCAGAAAATGACAGCAATCCGAGATTTGGATTTCGGACCGTCGGGGACGCCGGTCCCTACAAGGGCAACAAGTTGCCCCGCTTGCAAATTCCACCAAACGTTTGGTGGGCTATGTTTGGTTGGAACACTTTACTATTTCTTGCTTTTGTAGTACAATAGAACTATGACAAATTTGCTACCGAACGAAAAAATTGAAGATTTGCAATGCGATGGGCTTGTGCTTGTGCAAAGCGCAACGGAGTACCGCTTCACAACGGATGCAGTGCTTCTTGCCAATTTTGTCAAGGACCTTTCCGGCAAAACAATGGTGGAGTTTGGCACGGGCAGTGGCGTAATTTCCCTGTTGGTTGCCAAAAAGAAGCACCCAAAGCACGTGTTTGCGTTGGAAATTCAGCCCCAACTTGCCGAGATGGCTAGCCGAAGCGTGCAACTAAACAACATGCAAAACGTTGTGGAAGTGGTGTGTGGCGACTTGAAGAACGCCCACCAACTTTTTGGCGTGGTAGATTGCGTTGTGTGCAACCCGCCCTATCGCAAGGTGGGCAGTGGCGAAAAGCAGTTGCAACAAAACCTTGCAATTTGCCGTCACGAAATTTGCGCAACTCTACAAGACATTGTGGCAAGCGCAAGCAAGGTGCTAAACAACAAGGGCAGTTTCTACTTGGTGCATCAGGCAAGCAGGCTTGCCGAAATTGTTGCCCTTTGCGCAAACAACGGCATTGCCGTGAAGGAAATTTTGCCCGTTTGCCCCAAACCCAACAAACAGCCCATTTTGGTGCTTGTGCGTGGCGTGAAGGGTGGCATGGCAGATTGCGTGTTGCATTCGCCAATGTTTGTGTGCGACGAGCAAGGCAACTACACACCCCAAGCCAAGGCTTGGTACGGATTGGAGGACTAGATGGTATACTTTGTTGCAACGCCAATTGGCAATTTGGCAGAGTTTTCGCCAAGGGCAGTGGAAGTTTTGAACAACTGCCACGCAATTTTTTGCGAGGACACACGCCATTCGCAAATTTTGCTTTCTCACTACAACATCAGCAAACCGCTGTACAGCTACCACAAATTTAACGAACGCAAAAGTTTGGATTTTGTGCTGTCCTTTTGCAAGGATGGCAAGGACGTTGCCGTTGTTTCCGATGCAGGCATGCCGGGCATCAACGATCCGGGCAACATTTTGGTAAATGCATTGAAACAGCACAACTACGACTACACCGTTGTGAGTGGCCCAAGCGCATTTGTAAACGCATTTGTGCTTAGTGGCTACCAACCGCCCTTCACCTACTACGGATTTTTGCCGGAAAAAACAAAAGACCGTGATGCGCTGTTGGATGGCAAAGTGGGGGTTGCAATTTTCTACGTTTCCGTGCACGACATCAAGGAAAACATGGCGTACTTGTGCCAAAGGCTGGGCAACAGACCTTGTTGCTTGGTAAAGGAACTTACAAAATCTCACGAACGGGTGCGTTTTTGCCACCTTTCCGACCAAATTGACGACACTAAGGGGGAGTTTGTGCTTGTGGTGGACAGCCAAACGGAGCAAAACCCACTGTGCAGTTTGACGGTGCAACAGCACTTGCAGTACTACCTGGATGGTGGAATGAGCAAAAACGAAGCCATCAAGTGCGTGGCAAAGGACCGCAACGTTTCCAAAAACGAAATCTACAAGCAAACCATCAACTAGCATTGTTGAAAAACAGAAGGACTTGGCAAAGAGCCAGGTTCTTTTTTTTTGCGCAATTTGCAGAGCGTTTTGCGTTGAAGCGTTGCATTTGTTTTGTAGAATGCCTTTTTTGTGCTTTTGTGTGGCAATTTTGAATTGGTGGTGCAGTTGTGTGTAAACTTGTTTTGTGCTTGCACTTGTTGCGGTTGTTTCTCAATTCCGTTTTTGTGTTGCCTCGGCGTTTTGAAGTATTGTGGCAAAAATTCTAGGTGGTGCAGTTTCTATTGGTAATGGTTGATTTGTAGAGTAGTCACTTTTTTCAATTTTGTTTTTGCATTCCCATGTTGGCTGTGTTCCAAGGTTGCTTGGCAAGTTTTTGTGTAGTTTGGGCGTGGTATAGGTCAAGTTTTGCAATTCGACGTTTTCCAACAAAAAATACTTTGCCAAAAAGCAAAAAAGTCGAGAACAAACCTTGAAATTGGCAATTTTGTGTGTTACAATGGAAGTGGTAGCAAAGGGGACTTGCAACCAAAAATCCATTGGGACTGTGGAAAAAATATTTTTCAAGGAGTACCAACTATGGATTTTGAAACATTCATTCAATCGCTGTTCAACTTTCTCAAAAACAGCGAAAACCTCTATTTTGTGACGTATGCAATTGCAACTTGTTTGTTGACGCAAGTCGTCAAAAAACTTGTTGTAAACAAGGTCAAGGTGGACATTTTGCACAACTTCGATTTTGCCGTGGTGTTGCCCTTCATTTTTGGTGGCATTTTTGCAATTTTGGATGCGTTTGTGTTCTTTCCACAACCTTTGGACTTTTCCGTTGTGCCCAAAATTGTTGTTTCCACAGCAACCATTGGGGCGCTTTCGTCGGTAATTTTCAAGTTTTTTGCCTCTCTTTCCGGCAAAAGTTTGAAGAGTTTGTTGAAGGACGACACGTTTGGCATTTTCTACAACCAACTGTTGTACTTTGGCAACGTGCGCAAGCAACTTGTGAACAACGAAATTTCCATGCAAAACTTTGTTGACCAAGTAAAGGTGGTTTCGGCAAACGCCGTTGCCATCTACACAAGCGATTTGGACGAGGACGGCAAGCGTGCAAAACTGTACCAACTTTTGCAGGGCATTGTGTCGGAAGACAGCATCACTGTGTGTGTCAACGTCATCAACAAGGCTTTGATTGCATTGTTTGGCAACAAAACAGAGTAGAAACGGTGGGGCAGGGCAACTTGCCCCATTTTTTTGCAAAGTTGCGTTTTGCAAGTGGCAAAATTGGCAACAACAATTGCAAGGTGTTGGCAACAAAGCACACAACGCACTTCTAAGATAAGCGCAAATTTTTCCAAGAAAAAATGTTTTTTTTGGGGCGAAAAACGTTTGACAAAAATTTCAATTTTGTGTATAATTCCCGTGGTTAGCAAAGGCTAACCAACAATTTTGCCGTGCAGTTACCCATTGCTAACCGACGTAAGGCACACACCAAAACGCAGTGCGCAAGGTGGTGCAAGTTGAGTTGCAAAGTGCGCTAACTACAATGCAAAAATGTTGAAAGTCCGCACCCGTGTGTGGAAAATGGAGGAAAAAATGAAAACTTTGAGAGACGTTGCAGTTGGTCAAAGCGCAACAGTTGTCAAACTTCATGGCGAAGGCAAAGTGAAGCGTCGCATCATGGACATGGGCATCACAAAGGGAATCAGCGTGTACGTGCGCAAGGTTGCGCCACTTGGCGACCCATTGGAGCTTACCGTTCGTGGCTACGAACTTTCCATTCGCAAAGCCGATGCGCAACAAATTGAAGTGTTGTAGGCACAAATTTGCACCAAAGAAAATGCAAAATTCGTTGCAAAACGAATTTTTTTGAACAAGAAGGTTAGCAACGGCTAACTATGGAGGAAAAATGATAAAAATTGCACTTGCAGGCAACCCCAACAGCGGAAAAACCTCGCTGTTCAACGTGCTTACAGGCAGTAACCAATTTGTTGGCAACTGGCCCGGGGTAACTGTGGAAAAGAAAGAAGGCAAATTGAAAAAGCACGACGACGTGACTGTGGTGGACTTGCCGGGTATCTACAGCCTTTCGCCCTACACCGAGGAAGAAGTTGTTGCACGCAACTTTATCGTCAACGAACACCCCGACGTCATTTTGAACATTGTGGACGGCACCAACTTGGAGCGCAACTTGTACCTCACAACGCAACTTGTTGAACTTGGCGTTCCCGTTGTTGTGGCAATCAATTTGATGGACGTCATCAAAAAGAATGGTGATCAACTCAACACTGCCGAACTTTCTCGCCGTTTTGGGTGCCCCGTGGTGGAAATTTCCGCATTGAAGGGCACAGGTTGCTTGGAAGCATCGGAAGTTTGCATCAAGCACGCACAAAGCAAAAAAATTCAACCTTGCGTGACCTTTGCGCAAAGCGTTGAACAAGCAATTGCCAAGGTGGAAGGCATTGTTCAAGGCAAGGTAGACAGGCTTCAACAACGTTGGTTTGCCATCAAACTGTTGGAAAGAGACAGCCGTGCGCAAAAGTTTTTGAAGTTGGACGAGCAAACTTTGCAACAAATTGAACAAGTTGTTGTTGAATTGGAAACGGCGTTGGACGACGACAGCGAAAGCATCATCACAAACGAACGCTACGTTGCAATTGAAGCGCTCATCAAGGGTTGCTACCACAAGCAAAACCAAGGCAAACTGACAGTTTCCGACAAAATTGACAAAATTGTTACCAACCGTTTCTTGGCGTTGCCAATTTTTGCGTTGGTGATGTTCCTTGTTTACTTCATTTCCGTTTCTACCGTGGGCACTTGGGCTACCGACTGGGCAAACGACGGTTTGTTTGGCGACGGTTTCCACTTGTTTGGCATTGGCCAAGGTCAGTACGAACAAGCAGTAAACGACCACGCAACGGAACATTTGTTCACACAAGACTATGTTGAAATTTTGCAAAATGCCGTGGAGAACAACGTTGTTGGCGCACAAGAAATGTTGGATGCAGTAACGCAAGGCGACTTCTTTGCATTTGACGAAGCGTACGGTGTGTATGCCGACGTTTTGGTGGAAAATGGCCATGACGTGGTGCAAAACTACGAAATTGCCTTTGGCGAAAACAGCAACGCACCAAGCCCCGAACAGTACGGTGTTTGGGTGCCTTCCATCCCCGTCCTTGTTGGCAACGGATTGGAAGCAATCAACTGTGCGCCTTGGCTTCAAAGTTTGGTAATCGACGGCATCATTGGTGGCGTTGGCGCAGTTTTGGGCTTTGTTCCACAAATGCTTGTGCTGTTTTTGCTTCTTGCCTTCTTGGAGGCGTGTGGCTACATGGCACGTGTTGCGTTTGTAATGGACAAGTTGTTCCGCAAGTTTGGTTTGTCGGGCAAATCCTTCATCCCAATGCTCATTGGCACAGGATGTAGCGTTCCCGGCATCATGGCAAGCCGTACAATAGAAAACGCAAGCGATCGCCGAATGACAATCATCACAACAAGTTTCATCCCCTGTGGAGCAAAATTGCCAATCATTGCGCTTATTGCATCGGCACTGTTTGGCGGTGCGTGGTGGGTTGCGCCCGTGGCGTACTTCATTGGCGTTGTTGCCGTGGTTCTTTCCGGAATTATGCTCAAAAAATCCAAATTGTTTGCAGGCGACGTTGCGCCGTTCGTTATGGAATTGCCACAATACCGCATGCCAACGTTTGTAAACTTGATGCGTTCCACTTGGGAACGTGGTTGGTCGTTTATCAAAAAAGCCGGCACAATCATTTTGCTTGCCAGCGTTGTTATTTGGGTTGGCTCAACCCTTGGCGTGGTAGACGGCAAGTTTTTGTTCGACACGGAAATGGCGTTGGAAAACAGCCTTTTGGGCTACGTTGGCAATGCGCTTTCTTGGTTGTTTGCGCCACTTGGCTTTGGCAACATCAAGGCAACCGTTGCAACCATCATGGGCCTTGTTGCCAAGGAAGAAGTTGTTGGCGTGTTCGGCGTGTTGGACTTCGGCGGAATGACACAACTTCAAAGTTTCTCTTTCCTCATTTTCAATTTGTTGTGCGCACCTTGCTTTGCCGCAATGGGTGCAATCAAGCGTGAAATGAACAGCGCAAAGTGGACTTTGTTTGCTCTTGGCTACCAAACAGCGCTTGCCTACTCCGTTTGTTTGGTAGTTTACCAGTTCGGATTGCTGTTTAGTGGCACTCCAAACGTGGTTGGTTTGATTTTTGCAATTGCTGTGCTTGGTGGCTTTGGATTTTTCCTTTTCCGCCCTGCCTACAAGGTGCAAAAACAAAAGTAGAGGTATTTTATGAAAGAATGGCTAATGCAAAACTGGGGCACACTTGTGGTTGCAATTGCCGTTGTTGCAATTATTGTTCTTGTTGTTGCAAAACAAATCAAAAACAAAAAGCAAGGCAAATCTTCTTGTGGTTGCGGTTGCGAACACTGCGCCATGAAGGACAGTTGCCACAATCCCAAAAAGTAGAACAAAACAAAGCCGTGGGCAAACAACGCTGTTTGCCCACTTTTTTTGTTGCAAAACACGCAAGTTGCGTAATTTTTTGGCAAAATGCGCAAATACTCTTGCAAAAACATTGGAAATGTGCTACATTGGTAGCATAACAAATTGAGGTGCAAAAATGGCATTGAAAGAATCTGGCGAAATGTACTTGGAAACAATTTTGGTGTTGTCCAAGCAAAAATCTTGCGTGCGAGCAATAGACATTGGCGAACACATGGGCTACAGCAAACCGTCCATCAGCCGTGCAATGGGCTTGCTCAAAAAGGGTGGCTACGTTGTTGTGGACGAAAACGGCTACATCTCGTTGACGCCGTCCGGGCTTGCCGTTGCCGAAAAGATTTTGCAACGCCACGCATTGCTCACAAGGTGGCTTGTTTCCCTTGGAGTTGACCAAGCAATTGCCACGCAGGACGCTTGCAAAATGGAGCATCACATCAGCGACGAGTCTTTCCAAGCCATCAAGCACTACTTGGAACAAACACAAAACTAGTTTTGCGCACAAAATTCTCCAATAAAAGGGTAATTCCTTAGCGGAGAATTCAAAAATACCACTAAGTGCGAGCATCGCATTTGTCTAAACAAATCCTGAATGGGCTAAGCCCCAACCCCTATTACAAACAGAAAGAGCACACGCACAAGACGAAAAATCTTGTATGTATGCTCTTTTTTCTGTTAGTGATGTTTTTGCTAACGCAAAAGTGATGTTATGCTACGCATAGTGATGTTGCTCGCAAATGCTCGCAGTGATGTGATGTTTGCCCACTACGCCGTCAGACGTAACATCATTCACGCAGTGAGCATCACTGCCGAAGGCAACATCACTTGCCCGCAAGGGCAAACATCGTTTAGCGTGAATGCTCCGTTAAGAGCATCACGCTATTGTTGGGGGATTTTTTTTATTGGCAAAGTTTTGGCACAACGTCAACTGCTGTCAGCCAGCGTTTGCGCAAGAACGTTCACACAAAAATTGCTTTTCGAAAACACTAAGCCAAACGAGTAAAAGAAAAGTCCTCGGCAATCGTTGCCGAGGACTTGTTTTTTTATAAATTGTGGTAGTTTCAAACATGTGTTGAAGTTTCTACATCCCTGCCATGGCGCCTGCCATTGTGATGCACACAAAAAACCAAGCAATGCCAAGCAAGGTGGGGAAGGCAATTTTGCGCAAAAACGGCAAATCTTTGTAGTGTTCGCCGGCAAGATTGTGGTACTGTCGGCGCAGTCGGAAGTACTTGAACGGAGTGATGATCCAACCAACAAAGGGCGTAAGTAGCAAAATCAAAATTTTGCCAAAAATTGTCATGGCAAAGTCACTTGCCCAGTTGTCGTCGTACTCTTTGTGGCCGTCGGCGTAGGTTGTCACGGTGTAGGTGTCGTGCTTGTAGGCAAGGGACGAGCCAAAGCAAATGGCAAGCGCTTGCAAAAAGTTTGGCAATCCTGCAACAAACAAACCAACGGCAAGGCCTGCGGGCGCCCATTCGTCGGTGTTGGGCTTTCCCAAACTGCCAAAGCAGTAGCAAAAGATAAACAAGCCCACGGCGGAAAAAATGATGAGCGTGCAAATTTTGCGATAGATGCCTTTGCCTGCATCCCAAATTGGGTCGGTGAAGTGTGGTTTCCGTGTGCGACGTTCCCGCCTTTCTCGGCGTGGAGCAGTTGTTTCGCTTGTTGCGTGGGAAGAACTTGTCGAAGTGCGACGTGTTGAAGGTCTTTCGGTAGATTCCCTTCTTCGTGCAAATGGACTTCTTGAACTTCCGGAACGTGCAGGTGGCACGATGGGTGGAGTGTGCGTTGTTCCGCCGTACATGTACTCGGCAGGGGTTGTTGCCCAATCTCGCCTGTTTTGGGGCACAGGGGTGGGGTAGTGGCGCACAATTTCGCCAACCGACATGCCGTCTTCTATCATGCAAATGACGTTGTAGCTTCGCTCCGTCATGCGTCCATGCCATTTTTCGTAGAAGTAGTGGTCTTCGGCAAGGCGTGGTGTGTAGTCGGTGCCGGCACGGCGTGCGTTCTCGGCATACTTTTTGTCCAATTCGCCAAAGACTTGCTCAAGTTTTTCGTAGACCTGTGCTTGTGTCATTTGTTTTCCCCCAAAGTGTTTGTACACACATTGTACCAACAAAACAAGCAACAGTCAACAGCAACAACAAAAAAAGTGCAACAATTTTTTGTTTTTGAACTTTTGTGCGCAACTTTTGGCACGTTCAGCCTTTTTGTTGGTTGCCGTGCTTGCAAAATTTGTGCCACTAGTTTGTTTTAGCCACTTGAAACAAGCGCTGTGATGTGGTATAATGTATATGGAAAAGTTTTGGCTCAATTTGCCACAACCTTGCAACGGGCAAAACACAGTTTTGTAGAAAAGCAACAAAATTCAAGCGTTTGCCGTTGGGTTGGAAAACACGTTTGCATTGAGGACGGTTTCAAAAAGCAAAACCGTTTGCAGTTTTGCCCAAAAATGCAATTGAGCAAAAGGCATTGTGAACAAGGTATGCCGTGCAAAAAACCGCAAACCAAACTTTCCAACAGCGTTGCAATTTCACAGCGAAAAGCGTTGCAACACGTAATTTCAGCAAAAAACAAACTGTAAACTAAACAAAAAGGGGGTAGAAAAATGGCAAAAAGAAGCAAAAAGGCAAAAATCAAGGGTAGCAAGGGCGCAATTGTGGCGCTTGTGGTAATAGTCGTTGTGTTTTGCGTGGCAATGTTTGTTGTAGACAGCAACCCAACGGGCGTGGAAGTTTTGGACAACCTTGCGCACACTGTTGTGCAAACCATCAAAAATTTGCTTGCCGGCACGGAAAACCCGGAGCCCCCGCAACCTACTCCACCTGTAAACTCTCAAACCTACAACGTTGAGCAAATTCAGCAAGAGGATCTTTCCATCCACTTTTTGCAACTTGGCTCCGACAAGACGGGCGACTGCGTGTACATCAAGGCGGGCGAAACCGACCTTTTGATTGATGCCGGTGCGGAAAACGCATCTGCGCCCACGCTTGTTGCCTACCTCAACCAATTTGTCACCGACGGCAAGTTGGAGTACGTTGTGGCAACCCACGGCCACGAAGACCACCTTGGCGCATTCTATTCGCAAAGTGGCAGGGCAGGCATTTTCGAAACCTACCAAACGGGCACAATCATCGACTTCCCACTAACCAACAAAACCAACCCGTCCGACACAAGCGTTGTTGGCAGGTACTACTTGGCAAGGCAAGGGGAAATTGAGCAAGGCGCAGTTCACTACACTGCAGCGCAATGCTTCAATCAGCAAGACGGCGCAAAGCGTGTGTACAAACTGAGCGACACCGTGGAATTGGAAATTTTGTACAACTACTACTATTTCAACACACAAAGCAGTGGGGAAAACGACTATTCCGTGTGCGTGATGATCAACCAATACTTGCCCGGCTACGACCCAAGCAACGCCAACAACGAGCAATTTGTAAACCACTATCTCTTCACAGGCGACTTGGAAGAAAAGGGCGAAAAGAAAATGGTAGAGTACTACAACCAACAAGGCAACCCATTGCCCAAGTGCGTGTTGTACAAGGCAGGACACCACGGTAGCAAAACTTCCAGTTGCGACGAATTGATGCGAGTTGTGCAACCACAGTACGTTTGTGTGTGCTGTTGCGCAGGCACCGACGAGTACACCGACGCCAACGAAAACCAATTCCCCACGCAACAATTTGTGGACGTAATCAGCAAGTACACGTCCAACGTGTACGTCACAACAGTTGTGGACGACTACGAACAAGGCACGGTAAAACCCATGAATGGCGACATTGTGTTTGCTTGCACGAACGGCAACGTAAAAATGTACTTTTCCAACAACGACACAAAACTTTGCCAAACCGATTGGTTCAAACAGCACAGAACTTGCCCGCAAAATTGGCTGGAACTGCAAAGCCAGTAGCCTGTTGGGCAAAAGCAGGCAATCTTGCAAAACAGCCACCCCGTGGTGGCGAAATTCAACAAAAACAAGGTGCAAAACTATGGTAGAATTGCAATTTAGTGGCACTTCCCACGGGCAGGGCTACTCAGGAAAAATATCGGGGCTTCCCAAGGGCTTTGCCTTTTCGGTGGAGCAAATCAATCTTCAACTTGCACGGCGCAAAACGGGTTTTGGGCGCAGTAGCAGGCAAACAAACGCCGACTTGGTAACATTTGTTGGCGAAAACAACGGCGTTGTGGTGTGCGACGGAAACCCCGTTGAATTTGCTGTTGCCAACAAGTGCGTTGAACAAAGGCAGGAAATTGTTGCCCTTCGCAGTGGGCACACCGACGTTGTGGGCAAGGCTCGCTTTCCACACCTGACTGTACGGCAAATTGTCGAAATTTCCTCTGCTCGCAACAGCATTGGCTACGTGGTTGCAGGCGCAATTTGCAAGCAACTTTTGGCAAAGCACGGCATTTCAACTTTCCACTATGTGCAAAAAATTGGTGGCATTGCCAGCCGAAACAGGTACGTTTTTGGCGTGTCGGAAGAGCAACCACACTTTGAAATTTTGCATTGCCCTTGCAAGTACGCAACGGGGCTGATGGTGGAAAAAATCCAGCAAGCACGTCAAAACGGCAACAGTTTGGGCGGAGTTGTTGTGGTGGGCGCAACAGGCGTGCCAATGGGTATTGGCGAAATTTTCCCCTACAACAAGCGTTTGGATGCGCAAATTTCCGCCGAACTTTTGGGCATTCCATCCGTCAAGGGCATTTCCTTTGGCATTGGCGAAAAGTACGCAAGTTTGGATGGACTTTCTGCTTGCGACACTTTGGAGGTGCAAAACGGCAAAATTGTCTACTCTTCCAACAAGTGTGGTGGCATTGTGGGTGGCATTTCCACAGGGCAGGACATTTTGTGTAGCCTTGTTGTCAAACCTGTGCCAACGGTTGTGGGTGCGCCAAGCATCAACAGCCAAACTTTTGAACAAACAACTGCTCACTACGAGCGTGCCGACACTTGCGTTGTGCCAAACGTTGGCGTTATTGGCGAAAACATTTTGGCAATTGTGTTGGCAAATCAACTGACAAAACAACTAACGGAGCAACAAAATTGATAACCTACGGACAATTTTTAAAACATAATTTTCAAGGCTGTTTGTTTGTGACCGACCAAAACGTTGGAAAACTGTACAACTTGCATGGCAACGATGTTTTTGTGTTGCCCAACGGCGAAAGCGCCAAAACGTTGGAAAACGTTGGTATGCTTTGCGCTTGGTTTTTGGCAAACAAACTTGGCAAGGATGGGCACGTGGTTGCCGTTGGTGGCGGTTGCGTTGGCGACACCGTTGGCTTTGCCTGCTCGGTGTACAAACGTGGCGTAAAACTAACACACGTCCCCACAACTTTGGTTGCGCAAGTGGACAGTTCCATCGGTGGCAAAACAGCCGTCAATTTGGACGGTGTAAAAAACGCCGTTGGCAGTTTTCACCGTGCCGACGTGTTTGTGGACACCAACTTTTTGCGCACTTTGCCACAGCAAGAAGTGCAAAACGGCTTGGGCGAAGTGCTGAAGTATCGCATGCTTTGTTCGGAAATTGACGATTGTTTTGTACAGCACGGGTTGGAAAAAACCATCCCCCTGTGTGTTGAATTCAAGCAACGTGTGTGCCAAAAAGACCCGTACGACAAGTCGCTTCGGCAAATTCTCAACGCAGGCCACACAATTGGGCACGCATTGGAAATTTTGCACAACGTTCCGCACGGGCTTGCCGTTGCAAACGGACTGTACTACGAAACGAAACTGGCGCTTCAACTTGGGCACTGCTGGCAAAGTTTTGCCGAAAAGTGGCTTGAACAAATTGCCAACAACTTTGCCATTCTTCCACTTGTGGAAGGCGTTGCAAACCTTGTTGAGCAAGACAAAAAGAACAAACTTCACAAAATTGGCTTTGTGTTCCCCACGCAAAAGGGGTACAAAAAGTTTTTGATTTCTTCCCAAAAGGTGCAACAACTACTTCATGATTTGGCTTGACGGAAAATTCCAAATTGGCAACGTGCATTGCCCCGACAAATCCATTTCCCACAGGGCGCTGATTCTTGCTTCCATCAGCAAAGAGCCAAGCAAAATTTTCAATGTTTCCCTGTGCAAGGACGTGTTGGCAACTGTCGACTGTTTGCAAAAATTGGGTGCTACCATTGTTTTTCAAGGTAGCACGGCTTTTGTCACGCCAATTTCCAAGCCGAACAACAAAGTGGTGCTGGATTGCCAAAACAGCGGAACAACGGCACGGCTACTGTGTGGACTTGTGTGTGGGCTTGGCGTGGAAGCAACTTTTGTTGGCGACCAAACGCTTTGCAAACGCCCCATGGACAGGGTGCAAAAGCCCCTTGAACAAATGGGCGCAAAGTTCAAGCAAGTGGAGGGCGCATTGTTTGCAACCAAGCCTTGCAAACTTGTTGGAACGCACGTTGTTGCTGAAGTCAAGTCGGCGCAAGTCAAAAGCGCAGTGCTTCTTGCAGGGCTGTTTGCCGAGGGCAAAACAACCTACACCGAGCAAGTTGCAACCCGCAACCACACGGAAAACATGCTTGTAAGTTTTGGATGCAACGTTGTGGTGGACGGGCTTTCCACAACGGTGCAAAAGGGGCAACCCGTGTGCGCAAATTCAACTGTTCCAAACGACTTTTCTTCCGTGGCGTTTCCACTTGTGTTGGCAGTCTTGTCCGGCAAAAGCGCAACTTTTTCCAACGTTTGCACAAACCCACTTCGCACGGGATTGTTGCAAATTTTGCAAAATTGTGGCTTGAACTACACGCTTTGCAACACAAAAATTGTGTGTGGCGAGCAAGTTGCCGATTTGCACGTTTTTCCAAGCAAGTTTGGTAGCATTGTTGCAACGGAAAGCCAAGTTGTTTCGGCTATCGACGAAATTCCGTTGCTTGCCGTAGTTGCCATTGCAACCAAGGGCACGCACAAGTTTTTTGGCGTTAGGGAACTGCAATTCAAGGAGTGCAATCGCATTCAAGCAATTGTGGAAATGGCAAAAAAGTGCAATTGCCAATGCCTGTTCGATGGCGACAATTTGACCATCGTTTCACAAGGAAACTTGCCCACGTCCCCACACTTTTGTTGCCACAACGACCATCGCATGGCAATGTGTGGCGTTGTTCTTGCCAACTTGTGTGGTGGGGGAAGCGTGGACGGACAACCGTTTGACGTGTCCTTCCCCAACTTTTTGCAATGCCTTGGCATTTTCCCCAAAAACCTTGCGCTTGTTGGCTCGGACATTTCCCAAAGCAAGTCGCCAATTTTGATGCGCAACCTTGCAAAACACGCAGGAATTTGCATCACGCACACGCTTGTTGAGTTGCCAAAGCATGCAACCGACCAACAGTTGATGGAGGTGTACAACAGTTTTGACGGGCTCAACGTAACGATGCCTTTCAAGGAAAGGTACGCCCAACTTCTTGGCGCAAATTGTCCTGCTGTCAACACAATTGGCAGGGGCGTGGTGCCACAAACCACCGATGGCTACGGCATGGAGCAAGCCATTGCAAGTTGCGGTGTCAACTTGGCAAACCTTCCCATTTGGGTGGTGGGTGCAGGTGGCGCAGCCAAAACTGCTTTGTGCGCATTGCAAAAGCACAATTGCAAAGTGCAAGTGCTAAATCGCACGCAATCGCACGTCGACAGCCTTGCCAAGCAATTCCATTTGCAACAAGTGGAAAACCCCGTTGGAGTGCTGACTTTTGTTCCCGAATGCCAATTCGAACAGCAAATTCAACTTCCGCCAAGCGTTGAGTTTGTGCTTGTTTCCGCCTACAAAGGGCAAAGTGGCATCAAAAAGCAAGCGGAAGAACGCCACTTGACGGTGGTGGAAGGCTTGCAAATGCTCTACCACCAAGGCGCAAAAAGTTTTGCCTTGTGGACGGGCACACCAATTCAAAACAACTACTTGTCGTTCCAACACGATTTCAACAATTTCTAGCACACGCCCCCACGTTTTTGGGGAAAATTCGAGGTAAAAAAATGAAAATTTTGCTACTTAATGGTGTCAACATGAACATGCTTGGCAAGCGAGATGTCAACATGTACGGAAGCGACACTTTGCAAACTTTGCAACAAAAAGTGGTGGACTTTGCCAAGACGCTTGGCATCCAAGTTGAGTGCCAACAAAGCAATTCCGAAGGCACTCTTGTGGACATTTTGCAACAAACAACTGCCGATGCCGTTGTGTTCAACGCAGGCGCCTACAGCCACTATTCCATTGCATTGAGGGACTGCATCGAATGCATGTCCGTGCCCGTTGTGGAAGTGCACATGACGGACATCTACCAACGTGAACCTTTCCGCCACGTTGACGTGTTGAAGGACGTTTGCGTTGCGCAATTTCTAGGCAAAGGTGTGCAAAGTTACCTAGACGCCGTTGCATTTTTGGCAAAGGAGCAACAATGAAAAACATAGTTTTGGTGGGCTTTGCCACTTCCGGCAAAACAACCGTTGGCAAATTGCTTGCACAGCAACTAGGTTTGCAGTTTGTCGACGTGGACGAGCAAATCGTGCAACTTTGTGGCGACACAATTGCCAACGTTTTTCAGCAAAAAGGCGAGTTGTTTTTTCGCCGTACGGAAAACACCGTGGTGGAGCAACTTTGCCAAACACAAAACACCGTTGTGGCGTGTGGTGGTGGAAGCGTGCTTGCGCCCAAATTTTCCGCCCTTGCGCAAAACAGCACGGTGGTGTGGCTACAAATAGACACGCAAACGGCATTCGAGCGCATCGACCAAAGCCGACCACTGTTTTGGCAAATGCACCCAAAACAACTTGCGCAAACAATGGAAACTCGCAATTTCTACTACCAAACTTTTGCCAAAATTTGCATTGATGCCAACGGCAAAACCCCACAACAAATTGTGGAAGAAATTTGCAAAGCCTTGTAATTTCGCACCACGTGGTGGCATTTTTGTGTGGAAATGCAATGCAAAATCCCAAACGGTGCAATTTCCAACACAGGCGCAACGCTTCAAAAGCCTACAATCAACAGGAGAACAACATGAACATCACCTACCGACAAATGAACAGGGACGACATCCAACGTGTCATCCCCATGTTTGTGGAATATTGGAACAGCACGGGCGACGAATGGACGCCCGACCTTGTGTACAAGCGCATTTGGCAAGTGCTTGGTTCACCCGATTCCTACTGCCTCATTGCCGAAATCGGCAATCAACCAATTGCTTTTGCAATGGGCAGAATGGAAACTTTTTTCGACTTGACAGCCTACAATCTTGCTGAAATTGTTGTGGCAAGCGCCTACCAAAACAAAGGCGTTGGCACGCAAATGATGGCGGAACTTGAACGCCGTGTCAAGCAAATGGGCGTTGCAACACTTCAACTTTCGGCAATCAACGACGAAATGCACGAGCATTTCTACGGCAAACTTGGCTACAAGGATGCAACCAACTTCAAGCACAAATTCAAGTTTTTGTAGTGCAAACAATCGGCGCAATTTGCCAACGGCAAAAGCCCACAACAAATTGTGGAAGAAATTTGCAAAACGTTGTAATTTCGCACCACGGGTGGGCGCTTTTGCACTAGAAAAGCGCAAGTATTGAATTCTACAATTTGTCAACACAACACAAACAAAAAAGAGCAAGGGTAAAAGGCAAAGTTTCCTTCTAGTCTTGCTCATTTTTTTTTGCTCACAAAAAGGCTTTTACGTTTTCCAAGCAACCTTCTTCGTAGCGCAACACTTGCTTTGCCAACAGCACAACTTCGGGGTGTACGTCGGCTTTGTGGTTTAGCAATCGGTACAAATCTATTATTCCGTTCAAAGTGCCTTGAAGCATAATTTTTGCCACGTGGGTAGTGCTTTTGTTGGCAATCATCTTGCTTTTCAGCCCCATTTCCGCCATAAGAATTACTGCTTTTGGGGCAGGCGTGGGCGCAAAATTCAACGTTTGGCACAACTTTTCCACTTGGTTGGTGTAGTCTTGGTAGGTTTGCAATTGCTTGTTCAGCATTGCTTTCATTTCCTCGTTGTACACAAGTGGCACAAGCACCTTGATGGAATGCACGTTCATCGTCACGTTTTTGTACAGGTCGGAAACGACTTCCTTGGTGGCAAGCACGTTGCAATTATTTTCCGTTGTTTGCATTGTCATCCCCCAAAAATGCGCTGGCAAAATCCAAATGGAAATCTTCAATTTGGTCGTCCATGTCGTACAGGTCGAACATCCTGTTTCGGCAAGTTTCGTAGTTGGCGTAGTACTCGTGATTGTTTTGTTTGCTTTTTGGCATACCGTTCTCCTTTTGTTTTGATGTTTCTAGTGTGGCTGTTTTTTGCAAAATCTATGCGTTTTTTTTGCGTTGTGTCAACGTTGTTTGTGTAGAAAGGTCACTTTCTAGCACCAAGTTGTCACAAAACAGTTGCGCCAAAGCACTTCAACGGTGTTTGACCAACGTTGACAAGGTTGCCGTCCACATCCTTTTCCTTGCCAAGGCTTTCGCCCCAAAGTTGGCAGTACCAATCGGCAACGTACTTAAAACTGTCGGCATAGGGCATCATCACAGACACGGTCTTGCCTTGTTTGATGGAAAGGCGTTGCAACAGCGCCATTGCAAGCGCAGGGTTTTTGCAACGGACTGTGCGTTTTGTGGCAAAAATCCGTGGTGGGGGATGGGAATTTGTTCTGCATTGCGTTGTTGCGCTTTGCAAGGTTGCAATTTGCAAAAAAGTCAAAAAAATTGCGCCAAAAGGTTGCAAAAAGGCGTGAAATTTGTTGACAAAAAAAGCATTGTACAGTAAAATATATAACGGCCGCATAGAAAGGGTTCATTTGTCAAGCATTGAAGTTTTCAATCACCCTTGTTTAGCGAGACTCTAGAATGGGAGGTAACACAACATGTACGCAATTGTTAAAACAGGTGGCAAGCAATACAAGGTTACAGAAGGTCTTGTTTTCGAAACAGAACTTTTGAATGCCGAAGTAGATTCCACAGTTGAATTGGAAGTAGTTTTGGCAAGCGACGACACAAACGTGTACGCTGGCGCAGATGCATCCAAAGTTAAAGTACTTGCAACAGTAGTAGAGCATGGCAAAGGCAAGAAATTGCACATCTTCACCTACAAAGCAAAGAAAAACATCCGTAAGCGTCAAGGTCACAGACAACCTTACACAAAGTTGAAGGTTAACACAATTTCCATCGGCTAATGACAGATATCACGGTAATCAGAAAAGGAAAATCCATCGTCGAAGTAGTTGCTTCCGGCCACACAGGCTACGGCGAGCAAGGCGAAGACATTGTTTGCGCAGGCGTTTCCACACTTATTCAGTCGGCCCTGTTGGGGCTACTCAAAGTGGTTGGCATCAACGTCAAGTACACTACGGACGAGGAACAAGGCTCACTCAGGTTTACTTTGCCACAAAATCTCACCCCACAGGAAAGGCACGATGCCGACGTTGTTCTCAACACAATGCTGTGCGGTTTGGACGATTTTTACACAGAGTATTCCGACTACATCAATTTGGAGGTAATTTAACATGATGTTCATTAAGTTGCAGTTGTTTGCTCACAAGAAAGGTGTGGGTAGCACTAAAAACGGTCGTGACAGCGAATCCAAACGTCTTGGCGCAAAGCGTGCCGACGGACAAATGGCTCGTGCAGGAAATATTCTTGTTAGACAACGTGGCACACACTTCCACCCCGGTAACAACGTTGGTATCGGCAAGGACGACACATTGTTTGCATTGGTAGATGGCGTTGTAAAATTCGAACGCAAGGACAAAACAAGAAGACAAGTTTCCGTCTATCCCGTTTGCGAATAACAAAAAATCTAACACAACAAAGGCACGATACCACATCGTGCCTTTATGCATTTTTGGCTAGTTTTTGGGCTGGATTGCCATTTGTGCCTTTGGGCTTGTGGAGAGTTGAGGCTGTACTTTTGCGCACCAAAATTTTTGCCTTGCAACGCCTGTTCCGCAAGGAAACTCCCCGCCCCTCCCTCCCCAACCACCTTTTGTTGCCGTGTGCGCCCCAAACCACAAGTTGCAGTTTTGCTAGTGTCAACCAACTTCAACCACAAGCGTGAGCATTTTGCCTTGGTGGCGCAAAAATCAGGGATGGCGCACACATTTGCAACCCTTTGCAACCACCTTGCACAGCAAAATTGGTGACTTTTGTGTTTCAACAAACAAAAATCTACAAAAACAAACAAAAAACTAATTTTTTGGAAAATTAAAAACAAAAACAAACAAAAAACTAGGTTTTTGGAAAAAATCCAATAAATAAATACAAAAAACTACCAAAACCAACAAAAAACTAATTATTTGGAAAATTAAAAACAAAATCCAACAAAAATCTAAAATAATCTACAAAAAACAAAAATTTTAGACAAAACAAAATCAAAAACTACAAAAAACCAAAATAAAAAACAAAAAACAAATTTTTTAGAAAATAAAAAACAAAAACTAACAAAAATCTAAAATAATTTACAAAAAACAAAAATTTTAGACAAAACAAAATCAAAACCAACAAAAACCAACAATTTTGCAAGGGCAACAACCCTTCAAAATTTTCCAAGGAGGCATGCAAAATGCAAACTTTTTTAGTTTCGGCAAACTGCTTCAACGTGCAAGACACTTTGGAGTGCGGGCAAATTTTCCGCTACAAGCAAATTGATGCAAACACTTTCCACGTGTTTTCCCAAAACAAATTTGCCATCGTTCGCCAACTGCCCAACGCCGTGGAAATTTCCACCGACCACCCGGACTACTTCCGCCACTTTTTCGATTTGCAAACAGACTACCAAAGCAAGGTGGACCGCATTTCGGCAATGTCGCCCATCATGCAAAAGGCAGTGCAGTGTGGCAAGGGCATTCGCATCCTCAACCAAGACTTGACGGAAATGGTGTTTTGCTTCATCATTTCGGCAAACAACAACATCAAGCGCATCCAAACCATTGTGGAAAGGCTGTGCAACGCTTTGGGCGAACCAACACCCTACGGCAGGGCTTTCCCCACCGTGCAAGCAATGGCAAATGCGCCTGTTGAGTTCTACACGTCCATTGGTGCAGGCTACCGAGACAAATTCTTGAAGCAAACTGCGCAAAAACTGCTAACTTTCCCGTTGGAGGAACTGCGCAATTTGCCAACGGACGAGGCTCGCAAGCAGTTGCTAACTTTGCCCGGCGTTGGCCCCAAGGTTGCCGATTGCATTTTGCTGTTCGGCATGCACCGTGGCGACGTGTTCCCTGTGGACACTTGGCTCAAAAAGGTGTACCACGCCCACTTCGAGGCTGGCCACAAGGACACGCAACTTTCGGCATTTTTCTGCAATCTTTTTGGGCAAGATGCCGGCCTTTGCCAACAATATTTGTTTTACTACCAACGAAAGTATGGACAAAATGGCTAATTTGCTGTAAAATATATTCAAACAAAAACATCCCACCGTGCAACTTGCACAAATTGGAGGTAGCAACATGCTTCAAAACAGAAAAATTGCGTTGTTTGTGGACGTGGCAAACACATCCATGACCTACACCCACTACGAAACCGTGGTGGAACAAGCCGAAGAAATGGGCGAAATTTTGTTTGGCGCTGTGTACGGCGCAACAGACAAGCGCCACCGTGCCGTTCTTCACCATGCCAACAAGCGTGGCTTCACCCTGTACATGCCCTTGCGCTTGAAAAAGCGTGGCAACAAGGTTTTTGACCATCGCATTTTGGTGGATGCAACGGAAGTTGTTTGCTCCAACCCACTTGTAGACACAGTTGTGGTTGTTTCCGCCCCGCACGACATGGTGCATTTCTACAGTTTCCTTCGCAAACGTGGAATTGCCGTTGTTGCTTGCGACAATGCCGACGAGGCTTCCATGGCGCTTGTTTCGGAAAAAATCGACACAGGCGTGGAACCAACCCTCAAATTGCCCATCAAGAAGCACTCTTTCAAGCAAGCGCCCACAAGCGCACCCAAGGCAACCCAACCCGTTGCCAAGAACCCATCCGTGCAAAAAACCGAAGCCCTGTTGGACGAAATCCGTCGCCTTCGTGGTGGTGCGGACGTTGCCGTGCACGTTGAGCCACCCGTTGCCCCACAACCAACACCAAGTGGCGACATCATGGCGGAAACAAAGTCGCTAATGGACAAAATTGCTTCCCTCAAGGGCGACCAAACGGCATCTTCCACAACCGGCGCCGACCTGCTTGGCAAGGTGCAACAAACCCCTGCCGATGGCAACACCGACGAACTTCTTGACCAAATCAAAAAACTGCTTGATTTGTCCGAAAACTAGGTTGCAACCCAACAGAAAACAAATGCATCACCCAAGCGGTGGTGCTTTTTTGTTGCAAAAAGTGGTGGAATTGCTTTGCCGACAGAGGTCTTGTGTGTGGCAACACGCCCAGTATTGCCTTGTAGGGAACGACGTCCCCGATGGTCCGCAAACGTTGTTTTGGGTTCTTTTGCACATTTTCAACCAAAGTGGACTTCCAAGCAAGGCTTGCTCCAAAATTTTTTTTCACAATATGGTGGCAGATATTTTTTTTGACAACACGGCTCAATATTGCCCTTGTAGGGAACGGCGTCCCCGACGGTCCAAAACGTAGACAAAACCCTTGCCAAAGCAAAAAAAAAGAGGCGAACTTTCGTTCGCCCCTTGGGGTGTTTGGGGGGGGGGTTATTCGGCATAGCCTTCCCAAGTAATGTTCCAAATAGCAAGTCTATCGCCATTGCTATTATTGTTGCTTGGACAATTATTTACGATTTCAATTGTAAAATCACCTGCAATAGGTGTTTCCAACTCCCATGTTTCTGCTTGAACATTAAATTTAGTCACGCTGTTGGAGCCAAAAGTGTATGTTGCAAGTGTGTTGCCTTGTGTATCTTTAATTGTGATTGTTCCTCCAAGTTTAGAATCTCCAAATACAGCAGTCCAATTGAATGTTAGTTTAGAAATACCTCCCGAAAGAGTTGGTGACACCAAACTTCCTTTTGCGGATGTTTTTCCGTTTAGACACACAGCGAAATCTTCTTCAGTGCCTATACAAGAGAACACAGGGCTAGCATTGGATGTACCACCCTTAAGCACTGCTGAGTTTGTTGCTACCCAACCATCCTCAGTTGTAGATTTACCATAACTTGTACTCGTTGAAAGCGTATTCAGGTCTGCTGTTCCGCCACCTTCGCCAATATCCGGAGTTTCGCCACCTTCGCCTTCGCCAGAATCTGGTGTTGTGCTACCACCAACGCCATAGAACTCAATTGTGTTTACCATCGCACGCCAACCGCCTGAAGCTGTTGTAAAGGTAATTGTTTTATTCGCAGTTGTGTCAATTTCAATTGCTTCGTATTCACCATTATTAGACAATGTTGAAATTGTATGAGTAGTTCCGTTGATTGTCACTTTTGCGGTATTATTTTTATAACCAGCAATGTGAATAACAACCTTGGTAATATTATCTCCTACAGTTAGGGTGAATTTTCCTGCAGCACTGCTAGCGCCAAGTTTCAAGGCTCCATTACCTTTGGCATCAATAGAATCTGGGTACATTTTTGAAGCACCAGTCAAATTTAGTGTGTATTCGCCTACAGTTTCGCTATAGCTTGCTTTGTCGCTAGAGCCGTCCACGTGTGTTGCATTGCCATCTTCGCCCATTGTGAATGTTGCAAGCAATCCTATTTGTTCTTCACTAGGTTCAATTGCTTGGCAAACAGAACATTTTCCGTCAACATAGTCGTGACCAGTAGCATCAACTACTTCTTGTTTTTCAAGAGTTTCGCCACAAACATCACAATGTTTGCCCTCTGTCAAACCTGTAGATGTGCATCCTGCTTCTACTGCTTCATCAACAACTACTGTGTGACCTGTTGCAGGTTCGCCATCAATTCTACTCAATTCAGTACCACAGAAATCGCATGTGGTGATGGTGTAACCTGCTTCTGTACATGTTGGAGGAACTTCGCTTGTAGAAGTATTTTCATGTGGACAAACATAGAATGTATAGACTTCAATTGTGTAAATAAATACCTTGCCAGCGGTCAAATCGATAGAAACAGAATCAGGGCTGTCGGAGAAGGTTGCAGTTACTGTTTCTCCATTTGTTGTTGCGTCGGAAAGGCAACTGTTTAGATCAGCAGCACCTTCTTTGCAATTAAATACAATTTTCTCAATTTGTACATAAGAAATGATAAGTTCGGAACCTTTATAAAAACGTGCAGGGTTTGAATAGTCTGCTACATTGGTTGTGCTGGAAGCCTTGTTGTTTGTAACAACGATCCCATTTTGTTCCCAAACTTGTTTTGTAGCAGAAAATTCCGTACGATTTGCTACATCAGCAAAAGAAATTGTAACTTTTTGGCATGGAATACCACAATTTGCGCACTTGTCATCTTCGCCGAGTGTGTGACCAGTTGCAGGGATTGTTTCAGGTGTGCGAGAGATTTCTGCATTACAAGCGGTGCAGTAAACTACGCTGTCGTAGGAGCCTGCGGTTGTGCAAGTAGCATCAACTTCGTTTTCTCTAACAGCTCCGCCAGCAACGTGTTCTTTTGCTTCTACAGCAATTTGATCACAATATTCATTGCTGCAATAGATTGGTGTTGTGCAATCGCCGTCATCTGCGCCAGGTGTGTGGTTGTCGTTTCCTTCACGAATAACGTAGTCGCAACCATCGTTTGCACATTCGATATCTACAGTGCAATCTAGAATACCAGTGTCTGGTGCAACGTGCTCTTTTGCTTCAACAAAAACGTGGTCGCAGTTTTGGCAAGTTACAGCTGTTGTACAGTCGTCATCATCTTCATTTGGTGTGTGTCCAGTTGCGCTCTTTTCTACATATGTGGTGTAGTCGCAACGGGTACATGTAACGTAAGCATCCCAGCCAATTGTGGTGCAAGTAGGAGCTTGTGCTTCGTGTTCCACTTCATCGTGACCAAGTGCTTCGCCATCAGTTGCGCCACAAACTGTACAAGTTTTTGGAGTGTCGCAATCAGCATCAGCCCAATCGTGACCAGTTGCAGGGATTTCTTGGTTAAAAACAATTTCGCCACAATCATCACATGTGCTGGTGGTGAATCCAGGTTCTGTGCAAGTTGCGTCTGTTCCCGTTGCAGTTACGTTTGTGTGTGGACAAACAACAGGTTCTGTAGATTGATCATTGTCTTCCAAAGCACCTTTTGCAGTGGAGATTTCGCCGGTAACAAAGTCGCAAGTTGCTGTTGCATCTTTGCCTGCAGGGGAGAACAAAAGTTTGCCTTCGGACACTTCAAACGTGCCTGCAATGCCAAGTTCTTTCACAAATTCCAAAACATAGAATGCTTCGCTTTGTCCGCCAACAGGGTCGCCTTCGTCTGCGTAGACTGTTTCAATGCCTTCACCACTGATGCCATCTTCCAAATTGAAGTAGTTGTTTATGATGTCTTCCGCAACAAGGGCGTTGCGAATTTGTGTCATTTCCTGCATTGCCACGCTTTGGTGCGCCTTTTCTATGAACGCAGTGTAGCCAACAACAGAAACTGTTGCCAAAATTGCCAAGATTGCAATCACAACCAGCAATTCAACCAGGGTGAAACCTTTTTTGGTGCTTCTCATAGTGTTTTCTCCTTCAAAAAAAAATATATTTATTTCGCCCATTGGGCAAAAATACAAAAGTTGAACAACGCAAAAAAGCAACGGCGCTGTGCCATTGCTTTTGGGTTTTGATTATACGTTGCGTGGTGTGCCTGTAACCACAATTGTGTTTGTGGGTTGCGCTGTTGCGTGTGTGCAAGTGCCAAAGAAGTATTCTCCGGAAATTGTGCAGTCAACAAAGTTGACGGAACTTTGTCCGTTTTTGCATTCTTCATTTTCTCTACCTTGAATGATGCAAATTGCGTGGCCAGAAAGGTCAACAGGGCCGTACTCGGCAGATTTAGCTTCTTCTTCGTTGTTGTAGTAGCCTTCGCCAATGCCAACAAACGTGCAGTTGACAAACGTCACGTCGCCACCAAACACGTTAACACAGCCGTTGAAGGTGCAGTTTTGGAAGTACCAAGTGCCTTCCGTGATGAAAAGCGGTGTTGGCGCAGTAAACGTGCTGTTGGTTACTTTTACTGTTGGATTGTCGATTCCGTCCGTTGGGTAGGAAGACAACGTGCAGTAGGTTGAGGAAAAAACAACGTTGTTCAAAGTTACGTTGCTTGTTTTGTAGATGGAAAATGCCGAATTGGCAACTGTGTTGTCGTTTGTGGAGGCAGTAACGTCAATTGTCAAGTTTTGAACAACAACGTTGGCTCCGTTTTCCGTCAGGCGGAATGCCGAGGAACTTGGTGCAGTAATTGTGCCTGCGTTTTTGCCATCCAACACAAAGTTTTGGGCGCCAACAACAATTGGGCTTGCCGTGTTTGCGTTGCCATCAACAAGAAAGTAGCCAATTGTGCCTTGCGCCAAGTTGCTGATGCTGTTTGCAAGTGTGGTTGCGTCATCTACCAGTTGTGGAAGGGAAAGTTCCACAACGGTGCTGTCTACAGGGCGTTTGCAAGACTCGGGGTACACAACTTGATTGTTTTCTACCAAAACAATGCGTTTGTTGGTGTAGTCCCAAGCCAAAGAGTGGTTTTTGTGTGCAAGTTCAAAGTCCATTGCGCCGTCATCCACCAAAGCAACCAAAACGTCTTGCGCTGTGGCATTTGGTGTTTCCACAAGGTAGCCCAAAACAAAATTGTTGAGTTGAGCAACAACTTGTTCGTCTATAGAGCGATTTGCCCTTTCGACAAATGCAGTGTACCCAACAACGGAAACTGTTGCCAGGATTGCAAGAATTGCAATAACAACCAGCAATTCAACAAGAGTAAAGCCTTTTTTTGTGCTTTTCATCATGTGTGTCTCCTTCAAAATAATTGTGTATATTGTGCCTTGTGGCAAATATCTTGGAAAAAACGTGCCTTGTTTGGCAATGTTTGGGCGTGCCCAACACCGAGAAAAAACTGCATTTTGGGTAGAAGTGGTGCAATTGGAAGCGCCAAGTTGCCGTCCGTTGCCCACAACATGTGGTGCTTGCAAAACAACATAATATACAATATGTTGTGAATTTTTTGTTTTGCGCAAAAACCAACATACATAAATATTACACCAACAATGCACGCCATGTCAAATAGATATTTGTAGAATTTACTACTTATTTTTCATTTTTGAAAAACCACCAATCTTTGCTTGCATTTGCCCTGCAACATTGCCACAATTTTGCCCATTTTGCCAGCCTTGAACAAAGCAAGGCAATTTGTGTGGAAGTTTTTCCACAACATATTGTATATTATGTTGCAATCACAAAGTGCATTGGAAAGGGGCAAACGCAAGTTTTGCCTCTTTTTTTGCAAAAAAAACACCACCAAAAATGGTGGTGCAAAATGTGTGTTGTGTTGGTTGGCATATATCACGGAACAAAAGCCTCCCTTGTGCAAAGGGAGGTGGCACAACTTGTTGTGACGGAGGGATTGTGCAAAACACACGGACCGTCGGGGACGCCGGTCCCTACAAGGGCAACAAGTTGCCTGTCCAAGAATTGTAATAGATAATCAATTCACCTGTTTTTTGTTCAAAGCAAATTTCCACACAAGGAAACGACTAGCCTTGCTTGCGCACACAATCCCCCAGTCGGCGAGCCGACAGCTCCCTTTACACAAGGGAGCCTTGGTTGTGTACAATTTCAACGCAACAAAGAAAAACAAAGATTGTTCTATGGAAATGCTCAATTCTATTTGGAAAATATTTGGGCAGAAAGATGTAGGGACCGGCGTCCCCGACGGTCCGCCATTACACGCAAATTCCATCAAATGCACGCAAAGGCTATTCAAAAAAAATCGCCACAACCCTGCAAAGCAGGATTTCATCGCTTTGCGATTTCATCCACAAGCGTGGATATTTCATCCATAAGCGTGGATATTTCATCCACGATGGGGTATTTCATCCACGATGGTGGATTTCATCCGTCACAGACGGATTTAGGGCTCCCCAGCTATGTCAAATTAAAATAAGGGTTGCGGAGTAACCCTTCCTTGGAAGTCCGACTTTGGTGGACAAAAACATGTAAAAAAATGCAAAATAACTTTACGGACCGTCGGGGACGCCGGTCCCTACAAGGGCAACAAGTTGCCCTGCTTGCAAATTCCACCAAACGTTTGGTCGGCTACATCACATCAATTTGTACACGGCGCATTCGTGGGGACGTAGTGCCATGTTTTGCAAATTTTGTGGTGTGTCGGCGTAGTTGGACGTCACAAGTTGGAAGTCGCCTTGAACGTGTTTTGGCAATGTAAATTTGGTTGTTTTTGTGGAGAAATTTGCCACCACAACAAGGGTGCCAAATTGGCTGTTTCGCATATACGCCCACACGTTTTTGCTGTTGGGGAGCAAGTCTTGGTAGGTGCCGTACACAAACGCTTTGTCGCTTTTGCGCAGGGCAATCAACTTGCGGTAGTAGTGAAGCACCGAATTGCCGTCGGCTTCGGCATTTGCCACGTTGATTTCCGTGTGGTTGGGGTTGACTTTGAGCCACGGTTTGCCTGTGGAAAAGCCTGCGTTTTGCGTTGCATCCCATTGCATTGGCACACGTGCGTTGTCCCTAGAGCAGTACGCCATTTTCTTGATTGCATTTTTTGCGCCAAACACCTTTTTTAGCGTTGCAAAACTGCGATGCGTTTCCACGTCTTGGTAGTCTTCCAAATTGGTCATTCGGGGGGACGTGGTGCCAAATTCTTGACCTTGGTACACAAACGGAGTGCCACAAAGCGTCATCAAAATTGTGCCCATCATCTTGGCGCCTTCAACACGGAACTGACCATCGTCGCAGTATCTGCCAACAATGCGTGCTTGGTCGTGATTTTCCCAAAACAGCGTGTTCCAACTCTTGCCGTACAAGCCGTGTTGCCACGTTTCAATGCACTTTTTCAACCTGCGCAAACTGAACTTGCGCACAAGTTGCTTCACGCCAAAAAAGTTGTCGGCAGAAATGTGGTCGAATGCAAAAACCGTCGTCAGGTATTCGTTGCCTTCGGTGGTGTAGCGCAACGCCTTTGGCACGTCGATGAAAACGCTTTCGCCAACGGTGAATGCGTCGTATTCTCGCAATACGGTTTGAAGTTCTCCAAGCAATTCTTCCATGCGTGGGCCGTCGATGTAGTGTTCGCTTCCCTGCAACGCAATGGACGGTTTGCCGTTTGGTAGCCCCGGCGTTTTGGAAAGCAAAGTGATGACGTCGCAACGGAAGCCGTCCACGCCCTTTTCCAGCCAAAAACGCACAACGTTTTTTATTTCTTCAATAACTTTTGGGTTGAAGTAGTTCAAGTCGGGTTGGTTTTTGTCGAACAAATGCAAGTAGTACTGCCCGCTTTGCTCGTCGTACTGCCATGCGCTACCCAAAAAGAAGCTCGTCCAGTTGTTGGGTGGCTTTTTGCCGTTTTTGCCCTTGCCGTCTGCCCAGTAGTAGTAGTCTCGGTAGGGGTTGTCTTTGGATTTCCGACTTTCCAAAAACCATTTGTGCTGGTCGCTTGTGTGGTTGATGACAAGGTCCATCAGCACCTTGATGCCCTTTACGTGCAACTGTTCAACAAGTTGCTCAAAGTCTGCCATGGTGCCAAACTCGGGGTTAATGTTGGTGTAGTCGGAAATGTCGTAGCCAAAGTCGCAGTTGGGCGTTGGGTACATTGGGGAAAACCACACTGCATCCACACCCAAACTTGCAATGTAGTCTATTTTGGAAATGATGCCCGGAATATCGCCAATTCCGTCGCCGTTGGAATCTTTGAAACTGCGTGGGTAAATTTGGTAAATGACGGCATCTTTGTACCATTGGTTTTTCATTGTGACCTCCTTGGTGCGATAGGTAAATTTTACAAAAAGTGGTAAAGAATTTGTGTACAACTTGGCAAACTCACGCACAAATTGCTACTTTGTGGAAATATAGTTCAAATAATCTTGGTAAAATTGTTGCAATGCTTGTGGCTCGCCGTTGGTGCCCTGTGGCAAGCAGTAGTGGGAAAAACTGAACGTTACCGTTCGTGTTGCGTAGGCTTTGGCAATGGCAAACTGGCGGTCCATTCGCTGTAAATCCGCCGTGTACAAGTTGCCGTCCAACAGGTTTTTGCTTGCAAAAAGTTCGCAGTTTAGCCACAGTTCCACGCCGTCCTTTTTGTCGACGGCGCTTTTTACTGCTTGCACAAAACGTGCCGTTTGACCAATTGTGAAACTGTCGGCCTTGCCGTTGTTTATTTTGCCAAGGCTGTCTTGCGGGGCAAAAATGTCCCCCTTGCGGAAGTTGACTTGTTCAACAAAGTCCGTCCAAAACTGCTCCAACCTTGCCGTTGTTGCCGGCAAAAATTTGTGTCGGAAGGGGCTGAGCATCAACGGGCGTTGGCTGTCGGTGGCGTTTAGGTGGTCGATGATGCCGTTGACAATGCCAATCCAACCTTTTTGCCAACCAAACGGGTTAGAAAAAGTTTCCGATGCCCAGTAGTAGCCAACGAATGCTTTGTTTTGACCGTGGTACTGTTGCAAGTAGTCCACAACAAGGCAATCCAAATTGCAAAGCGTGGTGGTGTAGTCGGCGTTGAGGTAGTTGGAAGTCGTCCACCAGTCGTCCAGACTACTCAGCCCCACAAAAACGTCAAACCCGTGCTTTTCCGCCTGTTGCAAAAACGTGGGCAACACGTGGTTGCTTGTGTCCGTGGCGTTGGGAAATTGGCTTGCAATTCCGCTTGTTTTGGGGAAGTACAGGTTGGGGCTGTTGACGTTGCCCGTCACCGAGTACTGAAAAATAACCGTGTCGTAGCCGGCTTTGGCAAGGTTTTCGAAGTACAGTTGGTAGTCGTTTTCCGTGTACCATTCCACCATCCAGGGCTGAACAAAGTCAACTGTGGGAAGCAGTACTTCTTCGCCAAGATTTTTGCTTGCGCCGTTGTAGCTACACAGCGCAACAATGCCAAACGTGGCAAGCGTTGCCACCAGAACAATTGCCAAAGCAAGGGCAATTTTTGAAACGAGTTTTTTTGTCATCTTTGGTACCTCTACCCACAATTATACAACATTTTGGCTGTCTTTTCAATAGCAATTTTCACTTTTTTTGCATATATTTTGCACTGACAACCTTTGCAAAAGTTCGGCAACGGGAACAGTGCCGAAAAGTTGGCGCAAAACTGCAATTTTTGCTTGCAAAAAGTGTGCAAAAATCTTGCAAAAAAAATCCGTTGTGCCGTGCATTTGGCAAGATGTTGCCTATAGGCAACGGTTTTTTTGTGTCTCAAAACTAGCACAAAACTGTCTTGTTTTGCCAATTGATATATTTTTAGTAAATTATTGGTATTTTTTTGCCCTAGAACACTACACAACTTTTGCATTTTGTGCTAGAATATGTAGATGTGGAGGTGTGCACAATGGACAAAAAACAATTTTTGCAAAATCTGTCACTTCAACAAAAAGCGCAACTGGTGCATGGCGACGGTCAATGGCACACACAAGCCATTGGGGAATTGCCATCTTTGATGATGACCGACGGCCCACACGGTTTGCGCAAACAAGCCGACAAAAACAAGGGCATCAACGACAGCAACAAGGCAACGTGCTTCCCAACTGCGTGCGCCGTTGCTTCCGGTTGGAACAAAACCTACGCCTACCAAATCGGACAAAGCATTGCACAGCAAGCCATTGCCGAAAACGTTGGCACGGTGCTTGGCCCGGGCATCAACATCAAGCGCAGTCCGCTGTGTGGTCGCAACTTCGAGTACTACTCGGAAGATCCACTTTTGGCAGGGCATCTTGCCGAAGCCTACGTAAGTGGTGTGCAAACGCAAGGCGTGGGATGCAGTTTGAAGCACTTTGCAGTCAACAGCCAGGAAACTCGCCGAATGACGATAGACGCCATTGTGGACGAAAGGGCGCTCCGGGAAATTTACCTTTCGGCTTTCGAGCACGTTGTAAAAAACAGCCAACCTGCAACCATCATGGTGGCGTACAACAAACTCAACGGCGAAAGTTGCACACAAAACAAACACCTTCTCAAGGAAATTTTGCGAGATGAATGGGGCTACAAAGGCCTTGTCATTTCCGACTGGGGCGCAGCATACGATCCACCCAAGGCTTTGGAAGCAGGGTTGGATTTGGAAATGCCCAGTGGTGGCCCCTACCACCAAAAACTTGTGGAGCAAGCCGTGCAAAACGGCACTTTGAAACAAGAACATTTGGACAGAGCCTGCCAAAACGTGGTGGACTTTGTGGAAAAATACTACAAGCAACCATCCAATCAAACGGTGGATTTCCATGCTGAACATCAATTTTGCCGTCAAGTGGCATCCGACTGTGGCGTTCTGCTCAAAAACGACGGCTTGTTGCCCCTTAGCCAAGGCGCAAAATTGCTTGTTGTGGGCGGACTTGCCGAAACTCCACGCTACCAAGGCGCAGGCAGTAGCCACATCAACACAACTTGCAAAAGTTTTGTGGAAGTGCTTGCTGACGAAGGCGTTGAACACTCCTTTGCACGTGGCTACAACGTTGTTGGCGACAAGGTAGATGCCAAGTTGGAACAACAGGCAGTTGAACTTGCCAAGCAAGCCGACGTGGTGCTGTTCTTTGGTGGATTGACGGACGATTTCGAAGGGGAAGGCTACGACAGAACTTCCTTGGAAATTCCATCTTGCCAACAACAACTGTTGGCAAAGTTGCACCAAGCAAATGCCAACGTTGTGTTTGTGGCGTTTGGTGGCTCGCCGTTTGTCATGCCGTGGCTGGACAAGTGCAAAAGTTTGTTGCACATGTACTTGGGTGGCGAAGCCGTGATGGAAGGCGCATTCGACTTGCTGTTTGGCAAAGTTTGCCCATCCGGTCGCCTTGCCGAAACCTACCCACTCAAACTTGAAGACACACCTTGCCACAAGTATTTTGCCAACGACGAATATTTGGACGAACACAGGGAAAGTATCTTTGTGGGCTACCGCTACTACAACACGTTCAACGTGCCCGTGCAGTTCCCCTTTGGTTTTGGGCTTTCCTACACGGATTTTGTGTACCAAGACATGTTTGTGGAAATGCGTGGCGACGGTCGCTACGTTGCAAACGTGCAAGTTGCCAACGTTGGCAAGTACGATGCTTCCCACGTGGTGCAAGTGTACGTAGACAATTGCGACTGTGGACTTATTCGCCCAAAACGCCAACTTGCAGGCTTCGAAAAAGTGTTTGTGCCAAGCGGTCAATCGGTGCAAGTCGCCGTTGTTTTGGACGAAAAACTGTTTCAAATCTACATCCCCGGCGAAGGCTTTGTTGCCGTGGACGGTACCTACAACATTTGTTGCTGTTCCGACGTAAACACAACGCAACTAAGTTGCAAAGTGTTCAACGTTCAAGGCGGACGCAAAATTTTGGGCAATCACCGTGAACTGTTGCCTTGCTTCTTCCAAGAGCAAACCAACGGATTGGACGTTCCAACGGAACAGTTCGAGGCGTTGCTTGGCAGAAAAATTTTGCGACCAACACCGCAAAGCCGTGGTTCGTACACAATGAAAAACACGTTTGGCGAAATGAGCAAGGACGTTGGACTTATCAGGTTTGTACTGAAGGTTTTCAAGTTTGTTGCAATTCGCACTTCGCCATCCAAAACGGAACAAGACCCCGTTGCGCAAATGTTCTACAACGGCGCAAAGGAAACTCCCATCATTTCGCTGATGAGCGTTGGTGGGGTGGATGCAAAATTTGTAAAATTCTTTTTGCACCACGCAAACAAACAACACAAAAAGGCTTTCAAAGCGCTTTTTAGAAAATACACAACAGACTAAACGTTGTCGAAAAATTCTTTTTGATCTGACAGGAGAGAACGACTATGAGTATCAAAGTCAACTACAACAACATGATGCAAAGGGTGCTTGGTGAGCATGGGCTCACCGACCAACAACTTGCCCAAAGTGCCGATTTGTGCCTGCACGCACACCAAGTGGTGGAGCAAAACAGGGGCAAGGGCATGCAAGGCTGGATGGACAGCCCCTACAATCAACAAGACGTTGTTGCACGCATCAAGGAAGTTGCCAAACGCATCCAAAACGAATGCGAAACTTTTGTTGTGCTGGGCATTGGCGGTTCTGCGCTTGGCCCAATTGCAGTTTTCAATGCGCTCAAACATCTCTACTACAACGAATTGCCACGTAGCGTGCGCAAAGCCCCCAAATTCTACGTTTTGGACAACGTTGACCCCGAACGAATTTCCGCTTTGTTGGACGTTATCGACTTGAACACAACAATTTTCAACGTCATCACCAAGTCCGGCGCAACAAGCGAAACAATGAGCCAATATCTTGTGGTAATGGATATGCTCAACAAAAAGTTTGGCAGGAAGGCAAGGGAGCACGTCATTGCTACCACAAGCGAAAGCCGTGGCAACCTCATCAAACTTGCAACGGAAGAAGGCTACGAAACTTTCTACATTCCCGATGGCGTTGGCGGACGTTTTTCCGAATTGTGCCCAGTTGGCTTGCTTCCCGCTGCCGTTGTTGGCATCGACATTGAAGAAATGCTTCGTGGCGCAAGGGAAATGGACCAACTTTGCCAAAACAACACGTCCATCGACAAAAACCCTGCGCTTGCAATGGCGCTGTTGCAACACCTTTCCATCAAACAAGGCAAGAACGTGTCTGTGATGATGCCCTATGCCGACAGTTTGAAGTACGTTGCCGATTGGTACTGCCAACTTTGGGGCGAAAGCCTTGGTAAGGAAAAGGACGTGGACGGCAACATTGTCAACGTTGGTCAAACACCGTTGAAGTGCCTTGGCGCAACGGATCAACACATCCTCATTCAACTTTTCAACGAAGGCCCCTACGACAAAGTCATCACTTTCTTGGAAGTTGCAAATTATCGCACCGACATCTTCATCCCTGCTGGATGCGACAAAGTGCCGGACGTAAACTTCCTTTGCAACAACACAATGGGCACCCTTCTTTCCAACGAACTGTACGCAACCAAGTACGCATTGACAAAGCGTGGTCGTTCCAACTTTACCATCACTTTGGACAAAGTTGACGAGTACCACATTGGCGCACTGTTGTACATGCTTCAAATGCAAACAGCCTACATTGGCGTGATGCTCAACATCAACGCCTACAACCAACCGGGCGTAGAAGGTGGCAAAAACGCCGTGTACGCATTGTTTGGCAGAAAGGGCTACGAAGCGTTTGCCGAAGAAATGAAAAATGCTCCACAGGACGTTGACAAATACACCGTGTAGGAGGAACACACAATGCTACAAAAAACACCTGCAAAAGGCATGAGAGATTTTTTGCCTGCGGAATTTGCGCTTAGGCAAAGGGTTCTCAACGTCATTCAAAAAACCTACGAATCCTACGGATTTTCTCGCATAGAAACACCTGCTGTGGAAAACATTGCTTTGCTCACTTCCAAGCAAGGTGGCGACAACGAAAAACTCATTTTCAAAATTTTGAAGCGTGGCGAAAAGTTGGAAAACGCCACAGGCGACGGAGATTTGTGCGACCTTGGCTTAAGGTACGACTTGACCGTTCCACTTGCACGCTTCTACGCCAACAACCAAGGCAAATTGCCACAAGTGTTCAAGGCAATGCAAATGGACAACGTTTGGCGTGCCGACCGTCCTCAACGTGGCCGTTTTCGCCAATTTATGCAATGTGACATCGACATCATTGGCGAGGACACCAACATTGCCGAAACGGAACTGATTTCCGCAACCATGCAAGCATTGGCTAACCTTGGTTTTTCCGACGTCAAGGTTCGCCTGAACGACAGGCGCCTTCTCAATGCGCTTGTGGAACGTTGCGCTTTTTTGGATGAGCAAAAGGAAAAGGTGTTCATCGCCTTGGACAAGCTGGACAAAATTGGCGTCACAGGCGTGATGGACGAAATTGAACAAATTGCCCCCGGCAAATCGTTGGATTTTGTCAACATGATCAATCGCATCACGTCCAGCCAAAACCCATTCCAAAAGTGTGTGGAAGAACTTGGCGAGTTTTTGCCCGACCAAGTGCGCCAAAATTTGGAAGAAATCATGTACGTTTGCAACAACAACGTCAAAAACGGCAAAGTTGTGTTCGACGTGACGCTTGTGCGTGGCATGGGCTACTACACGGGCACAATCTACGAAATTTCCGTGGAAGGCATGGTAAGTTCCGTTGGCGGTGGTGGTCGCTACGACAAGATGATTGGCAAAATCATTGGCAACGACGTGCCTGCTTGCGGTTTTTCCATTGGTTTTGAACGCATTGTTTTGCTTTTGCAAGAACGTGGCATCAATGCCGAACTCAACAACGGCATTGCCATTGTGGTGCCCAAATTTGCCGACAGCAAGCAACGTGTGGAAGTTATGGACATTGCCCGTCACCTGCGTGAAAAATGCCGTGTGACCATTGTCAAGCGTGCCAAGAACTTTGCAAACCAAATTCGCCAACTCTCCGAGCAAGGCTACAAAATCTACGACTACAAGGATGGAAAACTCAACGAGATTTCCCCTGCAAACAACTAGAAAACACACAAGGCACAATTTTTTGTTGTGCCTTTTTGTAAAACAGGTAAAAATGGAAACAAACAAAGACAACAAAAAGAAAGTTGCGTGCAAACTGAAAACTTTGCAAAACGTGCCAAGGTACACGCCGGAAGTTGCCGTGGGCTTGACTGCCGAACAGGTGGAAAGTCGCTTGGAACTTGGGCTTGTCAACACCGACACGACCAACAAGGGCAAAAGTGTTTTGGGCATCATTTTGTCCAACACGTTCACGTTTTTTAACTTGATCTACATAGTTATTGCCACCTTTTTGATACTGTGCGGGCACTTTGAGCAATGCACGTTTTTGCCGGTGGTAGTCATCAACACGCTCATTGCCATCGTGCAGGAAATCCGTGCCAAAATGACTTTGCAAAAACTAACGCTCATCACACAACCCAAAGTGCAAGTGACAAGAGATGGCGAAACAACGCAAATGGACGTGGACGAAGTTGTGCTGGACGACATTGTGACGTTGGAAAGTGGCTACCAAATTTCCGCCGACTGCATTGTGTTGGACGGCTACGTGGAAGTCAACGAATCAATTTTGACGGGCGAAAGCGACGCCGTTGTCAAGAACGTTGGCGAAAAACTTTTTGCAGGCAGTTTTGTTGTTTCAGGCAGTTGCCGTGCAAGGGTAGAAGCAGTTGGCAAGTTCAACTACATTTCCACCTTGTCTGGCAAAGCCAAAAAGTACCAAAAGCCCAAAAGCCAAGTGCTTGGCTCGCTAAAAGCCATTTTGTACAGCGTTGCCGTGGTCATTGTTCCAATGATTGTTGGTCTGTACGTTTTGAACGCCGACTACTACGGTTCCAGCGTGGAAGGCACAACAACGTGGCTTGGGCTAAACGACCTTGCCATCACAAGAACGGCAGGTAGCATCATCCCCATGATTCCCGTCAGCCCACTTTTGCTCACCAGCGTTGCGTTGGCAGTTTCCTTCGTGAAACTGACCAAACAAGGCGCATTGGCGCAAGAACTGTACAGCATCGAAATGCTTGCAAGGGTAGACACGCTTTGTTTGGACAAAACGGGTACCATCACCGACGGCACGATGAGGGTGGTGGAAAGTTTGGATTTGCGCAACCCCGGCGCTTTGTACACCGTCAGGGAAATAATGTCTAGCTACAACAGCGCTCTAAAAGCCGACAACATCACCTCAAAGGCACTCAAAAAGTTCTACGGTGCGCCAAAGAAAACGGTGTTGGAAGCAACAACAACAGTGCCGTTTTCCTCGCTGAGGAAGTTTTCGGCAGTATCTTTCAAAAACAACGGCACCTACTTTTTGGGTGCGCCGGAATTTGTTGCAAAGAACCTTAGTCAGCGTGTGATGGAACTTGTGCGCAAGTACGCCGAGGAAGGCTTGCGTGTGCTACTTTTGGCGCACAGCACGTCGACCATTTCCAAAGCCGACACGTTGCCCCAAGTGCGCAGGCCCGTGGCTTTGATTGTCATCGAAGACCACGTTCGCAGTGACGCTGTGGACACCATCAAGTGGTTCAAGGACAACGGTGTGTCTATTCGTGTGATTTCCGGCGACGACCCTTCCACAGTTTCCAACATTGCATTGCGTGTTGGCGTGGAAAATGCCGAAAACTACATCAGTTTGGAAGGCATGACGGACGAAGCCGTTCGGGAAGTTGCCACCAAGTACACGGTGTTTGGCAGGGTTTCCCCCGACCAAAAGGCTGTTCTCATCAAGGAAATGAAGAGGCAAGGGCACAAAGTTGCCATGACGGGGGACGGCGTAAACGACATTTTGGCAATGAAGCAATCGGATTGTTCCATTGCAATGGCAAGCGGAAGCGACGCAGCACGCAAAGTTTCCCACTTGGTACTGCTCAACGACAGTTTTGCAACGCTACCCAACGTTGTTGCGCACGGACGCCAAGTTGTCAACAACATTCAAAACACAAGCACAATGTTTTTCATGAAGACAATCTACATTGTAGTCATCAACATCATGGTGCTTGTGATGCACTTTGGTTTCCATCAGCAAGTTGCAAGCCCGTTGGAAAACTTGCAACTGACGTTGTTGGACTGGGTGGTGGTGGCATTGCCAACGGCATTTTTGTCGTTGCAAACCAACCACAGCCAAATCAAGGGCAGGTTTTTGCCCAACGTTGTCAAGCGCTGTTTGCCAAGTTCGCTGACTTTCATTGTTTCCACGGTGTCGCTGTACGTGTTGCAGTACTACACAAATCCGTCCATTTTGGACACAAGCGCATCGCTTGGAACTTTGGTAACCATAACTTTCACGTTTGGTGGGCTGTTTGCCTTGTACCACTCTTTCAAACCCTTCGACCGCTGGTGGAAAAAGCCGTTGTACGTTGGTGTGTGGTTGGTGGTGCTACTTGGTATTTGCACGCCGTTTGGCAGGGATTTCTTCCAGTACGCAACGCTCAACCGAGAACAAATTTTGTTGCTCTTGGTGGAAATTTTGGCAATTCCATTTGTGATGTACGGCTTGCGTTTTGTGCTTGGAGCCGACCGCAACAAGGGCAAAACAAAGTAGCCCAAAAATTCAAAACAAGCACCCCGTGGTGCAAAAAACTCACTAAAAACAACAGTAACGGTGCAAAACCCGTGTGGAGAACAAAATGCTTTTGCAAATCAAATCGGCACATTTCCGTTTTGGGGATGTAACAATTTTTCAAGACGTCAACCTCGAAGTCAACGAGGGCGACAACATTGGGCTTGTTGGCGCAAACGGTACGGGAAAAAGTACCCTTTTGCGTTGCATTGCCGAGGATTTGCCACTTTTTGAAGGTAGCATTTTCAAGCGCAACGGGCTTTCCATCGGCTACTTGAAGCAAAATGCCGACTTCGACTCGCAAAACACCGTCTACGACGAAATGATGTTGGTTTTTGCAAAACATCTTCAACTAATTGAACAAATCAAGTGCGTTTCCGACCAAATGGCGTTGGAAAGTGAAAACACTTTGACCTACAGGCAACTTGCCGACAAGTACCACAAACTGAGCGTGCAAGCAGACGTTTTGGATGCCTACAACGTGGAAGTCAAAGTCAAAACCGTGTTGAACGGCATGGGAATGATGGGCTTTGCCAACCGTGTTGTTTCCACGCTAAGTGGTGGGGAAAAAACCAAGGCGTGCCTGTGCAAACTGCTGTTGCAACGCCCCGAACTGATGATTTTGGACGAGCCCACCAACCACTTGGACTACAAAACGTTGGATTGGTTGGAAACTTTCCTTTCCGACAACAAGTCCACACTCATCGTCGTTTCCCACGACAGGTACTTTTTGGACAAACTTTGCACGTCCATTTGGGATTTGCAACACCAACAAATCGTTGCCTACAAGGGCAACTACACCAAGTACAAACTTCTCAAAAAACAGCGCTTGCAAACCATCGAAAAGCAGTACGACAAGCAACAAAAGGAAATTGCCAAACTGCAAGACTACATCGACCGCAACAAGGTGCGTGCAAGCACTGCCGACATGGCAAAATCTCGTGAAAAAACTCTTGCCAAAATGCAAGTAATTGAGCAACCCAAGGGGGACGAACGCCCACCAAAGTTTGCTTTTTCCTACACGTCCGAGCCATCCGAGTACCCGTTGACAATCAAAAACCTCACTCTTGGTTTCGATGGCAAAATTTTGCTGGACAGCGTTTCCACGGAAATTCGCCGTGGACAAAAAGTTGCGCTTTTGGGGCTTAACGGCACGGGCAAATCAACGCTTATCAAGCGCATTGCAAGCCAAAACCCACAAGACTTGGGCAAAATCATCTTTGGCAAAAACGTGCGCATGGGCTACTACGACCAAGAAAACGTCAATCTTCAAAGCAATCTCAGGGTAATGGATCAACTGTGGTTCGACAACACCCGAATGTCGCAAACGGAAGTGCGCAGTTTGCTTGCGCAAGTCACGTTGGGCGCCGACGACGTTTTCAAACTTGTTGGCCAACTTTCCGGTGGGGAACGTGCCAAACTTGGGCTTGCCATGATCATGGCAAAGGACTGCAATTTGTTGTTGTTGGACGAGCCGACAAACCACTTGGATTTGCCCAGCCGAGAAGCGCTGGAAGAAGCGCTTTGTTGCTACACGGGTACGGTACTTTTCGTTTCGCACGACAGGTATTTTGTCAACAGCGTTGCCACAAAAATTGCCGAATTGGACGGCGGAAAAATTGTGTGCCACGACGGCAACTACGACGATTTTGCATCTCGCAAAACGGTGGTGCAAACACCGCTGGAAAAGCCCAAACAAACTACTTACCGCAATGCAAAACAGCGAGCCGAACAAACAAACAGGGCAAAACTGTTGAAGCAATTGGAAGAGCAAATCACGCTAATCGAACAACAACTGGAACAACTCAACGCCCAAATGTCACAGCCGGAAGTGGCAAGTGACTACGCCAAACTTTCCGTTGTGCTTGACCAAATCAACCGGGCAAATGCACAAATGGAACAGGCAATGGAGCAATGGGAACAACTGCAAGAACAGCAGTAGGAGCAAAAACAAATGAAAGTTGCACTCGTCACAGGCGGATCTCGTGGCATCGGCGCCGAAACCGTCAAATATTTTGCAAGAAACGGCTACACCGTCATTCTCAACTACCATCGAAGCATGCAAGAAGCAAACGACCTCAAGCGCCAAATGGAGCAGGAAGGTTGTGGCGTGCATCTCTACAAGGCAAACGTTGCCGACCCCGTGCAAGTCATGGCAATGTTCTACTTCGTCAAGCACTATTTCAAGCGGTTGGACGTGCTTGTCAACAACGCAGGCATTTCCCTTTCGGCAATGTGCCGAGACGTTACCATCGACGACTACGACGCCGTGATGAACACCAACGCAAGGGGCACGTTCTTTTGCGCAAAGCACGCTTTGCCCATCATGACAAGTGGCGCAAGCATCGTCAACGTTTCTTCCATTTGGGGGCTACAAGGCGCATCGTGCGAAAGCGTGTACAGCATGAGCAAATTTGCCGTTGTTGGGCTGACAAAGTCGTTGGCGTTGGAATTGCAACACACGGGAATTTCCGTCAACTGCATTTGCCCACCCATTGTGGCAACGGACATGTGCGCTGACTTGACTGCGCAAGACATTGCCGAATTCACCGAGCGCACAGGCACACGAGTGTACACGCCAAGCCAAGTTGCCGAGCAAATCTTCAAATTGGCAACGTGTGGCGAAACGGGGCAAATTCTTCAACTAAAGTAACAGGAGGCAAAACAAATGGTAAAAATTTCTCAAATCAAGTACGAAAGGCCCAACAAGGATGAACTTTTGCAACAACTTGCAAACTTCAAAAGTCGCTTTCAAAACGCACAAAGTGTGCAAGAATTTTTGCAAATTCACCAAGAATTCAAACAGTTCGACACAAAAAACAGCACAAGCCCATCGCTGTGCTTCATCCGTTTTTCCCAAAACACAACCGACCAATTCTACGCAAGCGAACAAGACTTTTGGGACGAAGTTTCGCCGGAAATTTCCGTTGCGCAAGCGGAAGTTGCGCTTTGCTACTTGAACAGCCCTTTCCGTGCTGAATTGGAAAAAGTTTTCCCCAAGGTAATGTTCACTAACCTTCAAATGAGGGTGGATGCTTCCAGCCCACTAATTGTAGATTTGCGTGTGGAAGAAAACAAACTTACCACTTCCTACACAAAATTGATGAGTTCCATCACCGTGCAAATCAACGGCGAAACGTTGCCACTCAGCGGACTTTCCAAGTACAACGTGCATCCCGACAGGCAATTGCGCAAGCAAGCGTCCATCTGCCTTGGCCAAGCGTTGGAAGACAACAAGGACAAGTTGGACGAAATCTACAACAAACTTGTTGCCGTGCGCACCAAAATGGCGCAAAAACTTGGCTACCAAAACTTTTCGCCACTTGGCTACCTTCAAATGCAACGCAACTGCTACACCAAGCAAGACATTGCCAAGTTCCGCCAAAACGTTTTGAAGTACATCGTGCCACTTGCCAACAAAATCCGTGCAAAAGCAGGGCAAAACATTGGCGTGGAAAAGCAATATTTCTACGACCACAACGTGTTCACCAAGGATGAACCAAAGCCCATTGGCACACCGGAGCAAATTTTCCAAAACGCAAGCAAAATGTACAACGAAATGAGCCAAGAAACAGGCAAATTGTTCGACAAAATGGTGGAATGCGAGTGCTTCGACGTGATGAGTCGCCCCGGCAAATGGGGTGGTGGCTACTGCACAAGTTTGCCGGAGTACCAACTTCCCTTCATTTTGTCCAACTGGAACGGATCTTCCGGCGACATCGACGTGTTGACGCACGAATTTGGCCACGCATTGGAAGCATACAAGGCGTTTTTCATTGAAACGGAGTTTTTGTCTAGCATCAGCATGGAAACTGCCGAAGTGCACAGCATGAGCATGGAATTTTTGACCTACCCTTGGATACAACTGTTCTTTGGCGACAAAACGGAAGAGTACAAGTTCTCCCACATTGGTGGCGCAGTAACTTTCATCCCCTACGGCACAATTGTGGACTACTTCCAACAAATTTGCTACGACAACCCCGAAATGACACCTGCCGAACGTTGTCAAACCTACAACAAGTTGGAAAAGCAGTTCATCCCCAGCATGACGACGGAAGGCATTGTTGGCTTGCAAGATGGACGCCGTTGGCAACGCCAAGCGCACATTTTCGAAAGCCCATTCTACTACATCGACTACTGCCTTGCGCAATTCATGGCTTTGCAATTCTTGGCGCTTTCTCAACAAGATTTTAACGCAACTTTTGCAAAGTACAACAAGTTTTTGGACTTTGGCGGAACAAAATCCTTTGTGGAACTGATTGAGGAATGCGACCTTCTTTCCCCATTCGAGGAAGAATCTTTCCGTTTGGTTGTGGAAAGTGTGGAAAAGATTTTGAATTTGTAGAACTGCCATTTTGCCAAAAAGCCCACCCCGTGTGTGCAAAAAGTCGTTGGCAAAGCGTAGAGCGCAAACTGCGTTGATTGGCTGTGCAAAGTTGCAAAAACAGCAAAAGTGCCACCCCGTGTGTGGAAAAACGCTCTTTTGCAAACGTTTCTAACTGCAAAAACTGCGTGGCAGTGGCAACCGTTGCAAAGCAGGTTTGCCACCTAACTACGCAACAATCAAATTGTTCTAAAAACACAAAAACCTCACCACGTGGTGGGGTTTTTCTTTGTGAACAACACAACAAAGCATTGTGGCGCAAAAGTTTACACAAACAAATTGGCATGCAATTGGCAAACACAATTCAGCAAAGTAATGAAACAAAAAATGCGTGCCCCAGTTAGGCACGCATTGCTATTTGCCTTTGACGGAAACTGTTAGCACGTCTTCGTCAATTTCAAATTCTTCTTTGCTAAGTTTTGTAAACTTGCTTTTCAAACTCTTTGCCACAAGCACAACAATGTACACCAGGCACAACACAATGCCCGTTGTGCAAACTGTCACAACAACTGTAACGTCCATTTGCTCCCTCCAAATTTCAAAACTGCCAACCCGTGGTGCAAAAATGCACATTTTTTCAACGTTGGCAGTTGTTTTGTGTGCATTGTACCAAATGTTGTTGCACGTTGATTGCATCAATTTGTCGGTATTTGCCTTGTTTTGCAACAGGTATGTTTTTGCAAGTTTTGCACATGCTAGTTCAAAACGAAAAAGGGGGATTTCCATGAAGTACCTTGTAGCAACAATTTGCATTGCCCTTGCCATTGCGCTTTGCGCACCTTCGGTTGCAATGGCAACCAATTTGGAAAGTCAAATAGAAAGCATTGCCCAACAGCACCCCAACGTGGAAAAGGCACGTTGCGTTGTGTACAACAACTGCTGTTTGCTTTGCATAAAACCGCAAAAAATTTCCACCAAAAGCAATTTCGACCAAATGAAGCAAGAATTGCAACAGCAAATTTGCCAACTTCAAAACTTTTCCATTGTGGTGGTTTCTATGAGCCCAAGGGTGATGCAAGCCATCGACAGCACCGACGGCATGGACGAAAGCCAAAAGCAACAGTTTGTGCAAGACCTTCTTCAGCGTGCGTTGGAGCATCTTTCCACACACCCGTTGCCACACAAGTTTGCCAAGTAGGTGGCTTTTTGCTTATCAATTTCGTTGCTTTTGCACAAATTTCCACCTAGTTTTGCGTAATTTTTGGCAAAACTGTTGAAATGTGGCGAGAGATGTGGTATAATTTTGCCAACAAAAGGCGCAAACTTCAACAAACACATTTTTTGCGCTTACAGGAGGAAAAATGACAACTCAACAACTTGCAAAAACCATCGACCACACATTGCTCAAACCTGCAAAAAACAGTCAAATAGAAACTCTTTGCCAAGAAGCAATTCAGCACGGCTTTGCTTCCGTTTGCGTAAACCCACAACACATCAAACTTGCTGCCAAATTGTTGGAAGGTAGCGACGTAGAGGTTTGCACGGTTGTTGGCTTCCCTCTTGGCGAAAACACAACTGCAACCAAAGTTTTCGAAACAAAAAATGCCATCAAACTTGGCGCAACGGAAATCGACATGGTAATCAGCCAAAGTTGGGCAAAATCCAACAGTTGGAAAAAGGTAGAAAAGGAAGTTTCCGCAGTTGTAAAGGCTGCCAAGGGCTTGACTGTAAAAGTCATTTTGGAAACTTGCAACCTCACACCAAAACAAATTGAAAATGCTTGCATTGCTTGTGTAAACGCAGGCGCAACGTTTGTCAAAACAAGCACAGGCTTTGGCACAGGTGGCGCAACCCTTCACGACGTTGCATTGATGGCGCAAACTGTAAAACCCCACGGCCTTCAAGTCAAGGCAAGCGGTGGCGTTCGCACGCACGACGATGCAATTGCCATGATTCAAGCAGGTGCCGACCGTATTGGCACAAGTGGTGGCGTAACAATTTGCAAGGGCTAAATTTGCCAACGCAATTTGATTGCACCAAAACAAGTCAACTAACAAAAGGAGCAAACAGCAGGTTTTTGCCTTGCCGTTTGCTCTTTATTTTTGGAAATTTATATTATATTGTATATAATTTTGTGGTTTATGTTTTTTTTGAGATTTGTTTTTGCAAAACTTCAAACAATCACTTTGCATTTTTTAGATACTTTGCACAACCTCGAACAAATTTTTGGTGTTTTCTAAATGCCGTGCAAAATTTTCTAACAAATAATTTTTGCTTAGATGTTGTGAAAAATTTCGAACAATCACTTTGCAGTTTTTTAGATACTTCGCATAACTTCGAACAAATATTTGGCGTTTCTAAATGCTGTGCAAAGTTTTCTAAAAAATAATTGTTGCTTAGATGCTGTGAAAATTTCAACAAAAACTTTAGTCCTACTTTTTCTAAAAACTACAACAAACAATCAAACAAGTATTTTCAAATTTTTACATTTTATATACTTCACTAATTCACAATTTCATTGTTTCGCAAGCCATTTTGCCCAATGTGTTCAACCAAATGCCATGCACTTGTTCAATAATGTACTAACAAAGCAATGGTGCGCACTTCGGTTGTGTGTTGCAATCTCGTTTGTTGCCAACAAGCAGTTGCATTTCATGCAAATCAATTGCAACCAATCAAAACTCTTCTTCCAATCCCAACAGGTATTCTGCGGAAATTTCAAAAGCAACAACCATTTGTTTCAAACTGTCGTAGCCGGGTTTTGCTTTGCCTTTCAGCCATTCGCTCACTTGGCTCTGTTTCACGCCAATTTTTTGTGCAAAGGCAGTTTGTGTCAAATTGTTAACTTTCAAGAAATGCCGAAGAATATCACTAAATTCGCAGTTTTTCACGTCAACACCTCTTTCTTTTATTATATCTAAAATTCTATAATTTTACTTGACATATAGAATATTCTATGGTAATATTTTTTTACCTTAAAAAAATTTTACTAAGGAGGAAAGTAAATGAGTAAAGGTAAAATTGTTTGGAATCTTGTTTGGAAAATCATTTGGTTGGCTCTAAAGGTTGTATTGTGGGCTGTTGGTCTTTTTGCATTTATCAACACAATCAACAACAATCCCGAAATGGATGCATTCTTGCGTTTTCTCATGGCGTGGGGTATTTGGGGTGCTTTGTGCGCCGTTGCAATTTTGCGAGAAACACTTGGCCGTGCGTTTGGTCAATCCAAAACGCAAGCACGAAAAGGCGCAAAACGTGGTGCAAACACCTACACAGTTGATTCCCACGGCACAGTAGAAAATCACCCACTCAGCGGACGTATTTTTGGTTTTATTGGTGGTTTCATTGGCGGAATTTTGGGTGGCGTAATTGCTGGACCGGTTGTTGTTCCCATCAGAATGGTTTGGAACATCAAAGACATTGTCAAGTATTCCAAGGAACTCAAGGCTGAAAAGGCAGAAACCAAGGAGTAGGCAATGGCAACGGTAGAGGAAAGAGCGCTACAAGCGCTAAAAAACTACATTTCTAGCGAACAATGGCAAAAAAATGCCAAAAAGCACAAAAAAATCCACGAAATCTTGCAAAACGCCACTGCCGACAACATTGTGTTTGGTGGCAAACCAAAGTTTGTGCTTGGCAGGGTTGTGGGCAATGCCACGGGCGTTGGCGAAAGTACCTATGGCGACACAACAACAAGGCGCACGGTATCCATGAATTTCACTTCCGGGCAAAAGTGCTTTGTAGATTTGGGTTGTACTGCCGACGAAGGAACGTTGGAGCGTGCATACAAAAAGAATTTCACCGGCTCTAAGTACTACCACCAACGTGAAGCAAGCGAAATTGCCGAATCAGTTGGCGGATCCGAAGTAAGGTCGCACTTGTACGATTTGAACTTCACGCCCAAAAGCACTCGAATCAACAGGTACCACATTGAGTACACAAGCGAAGTGTACACCTACAAACTTTGGGCAATCTACGTAACCTACCAAAAAGGTCGCAAGCAAAAGCAAATCAAAATTGGCTACTGGGACGAAATGGACTGCGACACCAAAATTGACATCGACGTTGACATTCCACTGACCTTTGGCGAAAAAGTGCTTGCCACGTTGATAACCATTGCTATTTGGGGCGGAATCATTGCTTTGGCATCCTTCCTACTAAGTTGGATATTTGGCTAGACAAAATGCATCCAAATTTGGGTGCATTTTTCTTTTTTATGAGAAAGACTTTTGTCAATTGACAAACATCCCCCCTAGGCATTTTGGCTAAACTTGGAAACTTGTTCTTCGCAGTTTTTGGGGGTTTTTCAAATGCAACAGTTTTGTTGGCAAGCAATTCTCAGCAATGAAAGAAAGTGCAAACAATGGCTAGATGGTGTTTGAACGGTCAAATGCAATTGTTGTGGTGCGCAGTTGTTGATGTTGCGCAAAAGATGGTTGCTCCAAATTTTTTTTGCTATACTCTTCAAATGCAACGGTTCATGCAAGTGTTTGTGGCGTAACGTTGTGTGCAATTGAGGAAAATTTGCTGTGTTTTTGCGCAAACCACTGCAAAATCCTTGCAATGTGCGCTGTTGTGTGGTATAATGTAGTCCACAACAAAACAAAATCTTTGGGGCGTGGTGCAATTCCACACCGATAGTACAGCCTATGAACAATGGCTTTGCCATTGCCGAGCAGGTGAAATTCCTGCGCCGACGGTACAGTCCGGATGAGAAAAGAGTTTGAACACATTGATGCAATTGATTTTTCAATTGCCACTTTTGCGTCAAATTGCGCCCTGTGGATGTTTTCCGCAGGGTTTTTCTTTGCAATGGCGTGGTTGGCAAACAGTCCAAGCATGCCACCCAAACAAAGGAGGACAAAAATGACACAACAAAACACAACAAAACAACGCTTTTTCACCACCAAAAACTTGGCTGTGATGGGCATTTTGTCGGCAATTGGCTACATTTTGTACTTGCTTCCCAAAATGATTCCCATTTTCAACCTGCCGTTCTTCCCACCTTGGTTGGACTTGCAAGTTTCCGACTTGCCTGCGCTTTTGGGTGGTTTTGCCCTTGGCCCTTGGGCAACGGTAATCATCATTGTGGTGAAGGGCGTGCTAAAAATGCCATTCACTTCCACTGCGTGCGTTGGCGAACTTGCCGACATTGTGGTGGGCATTGCATTCACGTTGCCTGCAAGCATCATCTACCACAAAATGAAGAACAAAAAATCGGCAATTGTGGGCATGGCTGTTGGCACGGCTTGCGCTGTGTTTGTAAGTGCGCTTGCAAACCGTTTTGTGCTGATCCCCTTCTACGCAATGACTTTTGGCAATGGCGATGCATCTGCAGGAATGCAAACAATTGTAAACGCAGTTTCTTCGTTGTACAGCGGTGTGACGGTAGACAACTTCTACACCTACTACATCTTCCTTGCCGCAATTCCCTTCAATTTGCTTCGTTGCGTTATCAGCGCAGTTGTGACGTACTTTGTGTACAAGCCACTTTCCAAAATTTTGCATTGGGGCAGAAAGTAGCCTTGGCTTGGCAAAAAGCAACGTCGAAAAAATTGACAACGTCCAAAATATCTAGCAAACAGCAAATCTTTGCCTAAGGTGCTTGTCACAAGGCAAAGATTTTTTTGTTATATAAATGGAAAAGTATTGAAAAAAGTTGCAAAAAAGTATATAATAAGAAAAAAGGAGCAAACAACCATGAAAATTGTCATTATTGGCGGTGTTGCAGGTGGTGCAAGCACAGCCACAAGGCTGAGGCGACTAAACGAAAAGGCAGAAATTGTAATTTACGAACGTTCTGGGTTTATTTCCTATGCCAACTGTGGATTGCCCTACTACGTGGGTGGGGTAATAAACGACGCTTCGTTGCTTACTTTGCAAACACCTCAAAGTTTTTTCAAACGTTTCAACATTGTTGCAAAGGTAAACCATGAAGTAACCGACGTGGACGTGCAAAACAAAACGCTCAATGTCACAAATTTGGCAACAGGGCAAACCTTTGTGGAAACCTACGACAAACTTGTGTTGGCTACCGGCGCAAAACCAATCGTTCCGCCGTTTTACGTTCAGCACGAAGGCGTGTTTACTTTGCGCACGGTGGAAGACACACTAAAAATATCCCAACACGTCCACCAAAAACACCCAAAAAGCGCAATTGTTGTTGGTGGTGGCTTCGTTGGCTTGGAAATGGCGGAAAATTTGCGCAATTTGGGCATGTCCGTGTCGGTAGTGCAACTTTCCAACCATCTTTTGCCCATTTTGGATTGCGACATGGCATCTTTCGTGCATGCAAAACTGCGTAGCAAGGGTGTTGAAATTTTGTTGGGAAAAAACACGCAAAGCATGCGGTTTGACGGCGACAAAATTGTTTTGGATTTTCAAGACGGACAGCACGCCTGCGCCGACATGGTGGTTGTTGCAATCGGTGTACAGCCGGACACTGCCCTGGCTGAGCGGGCAGGATTGGAATTGGGTGCAAGGGGCGCAATCAAGGTGGACAGCCACATGCAAACTTCCGCACCGGATGTGTTTGCCGTTGGCGATGCAGTGCAAATTAGGCACTTTGTAACGCAACAAGATGCGCTGGTTTCTCTTGCGGGGCCTGCCAACAAGCAAGCAAGAGTGGTTGCCAACAACGTTTGCGGATTTCCAACAGAGTACCAGGGGGCGCAGGGCACGTCAGTTATCAAGTTGTTCGACATGGCAGTTGCAACAACAGGCTTGAACGAATTTCAGGCAAAATCCAGTGGTTTCCAATGCCAATCGGTGGTGCTAACGCAAAATTCCCACGCAGACTACTACCCAAATGCAAGCGCAATGACGTTGAAACTTGTGTTTGAACAACAAACGTACAAAATTCTTGGAGCGCAAATCGTTGGCTATGACGGTGTGGACAAGCGCATAGACGTCATTGCAACTGCAATGCGTGCAGGATTGAAGGCTCATCAACTGATGGACTTGGACCTTGCCTATGCCCCACCTTTTTCATCGGCAAAAGACCCTGTGAACATGCTTGGATTTGTTGTGGACAACATCAAAAAAGGCGTTGTAAAACAGTTCTACGTGCAGGACCTTCCGTCCCTTTGCCATCGACAAGACGTTGTGCTTTTGGACACACGCACTGAACAAGAGTACAAATGGGGGCATGTGGAAGGGTTTGTCAACATCCCGTTGGACGAACTTCGCCAAAGCATCAACAAACTTGACAAAAACAAAAAAGTATACGTCATGTGCCAAAGCGGAGTGCGCAGTTATTTGGCAACAAGAATTTTGGCGCAACATGGGTTTGATGCCTACAATTTTTCCGGTGGCTACAGGTTGTACAGCAGTATTGTGACTGAACAGGTGGCGTCGGCGCATTGCTACAGTTGCGGAATGGACAAATGCTTCAAGTTGTAGCAAAAGCACCTATCAAAAAAATGCGTGTTGACAATTTGTCGGCACGCATTTGTGTTGTTTGTTTTTGTTGCCAAAAGCAAAATATTGTAGTATAATTCTAGAAGAAAAATCCAAACAAAGTTTGGAATGTAAACCAAGGAGAACTATGCAATTTATTTCCCACAGTGTGGAGCAAACGCAACTGTTTGCCGAACAATTTGCAAGCACGTTGGTTGGTGGCGAAGTGTTGCTGTTGGATGGCGACATGGGCGCAGGCAAAACGCACTTTGTAAAGGGTTTGGCGCTTGGACTTGGCATTTCCGACGTTATCACAAGCCCAACTTTTGCTTTGCACAACGCCTACCAAGGCAAACTGCAACTCAACCATTTTGATTTTTACCGAATTGACGACCCTGCCGAAGCGGAAATGCTTGGATTGGACGAATTTTTCTACCAAAAAAACGGGGTTTGCGCCGTGGAATGGTGGCAAAACGTTGCCGACCTCATTCCCAAAAACGTAGCAATCAAAATCAGCATCACAAAACTATCCGAAACCAGCCGACAAATTTCCGTAGAAAAGGCACAACAATGAAAATTCTTTTTGTAGACACAACAACTGCCGATTTGGTGGTTGCAATATTGGACGAAAACGGCACGACCAACGTTTCCGAAAAGGACGTTGGCACGCACCACAGCGAAAAACTTTGCCAAAAAGTGCAACAAGCATTGCATCAACACGGTGCTTCCTTTGCCGATTTGGATGCCTACGCATGCGCAATTGGCCCCGGTAGTTTCACGGGAATTCGCATTGGTGTTTCCACCGTCAAAGGCTACGCAATGGCGCACCCAAAACCCTTTGTTGCCGTAAACACTTTGCACGCAATTGCAAATTCGGCAAACTGTGGCAAGCGTGGCAAAGCCGTGATAGATGCCGGCAACGGTTGGTACTTTGCCGATTTGGCAAATGGTGTTGAACCTTGCCTTGTTGCCTACGACGACGCAAGAACGGTTGATGCAGGCAAATGCCAAGGTGGTTTGGGCTACTTGGATGGCTCGCTTGACCTAGTTGAACAAAAGTTTCAAAGTGGGCAATTTGACCAAACGCTAACGCCGTTGTATATTCGCCGTTCGCAAGCGGAAGAAAACAAAAAGTAGACCACGTGGTGCAAAAACACAGCATTTTGCCCACCCAAAAGGAACAAAAACATGATTGAAAAATTGGACTATACAATGCAAAACGTGTTCCAACTTGTCAACTTGGAAAAGCAAGTTTTTGGCAAGGATGCTTGGACGATTGGCAACATTCAGGGGGAATTTCGCAACAAATTTTCTCACTTTTTTGCGAAGGTGGAAGATGGGCAAATTGTTGCCTACGGTTGCCTTCGCATCATGTTTGAGGAAGCGCAAATTTGCAACATTGCCGTGTTGGAAAGCCATCGCAGGCAAGGGCTTGGCACGCAAATTGTGCAAAGTTTGTTGCAATGCGCAAGGGAAGAACATTGCCTTTTTGCCGAATTGGAAGTAAACACAGCCAACACCCCTGCCGTGGAATTGTACAAAAAGTGTGGTTTCCAAGTGGAAGGAATTCGCAAAAATTTCTATCGCAAAAGTCGCTATCCAACCAACGACGCCTACACAATGATTTGCCGTTTGGAAGAAGAACAGTAGTTTAGATGGTGGACGAACAACCGACAAAACAAGTTTGTTTGCACAACATTTTCAACACAACAACCCAAGACCAAGTTTTGCTTGGTCTTTTTTGTTGCAAAAACGTTTTCCGTTCAACTAAAAAGTCGAAATTTGTAGAAACCATGCACAAAACAAGGTTGTTGGTCATAAACTATCAACTAGTGGGGGAATGTGGTGTATTTCCAAAAGTTGGGCAGTGGCAATACCGTGCTTTTTTTGCACGGATGGGGGTGTGATGGAAGCGTGTTTTTGCACGTGGCAAGGCAAGTTAGTTGCGCTTGCTACTTGGTGGATTTTGCAGGGTTTGGCAATTCCCCTTGCCCACCTGTGGAAGGGTGGACCGTTGGCGACTACGCCACGGATTTGTGGCATTTTGTACAAGAGCAAAACTTGCAAAACGTCACAATTGTTGCCCACAGTTTTGGTTGTAGGGTGGCAACGGTTTTTGCAAAACGCCACCCCCGTGTGGTAAAAAACATGCTTTTCGTTGCGCCGGCAGGCATTCGAAGGTTGAGTTTGAAACGCAGTTGTTCCGTTGCAAAATTCAAATTCCAAAAATTGTTGCACAGGTTGAAAATTGCAAAAGTTCCACCAAAAAGCAAATCGACGGACTATGCAAATTGCCCAAATTGTCTCAAAAACACTTTTGTAAAAGTGGTAAATCAAGACCTTTCTCACTACGTAAAACTGCTTCAATGCCCCGTGGTTGTGGTGGCAAGTAAATCCGACGAGCAAGTGCCGTTGTGGCAAGCAAAAAACTTTTGCGCACTCAACAAGCGTTGCCAATTGGTGCAAATTGACGGCGACCATTTTGCATACTTTGCAAATCCAAGGGCATTTGCGCTTGCCGTGGAAACTTTGGCGAGGGACGTATGAATTTGTTGTGTGGCGTGCTTGGCACGGTTGTTTCGTTGGAAAGTTTTCGCTACTTGCAGTCGGTGGGCTACAAGCCTTGGCGTGGATTTTTCAAAGTTTTAGCAACGGCATACTTTGCCAAAATTGCAATTTGCCAGTTGCTGCTCGTTTGCGTTGCAGTTTGCAAAGGTCCGTGGTGGGCAACGGCGCTTGTGTACCTTGTTTGCGCACTTGTCACTGCAACAAAAAAGCGCAAAGTTCCCCTTGTTTTCACAGCAAGAATTTGGCGCAATTTGGTGGCGTTTTTGCTGATATTTTGCGCCACGGGTGTGGCATTTAGCAGTGGATTTCTACTTGTTTTTGTGCCTGTTTTTGCACTTTGTTCTTGGGCAGTTTGCTTGCCTTTGGAAAGCGCAATTGGCAAAAGATTCGTTGCAAAAGCGCAACGCAAAATTTTGCAAAGTGGCATCACGGTGGTGGCAATCACAGGTAGCTACGGCAAAACTTGCACCAAGGAAATGCTTGCAACTTTGTTGCCAAACGCCATTTGCACACCCCACAGTTTCAACACGCCACTTGGCATTGCAAGGTTTGTCAACAACCAAAGTTTGTTTGGTTTCAACTACTTGGTGTTGGAGTTTGGCGCTCGAAAACGTGGCGACGTTGCCAAACTTTGCAAACTGTTCAAGCCCAAAATTGGCATTGTAACAGGTGCGTGCGCACAGCACTTGTCAACCTTCAAAAGTATGCAAAACGTCGTTGCAACCAAGGGGGAATTGCCTTTGTACTTGCCCGAGGATGGCGTTTGTGTGTTCAACAGCGCCGACTCAAATTGCCAACAGTTGATGGCTTTTGGCAACTGTCGCAAGGTGGAAAGTTGCCAAGGTTTGCAAATTTCCCACAAAATCTCTCCACAAGGTACCAACGTGCAGTTTACGTTGGATGGAAAAGCGTTTTCGGCACGCTTGCCACACGTCTATAACGGCGTGGTGGAGAACTTTGCCATGTGCTTGCAAGTGTGCAAGTTGCTTGGCGTGGACGGGCAAACTGTTGCTTCCAGGTGCAAATTGCTTGCCCAAACCAAGCACCGAATGGAAATTTCCCACAACGGAAAGTTCTACGTAGTGGACGACAGCTACAACGCAAGCGTGCGTGGCGTGGAAAACTGCGCCCAAACTCTTCAGCAATTCCAAGGCACAAAATTGGTGGTGTGCCAAGGTGTGGTGGAATGTGGCAAGCAATGCAAGTCCATCAACGTGCAATGTGGAATTACGCTGGGACGGGTGTGCCATTTTGCAGTTTTGGTTGGCAAAAACACGCCCTATTTGATGCAAGGTTTCAAGCAAACAAATTGCCAAGTTTTCGTTGCAAAAACCGTGCAACAAGCCGTGGAAATTTTGCAACCGTACCTTGAACCAAACTGCTTTTTGCTGTTTCAAAACGATTTGCCGGATGTAAAAACACTTTGATGGAGGAACCATGAACACACTCATTGTCTACGGTGGAAAAAGTTGCGAACACGACATTTCCATCATCACAGGTTGCCTTGCCAAGGGCTACTTTGGTGGCAACATCTACTGCGCCTACTTCAACAAAAACAACCAATTGTACCTTGTTCCAAACAACTTCACACCCAAAAATCACCTGAATTTTTGCAAACTTCCAACGGTGGTTTTTGCCAACGGACTCAAGCAAATTTGGGCTGTCAAGGGGCGAATTGTCACGAAAAAAATCGACGTTGACGTTGTTGTTAACTGTTGCCACGGCAAAAATGGCGAGGACGGCGCTTTGAAGGGGCTTTGCCAAATGGCAAATTTGCCAATGGTGGGCAGTGGCCTGTTTGCAAGTAGCATTTGTTTGGACAAAGTGCTGTGCAAACGCATGCTCAAAAGTTGCCGTGTGCCTGTGGTCGATGGCATTGCAGTAAGTTCCAAGCAACGTTCGCAAGCGCTGGACTACGCAAGCAAGTGTTGGCCTGTGGTTGTCAAGCCGTCCACCCTTGGCTCGTCCATTGGCATTTCGCTGTGCAACGATGCGTTGCAACTGAAAAATGCGCTAGACCTTGCCTTTTCTTTCGATAACGTCGTGCTTGTGGAAAGGGGGCTTGCCGACTTTGCCGAATTCAATTGTTCGGCAATGCTTGTGGATGGCGTGGTGCAAACAAGCGCAATCGACAGCCCCTTGAGGGGCCAACAAATCTTGTCCTTTGCCGACAAGTACCAACGTGGCGAAAAATTTCAAAACCCCCACCCCGTGGTGCCAAAAACGCTACAAAACAAAATTGAAATGCTTGCAAAACGTGTGTACAATTGCTTGCGTTGCAGTGGCGTTGTGCGTGTGGATTTCCTTCTTGACAACGCCACCAACAAACTGTACGTCAACGAAGTCAACACAATCCCTGGTTCGCTTGCCTACGGATTGTGGCAACACAAGTACACGCAACAGCAGTTTGGTGCCGTGCTTGTTCGAAGCGCAATTCAACAAAGTTTGGATGAGCAAAAACTTTGCACAAACTTCCAAAGCGACGTGTTGACTAGCCCAATTTGCAAAAAGTAGAAAATGCAAAAAGCGTGTTTTCCCTTGTGGAGAACACGCCAAAATTTTTTCTAAATACATTTGTTAAGTATATTTTTCTAAAAGTGTTTTTTAATGTACTATATTTTCTAGCCCGATCCACGTTTCTTTGAATGAATTACTTTCTCTAGAACAAGCTATAACACAAGAATGAACAACAATCCCTGAACCTACCACATTCCTTTGGAACGACCTATATTTTCTAAAACTATTTGCATTCTCCAGAATAAACTAAATTTCCTAGATTGTACTATTTTTTATAATGAAAACCATACTGCGTTTTACACATCAGTTTTTTCCCAAAAGTTCATTTCCACAGCCTGCGTTGCAAAATTGATGCAACTTCCCCAAATTGATTGTGTCATTTCAAAACAGAATATATTTTCAAAACGGGTTTTCTCTAATCTACGCTCCTAATTGCATCGTGGTTTCCCAAATTTGGATTTATCTTCACAATTGAAAACATAGTTTTCACTTAAAAATGAAAAGAAATTTTCCACAAAACGGATGCAATCTTTCACAAAAAGCCGAGTTGATTCCAGCAAAGTTTCAATTTGTCTATGTTGCTTTGTCTTTCATTGCTCAAATCAAGGCAAATTTTCTCTCAACCCTTGCAACGCCTATCTACGTGCAACTTGCCTCATGCTTTCGGCTGTGACGCTTGCAAGCCTTTGTTGAAACAACACAAAAACGTTGCCGGGGAAAAACTCGCTGGCTTTTACGGTTGGTTCTTGCTTGCTGGAAGAAGTCAGTTTGCGATAGATTTCGTCAAGGTCAAATTCGTTTGTGCAGTCGTGCTTCATGGTGTGCTCTCCTTGTGTTTTGTACCTAAATTATACCAAAGTCCGTTGCCAACTGTTTGTCAGTTATAAAAAATATTTTCAACTTTTTTCAAATAAACTTGACAACTGTTTGTCAGTATTATATAATGGTATCAAACAGGAGGTGTAACGTGCAAATTCCAATTTTGGTGGGCATCATGTCCACGTTGCTTGCAAGCGACGAAGTTGTCAAGGCAAGCGAACTTGCGCAAAAGTACGAAATTTCCCAACGTTCCGTCTACAGGTACGTTTCCATGCTGTCGGAAGGTGGAATTCCCATCCAAAGCCATCTTGGCAGAGGTGGTGGGTGGAGCATTGTGGACACCTTCAAACTCAAAGCCACCTACTTCACGGAGGAGGAATTCAAGCGACTTGTGTTTGCATTGCAAAGTTTTTCCCTGCAGGACGACGTCACGCAACAAGCAACCCTCAAACTTTCCGGGCTAAAACGCAGTCACGCACAGGCAACTGTTTTGAAGAGCCAACAACTGATTGTAGACAACGGTGGCGATGCCTTGAACGACTACGTCAGCACCCTTTCCGACTGCATAGCCAACAAAAAATTGTGCAAAATTGGCTACCACAGCAAGGACGGTTTCGACACAACCCGTGTTGTTGAGCCCTACTGCCTCATTTTGAAGGACGGCATGTGGTACGTGTACAGTTTTTGTCGCATGCGCAAGGGCTTCCGCTACTTCAAGGTGGCACGCATCGTCACGTTGGAAGTGGGCGAAAAGTTTGTTGGCAGGCCGTTTGTTGCCGACAGCAACACCATCCAAACGGACGTGCTAAAAAACAAGGAAATGTGCGACGTAATTTTGTCGGTAGACCACATTGCCCTTTCGGCTTGCGAAGAGTGGCTTGGCGTTGGCAAAGTTGCAAAAATGGGCAACGGCTACATTGCCAAGGCAAATTTGCCCTACGACGACGTGCTTATCAACAAAATAATGTCGCTTGGCGAAGGCGTGCGTGTGGAAACACCTGCAAAACTGCGAGAGGCTGTGGTGGAAAGGTGCAAAAACATTGCCCTTGCCAACAAAGGCGAGTAGTGTTGAAGTTGGTTGCCGTCACAAACGTATACGTTTGGTGGTACATTGCCAACAGCCGTATTATTGTTGCGCTGGAAATAGATGGCAACCAAAAGTTTACCGTAGAGCAGTACAAGCAACATTTCAACCAATGGAGAACCACAACTCCTATCTGCAATTTGTGCTTTTTTGCAATTGTCATGCCGTTGGTATTTTTTGCACAGAAACTTCACGAACGCAAGCACAATAGTATTGATTTCTAGGCATATCTATGTTATAATGTACAAAAATGGAGGTACAAAATGGAAAGGAACAACAACAAAGCATCAATAATTATTTGGATATTGGCTATTGCAATTCTTGTGTCAATTCCGTTGCTTTCAACAAGAGACTACAGCGAAATCAAGCAATTGGAAGGTGTTTCCCAAGGTTTCACCTACCAAAGCAAAAGCGACGACTACGTGGAGATTGGCGACATTCGCTACTACTTCGACCAAGGCACCCCTGTGGACAGCGACCAATTGGAACAACTGCTTGCCGAAGGCGCAAACGTGAAAATTGACTACATCCCCGATGGCAGAATTGTTGTGTCGTTGACGGTGGAAGGCCAACAAATCTACACGCAACAGCAGTACGCCGAGGACTTTGAACGCTATCGCACGGAAACCCCGCTGTTGATACTTGCCGTGTGCGCAGTTTGTGGAGTGCTTATTTTTGGTTTGACAAAAGGTTTGGGCAAAAGTTTGGAAAAACAACAAGCAATTGCTGAAGAAACCAAAAAACGCCCCCTTTCGGAATTTGACAAGTTTGAAATTACACAGCCCAAAGCGCTTGCCGTGGTGTTTGGAATTTTCGCATTCATTGGCATTGCGTTGCTTGTTGTGATGGTGGTGTTGCAAATTTTGCAAATTGCAGGGGATGCATTCGTGCCGTTGCTTGTTGTTGGCATCTTTTTTGGCGTACTTGGAATTTTGGGATTTATTGCCTCCAAGCGAGAAAAATTCACGTTGCAAGACGGCGTGTACACCTACGTCAAGTTGTTTGGTCAGCAAAGCGTTGCTGTAGAAAACATTGCCTTTGTGGAAATTGATGGCAATTTTTCCAGTGGAATGACCAAAATTATCTTTTGGGACGTGGACGGCAAAAAGGCAATTTCCTTTATGGACGGTGGCCTTGCAATGAGAAGTGGCGAATTTGAGCAATCCATGAAGTTGGCAAAAATTCCAAACTTGTTCTCCATCAACTACAAAACCGACAAGGCTCACAAGCAAATGAAGGATGCAATGGTGGCGTTGTGGTTGCAGTCGGCAGATGTTGCAACAATCTTTGCTAGTGGTCCAAGGGTACTTTTGCAAAACGGCTTGAACACAATTGGCATATCTTTGGAAAAGGGTGTGTACAAAGTTGGTTGGTACAAAGACAACTACACCCAAGAACAGTACGATGCAATGACGGAAGAGCAACTGGAAGCAGTGGAGGACGAAGAACCACAAGTTTTGGAAGAACACCAATTCGACGATTTCCTTGTTGCATTTGCGTGTGTAGAATTGATTTGGGAAAAAATCCTTGGCTAGCAAAACCCCACACCCGTGTGTGGAAAAACGCAAAATTAGCAAGCAAAAAGGCAGGTGTAAACCTGCCTTTTATTGTTTCAAAACAAATGGTTTAGCCAACTTTGTGTTGCAAAATGTAGTTCAAAACTTTGCTTGTGCCGTCAATGTTCAGTTGCTTTTGCTTGGCAACAAATGCGTGCCTGTTGTTGTGGCAACACAGCACTGCGCCCTGCAAATTTTGTTGCAAATTGCTGTCGTTCAACACAATTCCACACCCCTGCTGTTCAAACCACCTTGCATTTTGCACTTGTTCGCCACGGCTTTGTTTTGTCAAGGGTACTGCAACAAAGGGGACGTTGGCAATTGTCAGTTCGGCAAGCGCATTTGCCCCTGCCCTTGTCAAGCAAACGTCGGTGGCAGAAAGCACGTCGCCAAAGTTATGCACAAATTGCGCTTGATGCACAAAGTTGCAATTTACGGTTTTGTTGCCGGTCACAACAAAAATGTCGAACTGTTCGGCAAGGCAACTGTTTTGGCAAATGGCATCCACCAAACTTAGCGCTCCAAGGCTACCACCAACAACTGTCAGCACAGGTTTGCTTCCGTCAAACCCCATTGTTTCCAAGCCTTGCTTTTTGTTGCCGTTTTTGATGGAGTTTCGCACAATTGCCCCCACCCGTGTTGCGTTTTTGATGGGAAATGCCGAAAGTGTGGTGGCAAACTTGCTACTGATTTTGTTTGCCAAACCCATGGAAAGGTCACTTTCGTGTACAATTGCAGGAATGCCAAGCATTTTGCTTGCAACAACCACGGGCAAACCCACAAATCCACCTTTGCTAAACACAACGTCGGGTTGTATTTTTGCCAAGTGCTTTTTTGCTTGCGCAATGCTTTTTGCCAATCGAAATGGCACAAGCAAGTTGGAAAGGGCAAATTTTCGTTTCAGTTTGCACGCATCAATTTGCAAAAACTCCGTCACTTTGCCACTTTTCACAAGTGGCGCAACAAGTTGCTTTTCCATGCTGTTTGTGCCAATGTAGAAAATTTCCTCTTGCAGTTGTTCAATCAAGGCAACGTTTGGCATCACGTGCCCTGCAGTTCCGCCACCTGTAAACACAATTTTCATAGTGCTAGTGTATGTAGTTGACGGCGCAAAAATACCAACGGCTTTTTTGGTAAAATTTCAAAATCCCTACCCCGTGGTGCAAAAAACGCAATGTTTTCAAAATTTGGTTGTTTTGCAAGCCTGGTTTTGTCGATGATATTGTGCAACACACGTTACGTGGCAAGTCATCAATTTCGCAACGTTCTTTCGCCAAAATTTAGTTCAACCATTTGCATTTCCCTTCCCCGTGGCGCAAAAAACAAGCGTAACCTCAACGTTTCCTTGTGTTTCAAATGGAAATGTATTGTTTTGTTCTAATTCTTTTGTTTTATAACCGTCAATCACGCAAAACATTTGCAACCAACCACATTTATAATTGTCCTTTCTTGCAAAACCTTTTTGAGCGTCAATTTTCCTTTGTGCAATTTGCAACATTTTTGCAATTTGCCGTTGACATTGCGTTGTTGATGGTGTACAATATTTTTACTCTACACAAAGGAAATTCAACAATGAAACAATCCACATTTGCAACTTTCGATGGCAAAAGCATTGCGCTCTACGTTTGGGACGACGTTGCCAGCCCCAAAGGTGTGGTAAAAATTTGCCACGGCATGGCAGAGCACGCCAAACGCTACGATGAGTTTGCACAGCATTTGAACAAGCACGGCTACGTTGTTGTGGCAACGGACAACCGTGGTCACGGACTTTCCGCCAAGCAAAACAGTCTGGGCTTTGAAGATGGCGAAATGTTTGCCAACGACGCCCACGACCAAATTGACATTTGCGCCCAACTCAAGGCGCAACACAATTTGCCCGTGTTTTTGTTCGGTCACAGCTACGGCAGTTTCGTCACTCAAAGCGTAGTTTGCCAACCCAACAACCTCGACGGTTTTGTGCTGTGTGGCAGTAACTACATGAAGGGCATTTCCTTCAAACTGTGCCACGCCATTGCCAAGTGGATGTGCAAGCACAAGGGTGGCAACCATCCTGCGCAACTAATTGCCAACCTTTCCTTTGGCATGTACGAAAAGAAATTCCCCGGCAAAAATGCTTGGCTCAACAGGGATGCCGACCAAGTTGCTTTGTACAACAACGACGAACTGTGCGGTTTTGTGTGTAGCGCAAATTTCTACCGTTGTTTCATGAAGGGCGTTTCCGATTTGTACGGCAAAAAGTCGGCAAGTGGTGTAGACAAACGCAAACCCATTTTGCTTGTTGCGGGATCCGACGACCCCGTTGGCAACTACGGCAAGGGCGTGCAAAAACTTTGCAAATTCTACGCAAAAACCGTTGGCGTACAAAAGGTGGCAACAACTTTGTACCCGGGCGCAAGGCACGAAATTTTGAACGAGCCACTTTGCAAAGCCGACGTTTTTCAACAAGTTTGCAACTACTTGGACGGTTGTTTGAGCAAAACTAGCCGTTGATTTTAGCACTGTTGCCGAAACAATTCAAACTGATGCCTGGCAAAATGCTTGAATGCAAAACTTCGGTGTTTTGTCAAAGCAAACTTGCAAAATGCAAGCATCAAACTATCTTTGCCACAAAATGGCAAACTTTCAAAATCAATTCCAACCACCGCAGTGTGCAAGTCGCAAGCGGTGGTTTTTTTGTTTGTAGTATTTGTCCAACACTGCTCTTGCCATTTTGCAAAAGTTGCTTGGTTTTGCAAAACAAACTGCCCGCACCGCAAGCACACTTTGCAAGAAACTGTTTTGTAGTCACGAAGCAATTTGCCAAATTTTCAACGACTTATCAAAATCCACGTTGCCAAGCGCACGCCTTTTTGTGGCAATCTTTCAAGGGTTTACGCAACCAAAACTACGGGCAATTTTGCTTGTTTTTTTGCGCAAATCCGTTGCTAATTTGCCAAAGTATGTTTTGTCAAATTGCAATTTTTTTTTTGCAAAACAGCCAAACTTTTTGCAAATCTTTTTTGGGGCAATTGGGCTTGCATACAATGCATAAACGATGAATATTTATACAATTGCGTTGCATAAAAATGCAAAATCATAAATATTTATACAAATATTTATGCATAGGCAAATATTTGCAAAAATTTGTCAAAAATCTATGAATAAATATAAAAATAACTGTTGCAAAGTGTGTCGAAATGTGGTATAATAGTAGTGTCAAAACCCTGCATTTTTATGCAACAAAACAAGTCGTTGGTTTTGCGCTTTGTCAAGTTACTTTTGCATTTTTCCCGTTGCACATTTTGCAACAAAATGCAAAACTGCGCTTTGCAAAAACCAACGCATTGGCACAAAATTTCTCGGCTTTTTGCAAACGACAAATTGCCCTTTGGAGGAAACAATGGCACAAAAATCTTATCAAGCAAGCGACATTCAAGTGTTGGAAGGTTTGGATGCAGTTCGTCTGCGCCCCGGTATGTACATCGGTACAACGGGCAGGCAAGGTCTTCACCACTTGTTGTGGGAAATTGTAGACAACGCTGTGGACGAAGCCACCAACGGCTTTGCCAACAAAATTGACGTGGTGTTGCACAACGACGGCTCCGTTACCGTTTCCGACAACGGACGTGGCATCCCTGTGGACATTCACCCAACGTTGAAGGTCAGCGGTGTGGAAGTTGTGTTCACGCAACTGCACGCAGGTGGCAAATTCAACAGCGACAACTATGCCTACTCCGGCGGTTTGCACGGCGTTGGCGCAAGCGTTGCCAATGCATTGAGCAGTTGGCTGACGGTAGAAGTGCACAAGGACGGCCATCACTACGTTCAACACTTCCACAGCCCGGAAGTAGATGGCAAGGTGCTGAGTGGTGTGCCCAAGGACAGTTTGACCAAGGTTGGCAAAACCAAACTTCACGGCTCAACAATCACTTTCTTGCCTGATGCACGTGTGTTCAAGTCCATCCAAATGGACAGGGACGTAATTTCCAAGCGCATCAAGGAACTTGCCTTTTTGAACAAGGGCATCACCTTCACGCTGTTGGACGAACGCACTGCCGACGAGGAAGGCAACACCTACAGCAAAACCTACTGTTACGAAGGCGGTTTGGTGGATTTTGTCAACTACCTCAACGAAAACAAAACACGTTTGCACGCAAAACCCTTGTACTGGTCGGCGCAAAACGAAGTGTTGCAACTGGAATTTGCATTTCAGTACACAACCAGCTACACCGAAAACTTTGTGTCCTACGTAAACAACATTCCCACAAGCGAAGGTGGCATGCACGAAACAGGCTTGAAGTCGGCAATGACCAAAGTCTTCAACGAGTACGCAAGGGAAAAGGGTTTGTTGAAAGCCAAGGATGCCAACTTGCTTGGCGAAGACTTCCGTGAAGGTATCACGCTTGTAATGTCTGTCAAGATGGCAAACGTGCAGTTCGAAGGTCAAACCAAAACCAAACTTGGCAACACCGAAGCAAGGGTGGCTTGCGAAGCGCTTGCAACGGAAGCGTTGGAGCAACTTATGCACACCAACCCAACCTCTGCCGAAACCATCATCAAAAAATCCATTCAATCGGCAAAAGTGCGTGAAGCAGCACGCAAAGCCAAGGACGAAACTCGCCAAAAGAACAGCATCTACAACTCCACCTTGGTGGGCAAGCTTGCAAGTTGCACGGGCAAGGACGCAAGCAAAAACGAACTGTTCATTGTGGAAGGGGACAGCGCCGGTGGCAGTGCAAAGCAAGCACGCAATCGCCGTTTCCAAGCAATTTTGCCACTTCGTGGCAAGCCGTTGAATGCCGAACGCAAGCGCATCGACCAAGTGCTTGCCAACGAAGAAATTCGTTCGCTAATTTCCGCACTCAACACGGGCATTGGCGAGGAAGACTTCAAAATTGAAGATCTTCGCTACGACAAAATCATCATTTTGTCCGATGCCGACCAAGATGGTGCGCACATCCGTGCAATTTTGCTGACTTTCTTCTTCCGCTACATGAAGGAACTCATCACCGAAGGCCACGTGTACATTGGCATGCCACCCCTCTACAAAGTTTCCAAAAAGGACAAGGTGCGCTACGCCTACGACGATGCCGAACTGCAAGAAATTGTTGACGAGTTTGGCAAAGGCTACGATTTGCAACGCTACAAGGGGCTTGGCGAAATGAATGCCGAACAACTTTGGGAAACGACAATGAACCCACAAACACGCACTTTGATGCGTGTCAACATCGAAGACTTTTCCGAAGCGGAACGCATGGTAACCACTCTTATGGGCGACCAAGTGGACGCTCGCAAGGCGTTCATCATTGAAAATGCCGATTTCAACAAAGACAAAGACCGTCTGTTCGACGAGTTGAGCTAGCGGGGAGGGTACGTCAATGAAACAATCAGATATTTTTCAACTACCAAAAGATATAGAAAAGATGGACGACGGCAGTAACCTGTTGGTAAAGCCAATGGAAGTTGTAATGCGGGAATCCATGATGCCCTACGCCGAACACGTAATTTTGGACAGGGCGCTTCCCCGTGTGGAAGACGGTCTAAAACCCGTTCAACGCCGTATTTTGTACTCTATGTACGAACAAGGCAACCTGCCGGACAAGCCCACTCGCAAGTCGGCACGTATCGTCGGCGACTGCATGGGTAGGTACCACCCACACGGCGACAGTTCCATCTACGATGCAATGGTGCGCATGGCGCAAGATTTCCAACTTAACGTGCCACTTGTGCACGGCCAAGGCAACTTCGGCAACATCGACGGCGACAGCGCTGCAGCAATGCGCTACACCGAAGCAAGGCTAACCCCAATGGCGTTGGAATTGCTTCGAGACATCGAAAAGGACACCGTGCGTTGGTCTCGCAACTTCGACGACACAACCAAGGAACCGGACATTTTGCCCGGCAGATACCCCAACTTGCTTGTTAACGGAAGCACCGGTATTGCAGTTGGGCTTGCAACCAACATCCCCCCACACAACCTTGTGGAAGTTATCGACGGTGTTGTTGCCTTCATCGAAAACAAAAACATCAGTTTGGAACAAATGATGAAAATCATCAAGGGGCCGGATTTCCCCACGGGTGGTTTCGTCATCCCGGGCGAAGGCTTGAAGCAAGCCTACGAAACGGGCAAGGGCAAAATTTTGATTCGTGCCAAAATGCACGTGGAAGTTGCCCCCGGCGACAAGCGCAACATTGTAATCACGGAAATTCCCTACGGGCTTAGCAAGGCAGATTTGCTAATGAAAATAGCCGCCTTGAAGGACGACAAGGACAAGAAGGAATTTTTCCAAAGCAACATTGCCGAAATTGTTGACGAAAGCGACAAGGAAGGTATGCGTGCCGTTATCAAGCTGAAAAAGGATGCCGACCCCAACAAAACAATTGCGTTGCTGTTCAAGTACACGCAGTTGGAAATTTCCTACGGCATCAACATGGTTGCCATTGCCGACGGCAAACCGCAACTGATGGGCTTGTTGGACATTATTGCCTACTACGTATCCTACCAAAGGGACGTAATTTTGAAGCGCTCCAAGTTTGAACTGGAAGATGCCAAAGCACGTGCCCACATTTTGGAAGGACTTGTTGTTGCAGTAAACAACATCGACGAAGTAATTCAAATCATCAAAAACGCCGCATCCACAAGCGATGCAAAGCAAAAATTGCGCAACCGTTTTGACCTTTCCGAACGCCAAGCGCAAGCCATTTTGGATTTGCGACTTGCTCGCATCACCAAGCTGGAAGTAAACAAGTTGGAAACGGAACTTGCCGAACTTCACCAAAAAATCAAGCGCCTTGGCATCATCATCAACAGCAAAAAGGAGCAAATGAATTTGGTAAAAACGGAACTGCTTGCCATCAAGCGCACCTACAAAGTTGGGCGCAAAAGCGAAATGGTCAAGGACGTTGCCGACTACGTTGTGCCAAGCGAAACGGACGAAAAGCCCGTTGAAAACTGCGTTGTGTGCCTGACTGCCGACAAAACCATCAAGCGCATTGCCCTGAAGAGTTTCAACAAGTCGGATCGAGACCCCGTAAAACTTACCAATGCCGATTTGCTTGTTTCCGCTGTGGAAACTACAACGGACAGCAAGTTGATGCTGTTCACAAACTTTGGCAACGTGATGCAAATTGCCGTGGAGGACTTGAAGGACGTTCGCTTCCGAGACGAAGGCACGCCGTTGTTCAAGTTGTTCCCCGAGGCACAACTTGGCGAAGTGCCCGTTTCCATGTTCGTGCTGAAAAAGGATGCCGAACCAACGTCCAATTTGATTGTGTACACACGCCAAGGCATGATCAAGCGCAGTTCTTGGGCATACTACATGCTTCAAAAATCCGTGTTCCAAGGCTTCAAGTGCAAGGACAAGGACGAAGTTTTGTGCGTTGAGTGCGAACAACCAAATTCCCAAATCTTCCTTGTGACAAACCGTGGCGGTTGCGTTCGCTTCAAAACGGAAGAAGTGCCCGTTCAAACCCGTGTTACCGGTGGCGTGATGGGCATCAACCTTACCGATGGCGAACACCTTGTGTTTGCAGGCCAAGTGGACGAAGCCAACGGCCAAGTGCTGATGGTAACGGACAAGGGCTTCTGCAAGCGTTTGGCTGTGAAGGACATCACAATCCACGCACGCAACTGCAAGGGCGCAAAGGGCATGGAATTTGGCAACAACGGCACTTGCCTTGTGTTTGCCGACTACGTTGGAAGTGAGCACTACGCAATTGCCATCAAGGACAGGGCAAACACCTACGTTGTGGAAACCAAGTCCGTTTCGGTAGAAAGCAAAAACCACAAGGGCAAACTGCCACAAGGCAAACGTGGTGGAATTGTTGTGGAAAGCGTTGCCCACTTCTACACAAACGGCATCAAATTCCACGTGGAGTAGAGCAACGTATGCCAAAGCCAACGGCAAGCTGAACAACAGGCATCTTGCCCCAAAACCCCCACCCCGTGGTGCGGAAATTGGCACAATTCTTTGCAAAAACACGTGACGTTTTGTTGCAAAAATGCACAAAAATCACGTTGCAAAAACCAAAATGGTTTGTTTTGTAAAACATTAAATATCGTGTTGCAAAACAACACATATTGCGTTGCCAAAATTTACGCAATTCTTTGCAAAACCACATGTCGTTTAATTGCAAAAACGCAAAAATCACGTTGCAAAAACAGCAAATTTTCCATCTCAACAAAATCCCAAAGGAGGGCTTAGGCTCTCCTTTTTTTGTAGTACAAGCAGTCAAGGTCAATCTTGGTGCATATGGGAAATTGACAATTGGCACATAATTTCAAAAAACTATTGACACATGCATTGTTTAGGTGTAATATAGTAGAGTAAACATTATACTTTTGTATATAACAAACGTCGTGTGTTGTTGTGTGCAATGGTAGGCAAACAATGCTTTTTGCTGGCATTTTTTCAATGGGAACTGCTTGCAAAACATGCATTTGCTTTTGGCATTTTTGCAAACTTAAAGATGAAAAACACTAAGATCAAAATAAAACAAGGTTTCACACTGACGGAATTATTGGTGGTCATTGCCATCCTTGCCATTCTTGCCACTGTTTCAATTGTGGGCTACAATGTTTTTATCGACCAAGCACACCAAAGCATTGCTTTGCAAGAAATGACGCAAATCAGGGATGCGCTTTTCAACCAAGACGTTATCAACGGCGACGACTTCAACCTTGCCGACGGAATTTCCGAAGCGGACTATTTGCAAAATGGTGCAATGGGTTATTTCTGGTCGGAAGCGCTAGCAGTAGAAGAGTTTGTTGCAACTTTGGGTATGAATGGCATTTTCAAAGTAGAAAATGGCTTTTGCTACTACTCTCCTGCAGGTAAAAACGCAACTGCAAAGTTGAACGTTGTCACAGGGGAAATCACAACAACAAGTGGATCACTGCAAGGCCCACATTACCCGCCAAACCACGTTCATCGATACCAAACCGTCACAACAGTGCCAACCTGCACCTTGGTTGGCTACACAACCAACACTTGCAATGCTTGCAACTACAGTTTTGTCAACAACTACGTTTCTGCTTTAGGGCATGCAATGGATGGAGATTTTTGTTCGGTTTGTGGCAAAGGCGTTTCCCAAGGGTTGCTTTTTGAAGCCATCGAGGAAAACTCCTACGCTGTTGTTGGCCGTGGCAATTGTGAAGATATCGACGTTGTCATCCCATCCACCTACAACGGAAAACCTGTTGTTAGCATAGGCGCAAGAGCCTTCGAAAACGACAACTTGCAAAACGTCACAATCCCCAACAGCGTAACGTCAATCTACGATAGGGCTTTTACAGGTTGTTCAAATTTGCAAAGCATCACAATTCCCAACAGCGTAACGTACTTAGACTACGGTGTGTTTGACGGTTGCCTTGCTCTCATAACTGTTGCCTTGCCCAATGGAATAGAATCTATACCGGTGAGTACTTTCGTGGATTGTTCTAATTTGCAATATGTCACAATCCCCAACAGCGTAACGTCAATTGGTAATACAGCATTCTCAAATTGTACAAAACTGCAAAGCATCACAATTCCTCAAGGTGTCACAAACATCGAAAGCCGGGCTTTTGGGGGTTGTGAAAGCCTTCAAACCGTCACTATTCCAAGCAGTCTAGATATCATTTTTTACAATGCATTCTATGGTTGCTCACAATTGCAGAACATCTACATCTCAGATCTTAGCGCATGGTGTAACATTTCCAATGTTTACAACCTTATGAGGTTTGGTTCAAATGACAAAAAACTGTACCTAAACAACCAACTTGTAACGGAACTTATCATCCCAAACGACGTAACGACTATCCAACACGAAGCATTTGTTAATTGCAAAAGCATAATAAGCGTAACTCTTCCCGAAGAACTTGAAAGTATTGAAAACTATTTTCTAGACGGTGCGTTTTCTGGTTGCGAAAGACTTGTAGAGGTTTACAACAAATCAAAGCACCTAACTGTTAAAAAGGGAAACTATAGTAACGGTTCCGTTGGAGCGTATGCCTTGTCAGTTACAAACTTCGGGGAACAGTTCACAAGCAAACTGACAAACGACAACGGGTTTGTTGTTCACACCGACGGTGAGCAAAAGGTTTTGGTTGCATATTTTGGTTCGAAAACAAATGTGGTTGTGCCTTCGTACGTCACTCAAATCAACCAATTTGCTTTCTACAATTGCCAAGGCATCAAAAGCATCACAATCCCAAACAGCGTAACGTCAATTGGCAACAGCGCTTTCTACGGTTGCAGTGATTTGGTAAGCATCACAATTCCAAATGGCATAACGTCAATTGGCGACTCAACGTTCCGAAATTGCAGTAGTTTGCAAAGCATCACAATCCCTAACAGCGTAACATCAATTGGACTTTTTGCGTTTATAGATTGCACAAATCTGTCAAGTGTTGTGTTGGGGGATCAAATAACTAGTATCTATAGTGACGTATTCGAAGGTTGCGAAAACTTGCAGTACAACGTAAAGGACGGCCTCAAGTACTTGGGCAACGAAAGAAACCCGTATCTATACTTGTTTGGCACAACAACAAAAGACATAACAACTGCGCAGTTGGATAAAAATTGCAAGTACATGGTTGAAAGTGCGTTTAATGGTTGCCGATATCTGACAAGCGTTGAACTGAGCAACAAATTGGCAAGCATACCCTCCCATGCGTTCCGAAATTGCAGTAGTTTGCAAAGTATCACAATTCCCAACAGTGTAACAAGTATTGGTCGATATGCGTTCTACGGTTGCACCGGTTTGCAAAGCATCACAATCCCAAACAGCGTAACGTCAATTGGCTATTCTGCGTTCGAGGATTGTAGCAGCCTAGCGAGCATCACAATTCCAAACAGCGTAACGTCAATTGGACGTTTTGCGTTCGAAGGTTGTACAAATCTGACAAACGTTGTTATCGGCGGTAAAATAGACGGAATCGACAATAGCACGTTCACAAGTTGCGAAAACTTGCAGTACAACGTAAAAGACAACCTCAAGTACTTGGGCAACGAAAGAAACCCGTATCTATACTTGTTTGGAGTAACGACAGAAGACATAACATCTGCCGTGGTGGATAAAAATTGCGTAGGCATGATTGAAGGTGCGTTTAGCAGTTGCATATCCTTGACAAGCGTTGAACTGAGTAACCAACTTACAAGCATACCCACCCATGCGTTCTACGATTGCAGTAGTTTGCAAAGTATCACAATCCCAGACGGTGTAACTTCAATTGGCGATTATGCGTTCTATAATTGCAGTAGTTTGCAAAGCATCACAATCCCCAACAGTGTAACGACAATTGGCAGCTATGCGTTCTATAATTGCAGTAGTTTGCAAAACATCACAATACCAGAAAGCGTGACTGCTATTGGCAAAAGTATGTTGAACAATTGCACAAAACTAACAAAAGTAGTTATTTACGGTAAAATAGACGGAATTGACACAACCACTTTCTCAGGTTGCGATAACTTGCAGTACAACGTAAAGAACTACCTCCGATACTTGGGCAACGAAAGCAATCCGTATCTATATTTGTTTGGAGCAACAACGCAAGGCGCAAAAACTGTGGTGGTGGATGAGAATTGCAAGTATATGGTTGGAAGTGCGTTTAAGGGTTGCCATTATCTGACAAGCGTTACGCTGAACAACAACCTTACAAGCATACCGCACTATGCGTTCCGTGATTGCACAAGTTTGCAAAGTATCACAATACCCGACAGTGTAACAAGTATTGGTCAATATGTGTTCTATAATTGCAGTAGTTTGCAAAGCATAACCTTCAAAGATACCACAACTTGGTATCGTACAACTGGTTTGGAAGATATTCAAACAAGCGTAACTGATCCATCTACCAATGCATTGTACTTTAGTTCACTCTATAACAGTGATTCTTGGTACAAAAAATAGCCCACCCGTAGTACAAAAAACGCATAAAAAACAAAATTGGAAGCAAGTTTTCTTGCTTCCTTTTTTTGTTACAAATTTTGTTGGCGAATGCACACAACACAAAATGCCTGCTGTGGAAATGCCGTGCTTTTGGCAATAAAGTGCCCAGACTTGCCTTGGTGGAAACGTGGTGCAAGTTTCAAATTGCAAGCAGTTGTTGGCAACTCAAATGTAAATGCCTTGCGTTGCAAAATGAACGTATTACAACAACTTTGCTATCGAACACACAGGCAAGTGTTTTGCTCAAAACAGTGACAGTTGGTGTATTGGTGTAACAAGCCTTTGTGTGTTGATTGTCTTTTTGCACGTTGTTTTCCATTTTGTATGCCTATTGCCATGTAGAGAGTTGCTTGCCATCTAAGGCATTGTTGGCACGTCGCACTTTGGTTGCCAATTTACACGTTGCAAAACGTATTGCCTCCCCTGTGGTCTAGATGGCAACGGCGGGGCATACAATATCTACAACAAAACAAGTTTTTCGACAAAAGTTCAACAAAACCAATCCTGCAATTGTGGTAAACTAGTAGCACAGTTGCAAATTCTTGCAAGGGGCAACAAGTGACAAATTTCAAAAAAATTTTGGTTTCCGTTTCCATCAGCCTTGTGGCGGTGGTGTTGGTGTGTGGCATGGGTGGCTACTCGCAAGCCTTTGCCAACAGCAAAAAGGTGCCTGTGTACCGTGTGGAGCGCAACGACGGCTACGTGGCAATTTCCTTCGATGCCGCTTGGGGCGCCGACAAAACTCGCCAAATAATGGATGTGTGCGAAAGTTACAACGTCAAGGCAACCTTCTTTTTGGTGGGGTTTTGGATGGAAAAATACCCCGAGTTGGTTGCGGAAATGGCAACCCGTGGCTTCGAAATCGGCACACACAGCGCAACTCATCCACAAATGAGCAAACTGACAGCCGAGCAATGCAACAGCGAATTGCTTTCCACCTGCAGGCAAATTTTTTCCATCACTGGCAAGCAAGTGAAACTGTTTCGCCCACCTTTTGGCGACTACAACAACACGCTACTTTCCGTGTGCGAGCAGTTGGATTTGATGGCAATTCAATGGAGTGTGGACAGTTTGGATTGGAAGGGGCTTTCCGCACAACAAATTGCCGAAAGGGTGCAAGTTGCCCAAAGTGGCGACATCATTTTGTGCCACAACAACAGCGACCACATCGTGGAAGCCTTGCCCTTGATTTTCCAGTCGCTTCAACTAAAGGGCCTCAAATTTTGCACAATTGGCCAACTTGTGTACACGCAAAACTACGTTGTAGACAGCCTTGGCACGCAAAAACCTTGCAACTAGCAACAAAAAAACGCATGAAAAGGAGCAAACATGAGCACAGAAATGCAAAACAACTTGGTAACACTTTCCGGAACAGTTGTAGATCAACCAATTTTTTCCCACGAAGTCTTTGGCGAAAAGTTTTTCGACGTCACACTTTGTGTCAAGCGCATGTCCGGCATGGACGACATGTTGCCCGTTTCCGTTTCGGAACACTTGATGGCAAACGGCTTGTTCACAGTGGGCAACCAAGTCACAATTCGTGGGCAATTCCGCAGTTACAACAAAACCGTCGGCGAAAAAAGCAAACTAATGCTAACGGTGTTTGCACGGGAAGCAGGCCCCTTGGACGAAACGGTAAATTCCAATCAACTTGTACTCACAGGTTACATTTGCAAGGCACCCGTGTATCGAAAAACGCCCTTCAACAGGGAAATTTGCGACGTCCTTCTTGCCGTCAACAGGCAGTACAACAAAAGCGACTACATCCCTTGCATCGTGTGGGGCAGAAACGCTCGCTTTGTGTCCATGTTGGAAGTGGGCGAGCACATCACGCTTGTTGGCAGGGTGCAGTCTAGGTCCTACCAAAAGAAGTTGGACGACAGCACCGTCGTCACCAAAACTGCCTACGAAGTTTCAGTCAGCAAAGTGTCACTTGTGGATGGCAACCCACAGGACGTCACAACCGACGAACAAATTTGCTAGCACAAAAAAGCGCATTACTGCGCCTTTTTTGTTTTCCATCATTTCTTCCAACAACGCATCCTTTTGTTTCCAAGCAATTTCAATTTGACATTTTTTTGTCACGCCGTTATTCGTGCGCAAATTTGCTTGCAACGCTTGTTGTTTACTACGTATATACTAAAAAAAAGCATCACCCATTGTAGTGATGCTTTTTGCATTTCATTTTGATTTTTGCAGGGCAAACAGTTTCTTACGCCACGGTTGTTTCTTCAACTTCCTTTTTGGTTGCCTTTTTGCGTTGAACAAGCACAACCACAACAAGCACGCCAAGTGTGATTGCAACGCTCACAAAGCAAATACCAATTATTGCATTGCTTGTGATGTCGCCAACTTCAATCAGTCTTGTTGCATCCACCCATCCCGTGATGGTTTTTCCGTCCGGCGCAATCACTTGCACAAACATTGCCTTGCCGTCGTCGGAAAGTTTGATTGCCTTCACGTCCTCGCCGGAGAACAATTTCACTGGCTTGCCGTTGCTGTCGCAAAGCACGTCCTTTAGGTCGGGCGCAAGGCACACCGAAACGGCATTGAACAAAGTGGAGTTGATTTTTTTGTCGCCAATGATGGTGGATTGTGGCTTGGTTGCAACGTTTTGGAACTGACCAATGTTGCCTTCACGCACAAATCCCATTTTTGTGTCGCCATCCAAAATGAAGGAAACGTAGTACCAACCAACGTTTTGGCTGTCGTTGAATTTTTGTAGCAACGTCACCGTCGTCAACTTGTCGAAACTTTGGCTAAAGTTTTGTTTGTTTGCATCAGCAAATGGCAAGTCGTACACATACACCGAGTTTGCCGAAGTAAACTTTGCCGTGTACACGCCGTTTGCCGAAACTTTTGTGTCGGTAATGTGCATGTTGGGGTCGTCGGCAACAACTTGCACGTCGTCACTCTTCTTTATCCAACCAAACTTGTCGCCCACAAGCACGTAGTAGTAGGGCAGTTGTTCGGCGCCTTCAAAGTTCAAAACAATCACGTCTTGGTAGTAGTCGGTCACAATGTTTTCCACACTTGTTTGTTCGTTGGTGGTTTTGTACACGATGTTGGTTGGGTAGCCGGTAGATTTTGCCAACGTAAAGCCTGTAAACTTGGTTGGCAACGCCATGTTCACTTCCACAGTTTCGCTACCAATTGTAACGTTGCTGTTGGTGTAGCCGTTTGCGCCAAGCGTGTAAACCTCAATTTGGTTGAAACTGTTCAGCACAAAAATTTTGTTGTTGCAAGATGCAATGCATTCAATGTCGCTTTCCATCGTTCTGTAGAACACGGAAGTTTTTGCATCGTAGCCAACAATGTTTTCCCCTTCCTTTTTCTCGGTGACGTCGAACACGTTGTGCTTGTCGTACACGGCAAGTTGCAAGTTTCCGCTTGCGTTGGTGTAGGTAAACAACGCTTGTGGCACAAATTCCGTTTGCAACGAAAGGTTGCCGTTCAATGCGTCCTTGCTACTGTACTCGCCCTTGGTTCCGTTGAAGCGTTTTATGCTGTTTTGCGCAGTAAAGTAGGTGAAGTCGTTGCCGTTTTCGTTGAATGCAATGCAGTCCAAGGTGTTTTCCTTGCCCTCGGCAATGGTGCTTTCCACGCCGGTTTGCAAGTTTTGCCTGTACCAGTTGATGCTTCCGTCAACGTTTTGTGCGTAGTACAGCACCGTTTTGTCTTCGTACATGCCGTAGCAAATATCCACAATGCCCACTAGGTCGTGTGTTTTCACAAGGGAAAGGCTTGTGCCAAAGGTGTACTCTTGCACGCAATTTGCAAGCACAACAAACAGTTTTTCTTGGCTTGCCGAAAGATTTTGAACCATTCCGTCAATTTGCAACGTTTTGTAGGCGTAGGTGTCGATGTCGAAGCACAACACAACGCTTTTGTTTTCTTCCACAACGTCGGCAACAAACAAGGTGTTGTCCAAAACGGCAATGGCAGTTGGGTTGATAAAATGGATGTTTCCACTGACGCTTTCGGCGCTTGCGCACACGCCAAGCACGGTGGTGCAAGCCAAAGCAACAAGCAGAAGAAGCAAAGTAAATTTTTTCATGTGTTCCCCTTTGTGAATTTCACAGTAGCGGTGTGGCAAACCCACACAAAAGATTGTTTTCTACATTATACCAAATAATATTTATTTTTTCAACAATTTGTTGCAACAATAAACAAAATTGTTGGCATTTTGCAAAAGGGCAACAAAAAAAGAGATGGCGTTTCGGCTACCAACCGATTTGCTATCTCTTTGTGGACTTGTACGTTTTGCCATCTATAACCTTGTTGTTGATTGTCGGCCCACGGCAAACGATGTTCAAATGCCGTCTTTCATCCAAGTGCTAGTTTCAAATGTTCTCTTGGCAACGTCCTTTGTTGCCAAAGGTCAATTACAAGGTTTTTTGCCAGTTTTCAAATTTGTCCAGTTCTTTTTGCACGTCTTTCAACGCCAAACCAACCACAAAAATGTCGTCTGCGTGCGCAAGCGTGGGGATGTCGTCGACAATTTCCGTTGGGCTTGCAAGGAAAATCAGCGTTGCAACAATTGTCACAAGCGCACGTGCGGAAACGTCACGGTAGGTTTTGTTTGCGTAGTTGCCAATAAGCGCAACAATGGTGGGAACTTTGTGTAGCGGTTCAACGTCCAACGGCAACACGTCCAACAATGCGCCTGCATCCTCGAACAGCCTTTGAAGTTTTTTGTTGGAAAGTATAGTTGCAACGGCTTGCCTTTTGCACAGCGCAAACTGCTTTTTGATTTGCGACTGCTCGTCCTTGCTCAATTCTTTGCGATGTTGCAAAATTTCCGATTTGGTGGCAACAATGCGTGCTTTCAACTGTTCGGTGCGCTGTTGTTTGAGTTGTTCGGCTTGCAACGCAATTTCTTGGCGAATTTTTTGCTCTTGCTCGGTGTAGACACTTTCGCCACTTGCCTTTCGCAGTTGTTCTTCCAAATTGGAAAGTTGCGCCTGTTTGTTGCCTGTAATTTTGGATGCAAACAAAACGTAGTCTTGCAATGCGCTACTTTCGTAGTCCATTTTCAAACTGAGCGTCAGCCTGTCAATGCATTTGTTTACGTAGTTGCCAACAATTTCCAACAGTACCGAGCCTACCAGCATGGCAATGCTTGCAAAGTCGAACAAAGTGTCCAATTCGGAAACGGGGGCTTTAGCGGAAGCCACCAATGCCAACACGACGGTGACGGTTTTTGCCAAGTACTTCAGCACTCTTGTGAACATGGCAATTTGGCGCTTTTTTTCCACCCACAGCCGTTTTGCAACTCGGTGTTCGTCTTGCTTGGCTTTGGTCATCAATTCCGTCACGAAGGACGTGGCAACCACTCCAAACAAAACTATGTAGGAAACAAGGTGGGGCAACGAATGTGCGTTGATGCAAATCAAATAGATGTAGTAGCCGGAAAACACAACCATGCTTGCAATTTGCACAAAAAACAGCACGCAGGCAATGTCTTTTTTGATTTTGTCCAGCACGGAAAGCGTGTGTTTGGTTTCCAAAAACGGTTTTGCCATGAACTTCTCCTTTGGGTGTGATGCAAACATTGTACCATCAATGGCAAATGTTGTCAACACCCAATTTGTAGAGTGGCAAAAAGTGCAAAACTACAATTTTCTACAAAATTTTACAAAAAATTTAGACAAAAAAAATAAAAACTGACAGACAGTTGTCATATTTAGTGTGGTATGATGGTTGCAAAATTAGAACAAATGTTCGCAATAGAACATCGGAGGTGAAATTTGAACTACGAACTTACAATGCTACAAAATGCCAAAAAATTCAAACAAACGGCAAATCAACTGCAAAAACTAGCCGTCAAGTTGGCAATGGGGTCGTTTGCAACCATCGGCACGGACGACACCTACGAGCAAGCGCAACGTGTTGCCACAACCATCGTTCAGCGAGATAACCTTGTGGAAATGCACAAAGCCGTGCAACAAGGGCTTGGCAAAATTCCCGCAGGCTACCGAAAACTGCTAAAACACATCTACTTTGTTGGGACAAGCAAAAAGTCCATTGCCGAAAAACACAACGTTGCGCTTTCCACTGTGTATCGAAAGGTCAACGATGCCTTGAAGTGCTTTCGGGAGCAACTTGCCCTGTTGGGCTACGACGAGGCGTGGTTCAACAATCATTGCAGTCAAATAACGGTGCTAAGTTTCAAGCGCAAGTACAAAAGCAAGTAACGTACATATCTAGATGTCTGCCGAAAAGGCATCTCTTTTGGTGTTGCCGGGCAAAAACAGCGCAACAACAATGCCAACTGCCATTAGCGCAACAAAAACAATCAGGGCAATTTCCGAAGTGGCTCCGCTTGGCGTTGGTGTGTCGTCTGTAACGGGTGGGTCTTCCACAGGTGGCGTCACAACGGGAACGTCTTCCACAATGGGCGTTGGGTGCAACGCAATGACAGGTTGTGTCACAAGGCTACTTTCCACGTAGCCAAACATTCCTGCGTAGTACACGTAGAACCAAGTTTTGCCGTAACTTTCCGTTTGACCGTAGAAACTGAGTTGCTGTGTGTTGGTGGCAACGACAAGCGTTTGGGCGGAATCCATTGGCGACAGTTTGATAACGGCGCTGTTTGCCAAAACGGTGATGCTTGCCGTTGGGTAGTAGGGCAGAACGGGCGTTTGATCGCACCTTTCCACGTCGTTTTGAAAAACGTAGCCCGTGATGGTTGGGAAGCCCACTTGATTGTGCATCACGCTGACAAGGTACATTCCGTTTTCTTCTTGAAGCACTTGAAGATAGTAGGACTTTTGCAATTCCATCGTCACTTTGGAACTGTAGGCAGTGGTGTACAACAACACGTCATCTTTTACAACACGCACCCATTGTGGCGTGGATGCAGTTGCCACAACTGGCGCAAAACAAGCCAAAATCAACACAAAACACAAACAAGCAGTAACAGTACGCACAAACAGCCTCCTTTTGCCACATTGTACAGCAAAATGAACAGCATTTTTTGCCGAGTATTGACTGTTGAAGGGGAAAAACATCACAATTGAAAGGAGGTAGAATGAAAGAAATTTTGCAAAGAATAAAACAAATTGAAAAGGAAGAAAAACGGCGCAAGCAAAGCCCACTTGCACGCTACAACAAGGGCAAAGTGCACCAAAAGCAAATGGCTTTCCACAAGTGCCCCAAGCGCAACCGTTGGGTTTTTGGTGGCAACCGAAGTGGCAAAACAGAGTGTGGCGCTGTGGAAACGGTGTGGCTTGCACGTGGCATTCATCCCTTTCGGCAAAACAAGGACGACGTCAGTTGTTGGGTTGTTTCCCTTTCCCAACATGTGCAACGAGACGTGGCGCAACAAAAGATTTTGCACTACCTAGACAAGCGTTGGATCAAGGAAATTTCCATGCTTCAAGGCGCAAAAGCCAGCCCGGAGTACGGCATCATCGACTACATTGTGATAGACAACGTTTTTGGTGGAACGTCCAAAATTGGCTTCAAAAGTTGCGAGGCAGGCAGGGAAAAATTTCAAGGCGCAAGTTTGGATTTCGTGTGGTTCGACGAAGAACCCCCACAGGACGTGTACGAGGAGTGCAAAATGCGTATTTTGGACAGACGTGGTCACGTTTTTGGCACAATGACGCCGTTGAAAGGGCTGACTTGGGTGTACGACAAAATCTACCTAAACAGCATGCAGGACGAGCAAGTTTGGTGCGAATTTATGGAATGGGCGGACAACCCTTACCTGTCGCAAGCAGAAGTGACGGCAATGTCGCAAACCTTGTCCAAGGACATGTTGGACAGCCGAAGGTACGGCCATTTCCGTGCGGGCGGTGGCATGGTGTATCCCGAGTTTTCCGAGGCTAACGTTGTGGAGCCTTTCGACGTTCCACCCGAGTGGCAAGATGGCATTTCCATCGACCCGGGGCTCAACAATCCCCTGTCCTGCCATTGGTACGCAAGGGATGGAGATGGCAACGTGTACGTGGTTTACGAACACTACCTTGCCAAGCACGACGTTCAGCATCATTGCCAAGCCATCAAGGAAATTTGCCAAAAACTAGGTTGGAAGCGTGACAAATTTGGCAACATCGTTGCATTGATGGACAGCGCAGCAAACCAACGCACCTTGAACGGCGTCCGATCCGTTGCCGAACTTTTTGCCGACAACGGCATCACGGTAGACACCCGTGTTAACAAAAGTTTGTACACGGGCATCAACAAAATCAAGGCACTGTTGAAGCCCTTGGACGGTCCACCCAAACTGTACATCTTTTCCAACTGTGTCAACATGATTAGGGAAATGAAGGGCTACTTTTGGGGAGATGGGGAAACGCCCATCAAAAAGGACGACCACGCCATGGATGATTTGCGCTACTACGTGTGCAGTTTGGATGCAAAAACGCAAGCAAGCAAACAGCAAAAGTCGGCAATTCAACTAGACAAGGAAAGACTGTACAAAAGGTTGGGGCGCAAATGACAAACAATAAACAACTGCTCATCGACATTTTGATGAAAAAAGCCAAGGGCTTTTCCTACAAGGAAAAAACCGAAGAGTACAACGTGGTGGACGGCAAACCACAACTGACAAAGCGCAAAGTCACAACAAAACGGGTGCTTCCGGACGTCAACGCAGTCAAGGCGCTGTTGACTTTGGACGAGCAACAAACGGACGTTTGCGACATGACGGACGAACAACTTCAAGTGGAAAAATTGCGACTTATTCGACTGTTGAACATTTGCGACGACAACGCTTCGCCACCCGAACAAAACTCTTTGGAAGAATAGATCACAACAACAAAACACCCACCCCGTGGTGCAAAAAACCACGGCAAACTACCACAAAACAGGAGGTAAACAATGGTAATCAAAACGGAAACAAAAACCAAATGCGACGTGAAGGATTGCAAAAACAACGCAAACTTTTTTGTGCCTTCCAAAGCAAGAAACGGCAAGTTCTTTTTGTGCAAAAGTTGCCACGATCAAATTGTTGAACAGGCAATGAAAAGTCGCACGCCAAAAAGTCCCAAAAACGCCATCAAAAAAGCCATCGACAACAAGGAGGTAGGCAATGGCACAATCGACTAAACAAAGCAAAAAGAAGCAACAACAATTGCAATTTGCCGAGGACGTTGTCAAGGACGTAGTTGCCGACTTCAACGAAAGGCAAAAACAACGCCGTCCCTACGAACTTTCTTGGCAACTCAACATGAACTTCGTCATGGGCAATCAGTACTGCGTGGTTTCCCCACGTGGCTCAATCGAGCAAGAAGAAAAATTCTACTTTTGGCAAGAAAAGCAAGTGTACAACCACATTGCGCCCATTGTGGAAACAAGGCTTTCACGGCTCAACCGTGTGCGCCCAAAGGCAGTTGCAAGGCCCTTTTCCAACAGCGATCAGGACGTTGGTTCGGCAAAACTTGCCACCAAAATTTTGCATTGCGTAAGGGAAAAATTGCACCTGGACGAACTTGTGTCGCAAGCAACGCTTTGGAGCGAAGTGTGTGGCACGTCCTTCTACAAAATCGTGTGGGGCGAGGACAAAACCACCCACGAGCAGGACGTGTGCGTCAGCGTTTGCTCGCCCTTCGAAATCTACCCGGACAGCAACGTGTCGCAAAACTTGGAAGACTGCAATTCCATCATCCATGCCAAGGTGTACAGCGCACAGGACGTCAAGAACAAGTGGGGCGTAGACATTGCAGGCCAAACCATCAAGGTGTTTGGCATGGGCAGTAGCATGGGGCTTGGTGGCTTGGGCTACAACTCAACGGTGCCCAGCATCACACAGGAAAGCAAAAACGACCAAGTGCTTGTTGTCGAGCGCTACACAAAACCAACGGCAGATCGCCCACAAGGCACTTTGGAAATTGTTGCAGGCAACGTGTTGCTGTACTACGGCGAATTGCCCTTTGCCCTGTCGGACGACGGACGTCGCAATTTCCCATTCGTAAGGCAAATTTCAACCGAGCAAGCAGGTTGTTTTTGGGGCGCAAGCGTGGTGGAACGTGTCATACCCATTCAACGTGCCTACAACGCCGTCAAAAACCGCAAGCACGAATTTTTGAACAGGCTTGCAATGGGCGTGTTGACGGTTGAAGACGGCTCTGTAGACACCGACAATTTGGAAGAAGAAGGGCTTTCCCCCGGCAAGGTGCTTGTGTACCGTCAAGGCGCAAACAAACCTGCTTTGATGGACAGCGGTCACGTTCCAAGCGACTTTGCCTACGAGGAGGACAGGCTTTTGCAAGAGTTTGTCACCGTTTCCGGCGTGTCGGAATTTGCACGCAACAGCACAACGCCAACAACAGTAACAAGTGGTGTGGCGCTTCAACTCATTGCCGAGCAGGACGACATCCGTTTGGCAAGCAGTATCGACAGCGTCAAACTTTCTATCAAAAGGCTCAATCAGTACATATTGCGCCTGTACAAACAGTTTGTGTCCTTCAAAAAACTGATGAGGTTTGTGGACGGCGCAAACACAGCGGAAGTGTTCTACTTCGACGGATGCGACATCGGTTCCGACGACGTTGTGTTCGAAACGGAAAACGCACTTTCCGACACACCTGCCACTCGCCGAACAATGCTGTTCGATTTGATCAACGCAGGTGTTTTGCAAGACAAAAACGGGGGAATTTCCCAAAGTTCCAAGGCAAAAGTGTTGTCTATGATGGGCTTTGGCAATTGGGAAAACGCCCAAGACGTTTATCAACTTCACATCGACCGTGCGCAAAAGGAGAACTTGGACATTGAAAATGCCGAACTTTTGGAAGTGGACGACCACGAATTGCACATTGAGGAACACATCCGTTTTGTAGTGTCCGGCCAAGCCGACAACAGGGGCAAAAACTACAAATCTCAAGTGCTTGCCCACATTGCTTGCCACAAGCAAATGCTTGGCTAAAAGGCAAAATGCCCTACCCGTGGTGCGAAAAATGCAAAGTTTTTTGCAAAGTTTTCCTTTTGCTTTGCGCTTTTTGCCCACGTGGTTTGGCAAACAAAACATAACAAGGAGGTTTCAATATGGAATTTGGAAAATTCAAAAATGCCGAAGAACTACTACGAGGTTACAACGAGTTGGAAAAAAGCTACACGCAAAAATGCCAACAGTTGAAACAATACCAATCGGGTGGTACAAGCGAGGTTTCGCCACCACCCGTCGAGGAGGCGTCAACGACGGTTGACAGCAGTTGCTCAGTCCCTTGCGAAAGCGCCACGGATGCGACGCAATCGCAAAGCAACTCATCTTCCTCGCCTGCTGTCACAACGGAAATGGTGCAACAATTTTTGCAAAACAACCCATCGGTTGCCTACCAACTACTGCACCCAACAAGTAACAGCGCAAATCCGCCCAGCGTCATGACAGGTGGCGGAAACGTGTCTATGGCGTTGCCATCACGCCCCAAGACCATCAAGGAAGCATCCATCTTGGCAAAAAAACTATTTGAATAAGGAGATTTTTTACGTATGGTAACACTTACCAGTGCGGAAAACGCACTCAAAACATTGTACCTTGGCGTTGTTGCCGAACAACTCAACACGGCAGTCAACCCACTCATGGCAAAAATTGAGCAAACCACCAGCGACGTTTGGGGCAAGGAAATTCGCAAACTTGCGCCCTTTGGCATCAACGGTGGCATTGGGGCAGGTAGTGAAGACGGCGCTTTGCCCGTTGCAGGTTCCAACAACTACGCTCAATTTGTGCTTACTTTGAAGAACTTGTACGGCACAATCGAGTTGTCCGACAAGGCAATTCGTGCATCGCAAAACAACAGTGGCGCTTTCGTCAACCTTTTGGATGCCGAAATGGAAGGCTTGATCAAAGCAAGCAAATTCAACTTTGGCAGAATGTTGTACGGCGACGGCACAGGCGTGCTTGCTACCGTCAACATGCAAACCGGCAACGTGTTGCGTGTAAGTAGCACAGCCACGTTCATGGAAGGCATGGTGGTGGACGTTGTCAGCGCATCCACACAAGCAACTGTCATTTCCGCAAGACGTGTCATTTCCGTCGACCGCAACGGCCGTTCGGTAACTTTGGGTGGCGCAACAATTGCCGATGGCACCGTGACAACCGGCGACTACGTCACAGTTCAAGGTAGCTACGGCAAGGAAATCACAGGCCTTGGCGCAATCTTTGGCAACAGCCCAACGCTGTACGGCCTTGACCGTGCAACAAACAAGTGGCTCAGCCCCTACAGCCGTTCCGTTGCCGAATTGACGGACGTTGCAATTCAACGTGCCATCGACCACTTGGAAGAAAACGCAGGCGGAACAGTAGACTTCATCGTTTGTTCCAGCGGTGTAAAGCGTGCCTATCAAGACTACCTCATCACAAACCGTAGCAACATCGACGTGATGAACCTTGAAGGTGGCTACAAAGCCATTTCCTACAACGGCATCCCCGTTGTCAGCGACCGTTTTGTTCCTGCAAGCACAATGTACTTGCTCAACACCAAGGATTTCCACCTTCACCAACTTTGCGATTGGCGTTGGTTGGAAGGCGACGACGGCCGTGTCATCAAGCAAATGCCCGGTAGACCTGTGTACACGGCAACACTCGTCAAGTACGCCGACATGATTTGTGATCGCCCTGCAGGACAAGCGCAAATTGTAGGCATCACAGAAGCCTAGTGGTGGTTTGCCCCTTGAAAACCGTTTGGCGCCGTAGGGCGAAATTTCAATTTGGAAACGAGAGTTGTTCAAGGGGCAACTCTACCAAGGAGGTATCATGAACAAAATTCTTATCAAAAACGACTTGTTCGACATTGCCAACAGGCTAAAAAGCATCGACGAAGGCTACGTTGTGTACTTCAACAAAGAAACGGAAAAGTACGAAGTGCACAACACCAAGCAACGTGGCAACACTTTGGCGTTTGTTGTTCCCTACAATCAACTGGACGTGCGCACAATTGCCTACGCTCGCTATTGCAGGGTGGAACGTGCCAAGGAAGTGCTTCGCCAAATGGAGTTGCACAACCTCAAGTTGGAGCAACAAAAGGCTTCGGAAATCAAAAACAAACTGTTGGCAAACGTCTAGCAAAGGAGGTATCATGACAGTAAGTCAAATTGTCAAACTGTGTGGCGAAATTTGCCAACTCAACTTGTCGGAACAGTACTTCCAACAGGGCGACACAACTGCCGTGCAAGACCCCACCGTGCAAAAACTTTTGCAATGCGCAAATGCCGTTTTGGACGAACTGTACAGCGAGTATCTTTTTGTTCAAGAAAAAGCAACTGTCGTTGCGCAAAACGGATTTGCCAACACAAGCCACTTGCCAATTGCAAAGGTGCTCAAAGTTACCGATTGCTTTGGCAAAAGTTTGCCTTTCAGTTTGGCTGAAGGTGGCATTTCCGTTGCCGATGGCACGGTCACGGTGGTGTACGCCAGGTTGCCACAAACAATTGCTTGGCAAAGCACGGTGGCGCTTCCACAAGGCTTTTCCACAAGGGTGCTTGTGTATGGCATAGTTGCCGAGTTCTTCCTGCGCTGTGGCGACAGAGACAATGCAAGTCTGTGGCAAGCAAGGTATATGCAAAGCCTCAAAAGTTGCCTAAAAAAGGCTGTTGGTAACATGCCTGCGAGGAGGTGGCAATGATGTTTCTTCCCAAAAGGTTGCCACGTTTTTCCAAGCGCAAAGCGCAAGTTGCAATGGACTTTTCCAAGCACGGCAACAGGCAACTGTGCAAAAACGTGTTTGCAAGTTCGGGCAGTTTGCAAAGTTTCAACGGGTTGGAAAGGCAGTTTGAGCAAAGGCAAGACGTTGTGGAATTCGTGCCTTTTCTAGGTGGCGTGGTGTACTTCAACACGGAAGGCCAAGTTTGCTACCAAAATGGAGAAAGACTTGTGGTTTTGGTGCAAAACACGTCCAAATGCACGCTGTATGTGTGCAAGCGAAGCAACCGTTGCTTTGTGTCCTTCGACCTTGGCACCTACCTTTTCAACGGCACAAACAACTTGCTTGCAACGGATTTGCACTTTGTTGCTTTCCAAAACTTTGCCGAAAGGGTGTTTGCCGTAACAGGCGACAACGTGCTGTACTTTTCCGCAGTCAACAGCCCAACGGTGTGGACTGTGGAAGGTGGCGGTGGCAACGTCACTTTGGATGGCAACGTTTGTTGCCTTGCAGTTTGCAACAACAAACTGTACGCCATCGGTCAAAACGTCTACGTGCTTTCCACCGATGACAGCTTGCAAAATTGGAAGATCAAAAAGACAGCCCAATGCTTCAATTTGCAGGGCAAAAGCGTGTGTACCGTCAACGACTGCGTGGTGTACGCAAGCCACAATTTGTTTTTGCTAAAAAACGGCATCGTTGCAAAAATGCTTCCGTTCGAGGGCAAATTTTCCTTCCAAAACAGCGTTGCCACAGCCTACGGAAAGTGGTACGTTGCAACCTGCCAAAACGTCAAAACGGGCACCCCGTCGTTGCTTTTTGTCGACGTTGCCAAGGGCGACTACTGGCAAATGGACGTGCCCGCAAGCAAAGTTCTTGCTCACCAAGGTGCTTTGTTTGTTGTTTGCCAAAACCAAGTGTACAGCCTGTCTGCGCCACAAAACCTTTCAACGTGGGTAAGCAACGGCGTGGACTTTGGCGACGCTAGCCAAAGCAAGTGTTTGCAAAGCGTAAGCATCAAAACCAACCACCCAATTGTTTTGCGTGTTGTTGCCGACGACTGCACAAGGGACTACAACGTTCCAAGTGGCAACAAAGCGCAAACGTTTCCCATTCGTGGCGTGGCAAAAAGTTTTGTGTTTTGCTTGGTTTCCAACGGGCAAACGGACGTGGAAAGTTTGGCGTTTTCCGCAGTGGTGGCAACCCCACGGGAGGTGACCTATGGCAATCAGTAACGAACGACTGCAACAAATCGTTGCCGACTACCAAAAGTTGAAGGACAAAATCAACGGCGTGGACACAAAGTACAGCCTTTCCTACGTCGACCCCGAATTGGACCTGCCGGAAACTCTTGGTTTGCAACCGTTGGAATTTGTTGCCAAAACCGACGAGCAACTGCAACAGCAAGCCGAACTAGACACAAAGTCGGCGCACATCAACAGGCAACGCAACGCATTCAATGCCTACAACGGCAAAAAACACACCCTAGAAGCAAAGCAGGCAACTTTGCAAAACAATCTTGAACAAACCTTGCAACAACTGCAAGCAAAACAGCAACAACAGTTGGCAAAAACAACCAACCACCTTGTGCAAAACGGCACGTTTGTGTCCACTTTGTTGCAAACTCTAACGCAACAAATTGCCCAAACCTACCAAGCACTTATGGATGCCGAACAGCAGGAAGCAACCAACAAACTTGCAGTTGTGTCTAGCCAGTTGCAACAGTTGCAATCCAACTACCAAGCGCTACTTTCTTCCATCGAGCAACAGCACGCAAACGACGTTGCCGAGCGCAAGGCGCAACTTGTTGAACAGCAAAACAAGGAGCAACAACGTGTGCAAAAGTACAACACAACGCTTGAGGAAAAGGAAACCAAGTACCAAGCCAGCCGAGAAAACTCGCTAGACTACGCACGCCAACGTGAGTACGAACGTGCCCTTGCCGCATCCAAACTGTATGCGGAAATTGGCGAAACTGGCGTCACAATGCAAAAACTCAGCGAAAAACTCAACCTTTGCCAACGCCATTTCATCACCTACAGGCAGGAAGAAGCCTTGCTTGTTGTCAACAGCGACAGTTTTTTGCAAGTGCATCTTGCCGAGTACTACTCGCAACTACTAGACTACATCGACACCTTGCCCGCCTAGCAAGCACACATACATTGCAGATACCAACCACGGTATCTGCTTTTTTTTTGGGAAAGTCCCTTTCAACAACTCATAGCAAAAGTAGCGCAACGTTGCAATTGCCGTTTTGTTTGAAACTGCGTTGACTTTGTTGTGGTCTGTGCCACTTCGCAAGGCAATTTTTGCTCAAGTGGCTGTTTCAAGTCCTGTTTTCACATCGCAAACAAAATTTTGGGACATTTCAAAAATAGCCCAAATTTCCCCAAGCAAAAGTGGTGCAACGCCCACCAAAAGTCAAACGACTTTTCAACACGTTTTTGCCATTGCACTGTATTTTGAATTGCAACGTTCTTGCATTCATCAAATTGACAAAGCACACACTTGTGTGCTACAATTGTTACAACAAAATGCCAACCGGGCGTAAAACGGAAAGAATGGTTATGAAAAGACAAATATTGCTACTAGTTTTGTTGGCGCTTTTTGCCATCAGTTGCCTTGGACTTGCCGGTTGCCACGAGTGTCAATTCGGCGAGTGGGAAACTTTCATCGCACCCACCTGCATGAACGGTGGCACGGAAAGGCGAGTGTGCGAATGTGGCGAGGTGGAAGTCAGGGACGTTCCCCCAACAGACCACGTTTACGACGAGGTCATTGCTCACAAAGATGCCACTTGCACCGACGAAGGCTACGTAACTAGCCGTTGTTTTTGTGGCAAAGAGCAAACAACACCCATCGAAAGCACAGGTCACAACTACCAAGAACAAGTCACACAGCCAACTTGCACGGAACAAGGCTACACAACCTACCAATGCAGTAATTGTAGCCATTTCTACGTGGACGACTACGTGGCTGAACTTGGTCACGACGAGCAACAACACGCAGGTCAATCTGCAACTTGCACCGAGGACGGTTGGCAAGACTACGTAGATTGCTCCCGTTGTGGCTACACAACCTACCAAGTCATCCCTGCATCCCACACGGAAGGCGATTGGGTGGAAGACGGTCAGCCGAGTTGCATCACAGGCGCACAAAAACACCAAAATTGCGCTGTTTGCGGTCAAGTTATTGCCCAAGTAGACGTTCCCGCCAACGAACACTCCTACCAAAACGGTGTTTGTGTTGTTTGCGGAGATTTGCAAGGCTCCGAAGGCTTGCAGTACACGCTGTCCTACGACCAAACTCACTACGTTCTTTCTGGACTTGGCTCTTGTTCCAACACGGAAATTATCGTGGCATCTCGCTACAACAAAAAACCCGTTGTTGGCATTGACGAAAGGGCGTTCAACAACGGCAAAATCACAAGCATCACAATTCCAAGCACCATCACACACATCGACGACCAAGCATTCCAAAACTGCGCAAGTCTTCAAAACGTGGTTTTCTTGGATGGTTGCAACTTGCAAACTATTGGCGACAACGCCTTCTACCAAACTGGGTTGCAAAGCATTCAAATTCCCCAAAGCGTGCAAAGAATTGGCGTGTACGCATTTGGCTACTGTTCAAGTTTGCAAACGGTGCAGTTCGTTGGCAACAGCGCACTTGCGGAAATTTGCAACAGCGCATTCGAAAGTTGTGGCAGTTTGCAAAACTTTGTCGTTCCCCAAAGCGTGCAAACTTTTGGCCAAGGTGTTTTTGCCTACTCCAAAGTTGAAGACGTAACTTTCCAACAAAACAGTCAACTCAAAGTTCTTCCGGAGAACACTTTCAACAATTGCAAAAACCTTCAAACCGTTGTTTTCCAACAAGGCGCACAGTTGACGGAAATTGGCAACAAGGCATTCTACGGTTGCTCAGTTTTGCAAGGCATCAGTTTGCCATCAGGCGTGCAAATTGTTGGCGACTACGCTTTTTATAACTGCAAACAACTATCAACTGTAGAAATTGCTTCCAACAGCGTACTTTCCTACTTGGGCAAGGAAGCATTTAGTAGTTGCATCAACTTGCAAAACATTTTCATTCCAAGTGGTGTGACTGCCATTCAAGACAGAACTTTCCGCAACTGCACCAACCTTCAAAATGTGCAAATTGCGCAAAACAGCATGTTGACGTACGTTGGCGAAAAGGCTTTTGAAAAATGCACCAACCTTGCAACCATCAATTTGCAAAATGCACAACAACTTACAACAATTGGTGTTCAAGCATTCTACGAATGTTCCAACTTGCAAGGCATCTACATTGCAAGCGGAGTGCAAATCATCCCAACGGAAGCATTCTACCAATGCTTGGCTTTGCAAACTTTGGAATTTGCTCCAAACAGCAGTTTGACGTCCATCCAAGAAGATGCTTTCTACCATTGTTTGCAACTCAACAGCATTGAATTGCCTGCAAACTTGCAAGCAATTGGTAACAGCGCATTTGCAGTTTGTAGCGCATTGCAAAGCGTAACTTTCCCACAAAACAGTCAACTTGTGTCTGTTGGAGAATCGGCATTCTCTTCCTGCGCAGGTTTGCAAGGTATCAGTTTGCCAAGTAGTTTGCAAACAATTGGCAACAGCGCATTTGCAGGTTGCACACAATTGGCATCGGTGGTGTTCCAAGGCGAAAATCTTCAAAGCATTGGCAACAGGGCTTTCTACAAATGCACAAGTTTGCAAACCGTGCAAATCCCCAACGGCACCCAAAGTTTGGGCGAAGAAGTTTTCCACGAATGCTCCAACTTGCAAAGCATCAACTTGCCCAACTCCATTTCAACAATTGGAGTCAAGGCATTCTACCGCTGTACAAACTTGACGGAAATCTCCCTTCCAACGTCGCTCACAGCCATCCCATTGGATGCTTTCGCCTACTGCGAAAGATTGCAAAGCATTTTCATCCCTGCTAACGTTCAATCTATTGGCAACCAAGCGTTCCAAGCGTGCAACAGTTTGCAAAGCGTAACTTTCAGCCCCGAATGCACAATTCAATCAATTGGAGAGTCGGCGTTCCGGTATTGCGGAAAGCTGGAAAGTATCAAAATCCCTGCAAGTGTTCAAACTTTGGGAAGAACATCCTTTGCCGATTGTACCAATTTGAACAAGGTAACTTTCGAACAAGACAGCAAGTTGACACTTCTCGACAAGTACACCTTCTACAATTGCACCAATTTGCAAAGTGTTGTTTTGCCAATAGGTTTGCAAACCATCGACGAGTACGCATTCCAAGCGTGCAAAAATTTGCAATCCGTTCTCATCCCCTACACAGTTGTTTCCATACAAAACTACGCATTTTTGTGGTGCGACAATTTGGCAACGGTAACCTACATGGGCACCGAACAACAATGGCAAGCAGTTTCCGTTGGCACAGGCAACACCGGTTTGGACAACGCAACAATTGTGTTTGCCCCGGGCGTGTAGAGCAATGCGCTTGCCAACCAACTGCGGAGTTTTGCAGGGTTGCAACAATTTGCTAGTGGTAGTTCTCTACTTGTTTGCAACAAATTGAACAATGGTGTTGCTTGACAACGTTTCAACACATGTTGCAATGCATTCCTGCCTCAACTCAAACTTCCGCTTGCGTTCAGCACAACTGCGGAATTCAACACAAACCATTCCAACGCCTTGCCTCGCAAGGCGTTTTTGGTTGGGGAAAGGCTGTTTTTCAACTTCTTTTGCCTTCTAAAGGTTGCAAAGGTGCAACACGTGTGGCAATTTTTGCAAAAAAAGTTGGCGTGTGGTGGGGGAAATTATTGTAAATACTTGAAAAAAGTTTTCTTTTAATGTATAATAAAGCCACACAAAAGCCCCAAAGGAGTACATTTCGTGAAAAAGCAAAACTATTCCGTATTCAGCTATCTGTTCAGGAACATCCTGTACTTGTTGCCTGTGGCAATTTTCCCGGCAATTTTGCTTGCAATTTCGTTGAATCCCTACCACGAACTAAACTTGCTTTTCCAACACCTCAACGACACGTTGACGGCGGAAAACTTTTCCATCTACGTGCGGGACATCTTTTCCCCCGTGCGCTTTGGCGACAAGTGGATTGTGCTTGCAATTGGCGTGGTTGGCTTTGCTTTTGCCGAAAGTTGGCTTGCAACAAACATCTACCGCCACATGAAGGTTGGCGAGCACGACTTTTTGCCACTAAAACGTGCATTTTCCGTGTTCCCCATGATGCTTGTGTACTTCTTGGTGTTCTTCACTTTGTTGGAACTTTGTGGACTTGTCACAATGGGCATCAGCTACTTTTTGAAGAGTTTTGCAAACCTTGGCGTTGCAGTTGGCGTAACAATTGCCCTCTACGTTTTGTTGGAGTCGCTTTGTTGGCTACTGTTTGGCTTGGCAATGCTGTGTTTCCCCATCATGTTTTGCGAAAACTACAGCCTTACATCGGCGCTTAGCTACTCAATTCGCATCATGCTTCAACACAAACGCTTTTTGGTTTTGCTTGCATTCAGCTACCCTGTGACACGTGGTTTGCTTTCCCTTGTGGCTGCAGTTTGCCCGGCGCCCGTTTCAATGGTGCTGTTCACTGTGTTCTACGCATTTTTGATCATGCTTTTGCCAATAACTGCTTTCAAAATGTACTTCGAAAGCATGGGCATGGAACGCAAGGACGTCAAAAACTGGCTGTTTGCCTAGTGGAGGTGCAAAATGAAAGGTAAATCCATCAGGTTGGCGCTTGCCAACTGGAAAGTACTTGTAAAATCTCTGCTGTGCCAATTTCTTGTGATGGCACTCATCGTTGCATTGGCATTCACGGTGTTTGGTGGATTGGTGGAAGACATTATTCAAGCCTTTTCCGGCACAAACTTTTTTGAAGAATTCGTGCAAAAAACCTACCAAAGCATCACCGACGGCACCTTCAACAACCAACTGTTCATCGACGATTTGCAAGTGCTGATGGATCAGTTTTCGCAAATTATCGAGTCCATCCCCAACTTGTGGCAAAGGGTTGAGTTGTCGTACATTGCATTTTTGCTGATACTTGGCGCCTACCGCATTCTCATTGCCTACCCAGACATTGCAAGTTGCTACCAATTGGACGAATTTATGACTAGTAACGCCGTACGCCCATTCACTTGGTACCTTGTAAAGAAGCAAGGCAAAACGTGGAAGTTTGCATTTGGACAATTTGTCATTTCCACCATTTTGGACTTGCTTGTCATATCCGGCGTGTTTGGCAT
>JAFVYC010000038.1 GCA_017500855.1 Clostridia bacterium | reverse complement strand
GTTTTTGGCAGGCCCTACCAACCGGAATTTGAAACGAAGTTGCAACTTTCCTTCGAATTGTACGGCTGTCCCTACGACGTGATGATGGAATTCTACGGTGGTGTGGACATCAACTACGGCTTGTCCGAATGGCTAAATTCCATCTACTTGTCGTCTATCGTATTTGACAACGGGCTTATTTATTGGGTTGACGGTGGCGACGATTTGCGCCCAATAGACATCAAAGACAACCCCTACGTTTGCTCCAAGTTTTTGCGTTGGAAAATCATCCCCAAATTGGACGACTAGAAAAAAATATTGCAAAAATTTAGTTAAATTTTATACGACAGCGTGACGATTCTTTTTAGTCAACCCTTTTTGCTCAACCATAAACACAACATTGGTAGTGTTGTGTGATTGCGTAAGTTTTGATTTGTAGAGCAAGCGCATAATGCAGTTACGAATGAATTTCAACAAACAATTTCAAAAATATATATTGTTAAGTTAAACCAAAGTTTATTGAAAATATCTACATAACGAAACGTAATGACGTCATCAATCAAAAAACTCCAAGCAAATGCTTGGAGTTTTTTTTTGTTTTACATTTAGTAATCAAATTGCGAATTTCACGGTTAGTAAAACTTGTATTTTCGCTACACGGGGTGGCAGTTTTAGTATTTTTTGTAGAACCAATTGTATACCAAAACAAACACAGGTGGAAGCAATGCAATGCCAACAGGGATGAGAACTTTTGTGGATAGTTCGGCAAAGTTAGAGAATTCCATGTTGTTGAGCGCATTGACGCCACAAGCCAACATTGCAACAACAAGTGTGGCAATAAGCGTTGCTATCAGCGCAACTTTCAGCTCAAATTTGGGCTTTTCTCTGCGAATTGGGTTTGCAAGTGCGTAGATAGAAACGGCAATTGGTGCAACAAGAATAACGCTTGCTGTGATAACAAATGGCACCCAGTTGCTTGTTGGAATGGAAACCATTGCAAAAATGCCAAAGTAGATGAGTGCAAATGCATAGGTAAGCCAAGACGTGATGCACAAAACTTTTGGTTGTGGCATAAGCGTTTTGGACTTGTAGGTTGCTGTTGCGTGGTTGTAGATGCGCATGCGAATGCCTTGTTTTGCAAAGCTGTTTGCAACTTCTTCCAACGAGCCGTGGTGCGCAACGGGCGCAATGCTTGGCGCAACTGTTGTGTCGTCCGGGCTGTAGTGCTTCATTTCATCCAACTGTCCGCCAACCAAACCCATCAAAACGTGTTGATAGTTTTCTCCGCTGTCGGGCGTGGTGGTTGCAGATGCGCTTCTGTCAGCAAGAGCCTTTGCCTTTTCATCGAATTTCAAAATGAATTCGTCGGCATCGTCTTGGTTGACAACAAATTTGTCCAAAACAGCCTTGGATGTGGTGGGCGCAGATTCTTCGGATGCTGTTGCAACGGGTTGAACTTCCTCAGTAAGTGGAGCAACGGGCGCTGTGTCTACCGGTGTGGGTGCAGGCGCTGGGGCTTCACTAGCCACAACGACTTCTTCAACCACGGGTACAACTTCTTCAACAACAGGTTCAACGGGGGTTGTGTCGGTGGAAGTTGCAGATTCATCCTTGTCGTCGTCGGAATCGGATGCGCCAATTCCCATCAATGCATCCAAACGACGTGCAATTTCGTCTTGCTCATCCAATGCTGCTTTTGCCGAAGCGGAAAGGCGTGGCTTTTTGGGTTTGCGAGATTTTGTGCCGAAAAGTGGTGTTACGTCGTCGGACGATGCGGCGGTTTTGTCGCCACTGTCCACAAGTGTGGAAAGCACCGATTTGTGGTACTCCCATTCAGCCATGAATGCTTCGCAACTGAGTTTGCCTTGCTCGGTCAATTTGTAGTAACGTCTACGTCCGCCGGCGGATTCCGTTCCCCAGTAGGACAAAATCAACTCTTGCTGTTCAAGGCGTTTCAAGTATGCGTAGAGTGTGGGTTGCTTGATTTCATATTTGTTGTCTGTACGGTCTTTGATTTCTTTGGCAATTTCGTAGCCGTATTTATCTCCGTTGTACAAGGCGCACAAAATGATGGTTTCTATGTTTCCTTTCAAAAAAGTAAAGTCGCCACTCATAAGCGTTGCCTCCTTATGAATGTATATTACGATATTATTTCAGTTTTGTCAATATTTTCAACTACTATTACAAACATAATAATCAAATTTTTACAAATTTTTGCACTTTTCTTGCTTAATAGAGCATTTACTTACCACAAAAAGTGGTATATTGTTGCCATGCGAGTGGTTGTGGAACGAACAAACAAAAGACTTGTTCAAATAAAAGTGCAAAAAGACTGCGTGGTTGTGTTTGCCCCTTGGTACATGCACATAGAAAAAGTGCGCCAAACGGTAAGCGAAAACTTGGCGTGGATCAAGCAAAAACAGCAGGAATTTGTTGCTCAACGTGATGCAAAAATTGACTCCGAAAGTGAAGACAAGTCGCAAAATGTACTGTCCATTTCCAAGGTATTTCAAGGTATGCAAGTGCTTGTTGGTGGGGAAATTTTCGACGTTAAACCCACGTTGGAAAACAAAACTTTTTGCAAAGACAACGTTGTTTTTGTAAACAAAGATGCATTCGATAGCAAGGACGGACGTTTGAAAGCACTAAAATCCTACCTAAAACGCATTGGCGCAAACTACCTTTCAACGGAAATTTCGGCATTTGGTAGCAAATATTCCCTTTGCCCAAAGAAAATTGAAATAAAGCAACTAGTAACTTGGCTACGGTGTTGCGAGCCGAACAACCGTTTTGTTTGTTTGGATTTCAGAGTGGTGCAACTGCCAATGGATTTGCAACAGTATGTGATTGCGCACGCATTTTCGCATTTTTTCAGGTTGGGGCACGGCGCTGATTTTGCTAGCGTGATGGAAAACTTCATTCCACACAACAAAGACATTCAACAACGGCTTGCCGACTACGATTTCTTGCTGTCCGTCTAGGGGTTGCGCAGTTATATTTGGAAGTGCTTTGTTTGTATGCAATTCTCTAGAATTAGGTTGCGTTGCTTTCAAACTGTGCTAACGCCGTGCTAGTGTTAGCGAACACAGCGTGGTTTTCTATGTTGTGTTGCTTTCAAACTGTGGCAACGCCGTGCTGGCGTAAAGAGTACACAGGGTGGTTTTCAACGTATTGTAAGAATAATATTTATTAACTCGAAGGGAAATTCAATGCATTTGAGCCGGTTCGTAATTGTACATTTTTTCTTGCACGAATGGCTATTTGGGGTTGGTGCCAACAAGTAATTGAATTGTTTATTTGTATAAATGGTTTTAACAAGGGACTTTAATAAATGATTGAAAATAAAGTGCCTTTCTTTGTTTATTGTTGCGTAATTTGTGTAGCATTGCAAGCCCAAAATTCTCAAAAACCCCTACCCGTGTGTTGAAATTAGAACAAATTGGAAAAATTGTTTGACAGAAATGCAATAAAAAATCTTGAAGAGATGCTTGAACCTTGTGGGTTATTTTACCATTCAATCTCAAGGCTAAATGGCACAAAATGTAGTTTGCGGCAATGTTTTTAGTTAGGAGCAATGTGCTTGGAAACGTCTGTCTTTGTAACTGAAGGCGTCTTTGTTTGCAAAAAAACTTTACATTTAACTAAAATTTACTCATATTTAGAAAGTCTAATAACTAAAATTTGCTCATATTTAGAAAGTCATATCGAAAAAGACGGAAGAAAACCTTCCGTCTTTTTGTTGAACCAAATATTTGTAGCCTAGAACTTTTTGATACATCCAACAACTTTGCCAATAATGGTGGGGTTTTGGCTGGGTGGAAGAACGATGTCTTCCATTGTTGGGTTTTCCGGGTGCAAAACCATGTTGGGAGTGGTGCTAACAAGGCGTTTTACAGTTGCCGTGTCATCCCAAAGTGCAACTACAATTTCGCCAATGTTTGCGCTTTGTTGCTTGCGAACAACAACAAAATCCCCATTGGAAATGCCGGCATCAATCATGCTATCGCCGTCAACTCGCAACATAAACAATTGGTCGCCACCAAACATGTTTTTGGGCAGTGGGTACTCGCCTTCAATATTTTCCACAGCAAGAATACCTGTGCCGGCGCTGATATCGCCCACAAGTGGCACGTAGTTTGTTGCATCACGGGTGCTAGCAATGGAAATTGCACGTTTTTTGTTGCCCATTTGTACAACTTTGCCGTCGGTTTTCAACTTTTTCATGTAGTAGTGCACTGTGGAAGTGGACTTGATGTTGAATTCCGCACAAATTTCCCTCACCGATGGTGGAAAACCGTTTTCGTCGATGTAGTTTTGCATGTAGCTGTAAATTAAACTAAGTTTTTCGTCGCCTTTTTTCATAGGTATATTGTAGCACAAAATTTTGTGGTTTGCAACACATTTTAAAACATTTGTTCCAAAAAATTACAAATTTTTGTAAAATTCGACAAACATCGCTGAAAAAATTGTAGAAAATGGTGCAAGTTGCAATTCCTGAAATGTAAATAGGTGTCTTCAGTTGCCCACCAATTTTTGGTGAACAATTTCTAGGGGCATTGAACGCTTGCTGTAAAATACTTTTACAATGGTTAACAACTATTCGTGTTGCCTAATCGGTCGGTTTGAATGCTGAAGTCATCAATTTTGAGAATTTCAGTTTTTGTGTTGCTCGCAATGGTTGCCAAGAGTTATTTTGCTTTCTGCAATGATGTTGCAAGAACTTTTGCCGACCACGTTACTTTGACAATGAACAATATCTATCAAAATAAGCAACATTTCAGCGTTTGAACGCACATGGTGCTTGATTGTTTCGTGGAGCCATGTGATTGTAGGTGCATTTCTTCTACAAAACGATGTAGGGAAGTAGCAAATTCAAATATTTCCTTGCAACAATTGCTTTGCAAACAACGCCTGTGTCGGTGTAGTCGATGGCGCTTTGACTGCAGTACTTGGAAACAAGCTTGAGAAGTTCGTGTTGTTTTTCAAACGTGCAACAAAGTGTGATGTTTGCGTATTTCTTCATCACGTGTTGCGAAATCAAATCCAAAAGAACTTGCAAATTGGTGCCGTATTTTGCCGAGACGTACACGCATTGTGTGGAAGAAAGTTCGGGCGAAGAGGCAATTTGTTTGTCAATTTTGTTGTACACACGCACAATTGGCGCTGTAACGCCAAGTTCCGCAAGCAAATTCTCCGTCACGGCAATTTGACTTTCGGCTGAAGGGTTGGAAATGTCGCAAACGTTCAAAATCAGGTCGGCATTTCTCGTTTCGTCCAAGGTGGATTTGAATGCATCAACAAGTTGGTGGGGCAAATCTTTGATGAAGCCAACGGTGTCGCACAACACAATTTCAACGCCGTTTTGCAGTTTGAGTTTGCGCAAAGTTGTGTCTAGCGTGGCAAACAAAAGGTTTTCTGCAAAAACGTTGTTGTTTGTGAGCGCATTGAACAAAGTGGATTTTCCTGCATTTGTGTAGCCAACCAGTGCAACCGTGAAAGCATCGTTGTCCTTGCGTTGTTGCCGAGTGACGTTGCGTTGCTTTTCCAATTCGGCAATTTCAGCACGCAAACGATGGATTCGGTCACGTTGAAGGCGCTTGTTGGTTTCCAACTTTGTTTCGCCGGGGCCACGAGTGCCAATTCCGCCACCTTGGCGAGAAAAATTCTTTTCAGGTTTGGTTGCGTAGGCGTAGGAAAGTTGTGCAAGTTCAACTTGTTTTTTGCCTTCGGCTGAGTGGGCATGCAATGCAAAAATGTCCAAAATAAGGTCCATTTTGTCAATGACGTCAACCTCCAAAACCTTTTCGATTGCAATGCGTTGTGGTGCAAGCAATTTGTTGCAAAACACGACCACGTCTATGGGGTTTTCGAGCAAATCAAGGCTTGTTTTCAGTTCTTGCAACTTGCCGCTTCCAAGCACGGTTTGTGGGTCTACGCTGTTGCGTTTTTGTGAAAATGTCAAAGAAACTTTGCCATTTGCCGTTCGAACAAGTTCGCCAATTTCTTGGATATCTTCTTCCGGCGTGCTGTTGGGTAGTTCAATGTACACAATGGCAACGTTGCTAATTTTGTCAGTCATTGTCTTCTCCTTCGGGTGGAAGTTCGCCACGAATGCTAACCTTTTTGGAAGCGTTTCGGCGAATGTCGTCGGTGATTGCGGCATAGTGACGCTTGGTGGTGTTTACGTCTTTGTGGCCCAGCACGTCGGCAACAACGTAGATGTCGCCGGTTGTTCGGTAAAGTTGTGTGCCAAAAGTACTGCGAAGTTTGTGTGGCGTGATGTGCTTGAGTGGTGTGGCAACACTGCTGTACTTTTTGACAATGTTCTCCACAGCACGTGTTGTGATGCGTCGTTTTTGTAGCGAAATGAACAATGCGTGTTCATCTTTTGGCAATTTCATGCTGTTGCGCAACGTGATGTAGTCGGCAAGGTAGCCGGCAACTTCATCGTTGAAATACAAAATAACTCTTGCGCCACCCTTGCGAGTAACAACAAAACTTAACTCGTCAAAATTGATGTCGTCAACGTCCAAGCCAACCAATTCGCTAACACGAATGCCCGTGCCAAGCAACATTCCAACAATTGCAAGGTCTCTTGTACGAGTGTTTTCTTGGTAGCGCATTTGGTGGGACGAAAGCCCCGTGCCGTAGTCTACAACGTCCATGAGTGCGCCCACTTCGTCCCCTTCCAAACGGATAATTTCCTTTTCTCGGTACTTGGGTGTGTCTACAGTGGTGGTGGGGTTGTACTTGATTATGCCCTTTTTTTCTAGGTATTTAATCATAGATCGAATGGCAGCAAGTTTACGACTTTTGCCTGTAGAGCCATTTTTGACAATGTTTCCTTCTTGATCACGGTAGATTTCTACGTAGCTCAAAAAGGCTTCAATTTCGAATGGAGAAAGTTGTTCAATGTCCATTGGCGTGATGTCTTTTGTAGACTTTTTGCCTATACGGGTTATGCGTTTTGAAACATAAGTGAAAAAAGTGCGTATGTCGTACGCATAATTCAACCGTGTCAAAGTGGTTGTTTGCGAGGAAATTCCCACAAAGTAGTCTAGGCAAAAATCCGGCAAATCGTTTTGCAAAATGGCGTCCAAGCGCTCAAGATTTTCGGCATCTCTTTGAGTGAAGTAGGTGTTCTTTCTCATGGCATTCTCCTTTGAAAAAGTAGTTTGGTGATTTTATTAAAACACCATAATATGTATAACTGTATTTGTGCCAGTCAATTATCAATCTAAAAAAGCAATGTAGAAGTTTGATAATCCGAACTTGGTCTGGTTACGGAAATTGCAATTGCTTTGTTCAAAAATCATTGTCCAAATACGCAAAAGATATCTATCATCAAAACAGCCAAAGAAAAGTTTTTGCAACCATTTTTTTTCAATTTATCCCAGACTTTTTTCTTGGAAAAAATCTTATTGCTAGAAATGATTAACGCTTCTTCGAACACCTCGCACACATTTTTTTAGCCCATAAACAGCAATCTTTGTTGCGATGTGTTGCGTAATTTCCACGCTACATTGAATGCGAATCTAAATATACTGAACACATGTCTATTAAGTCGGACGACAAAATTTGTTATTCTGTGTAAACGGCTGTTTTGACCATGCGGCAGAAGTGGTGCATGCAAGTGCGTGTTTTGGAAACGTAAAAGCATGCTCATGTTGTTTGATATTTGGTAGGTAGTTGCAAACTAGTGTTAAAACAATCGAAATACGACATTCCCGGCAAGCAAGTCGTCATGCTGAGCGATACGAAACTGTTTGGCTACAAGGTTGTTGAAGTTTTTGCACGCAATGCGCCTTGGATCAAGCAGTATAGAAAATAAAAACAAGGCACACCGCAAAATGTCAATCAGTATTTCAAAAAAATGTGTTACGAAATTTATTGACGTGGAAGTCAAAGCGCAGAAAGACAGCGTTTGTGCAAAATCTTGATTCACAAGGCAATGATGCATTTGAAAATGCCGACGAAAACTTGAGGCAAACTTTGAAGGAAAAACATCAATAGGAAGGCTTGCAAAGCCTGCAACAAATATTGTTGGAAATGGACGAAGAAACCTACCATCAAATTGACATTTGCAACCCCGTGAGGGTTTTCGTGCGTTGGAAATAGTGTATAAATGCATTCCAAGGAATAGTGCGTGAGATACTACAAAACCAAACGTCGGAAATGGTGCAACGTTTGTTGACAACTTTTCAACAATTTGCAAACGCTCACACTGCCGTGCCACTATTTTCCCGCACAACTTGTCAACGCTTTGTGGACAAATGTGTTTGAAATAAAGAATTTTTCTTGGCGAGTTGTCAACAATTTGTTGAAAAGTTCAAGTCAAGAAACCATACTAGCCACCTTCTTTTCCAAAAATATGGTCGACACAAGAATATACAACTATTCGCAAAAGACAGGTTTTGCGAATAGATATCTATATAATAGAGCATTTGAAAGGGATTGTCAAGCATTTTTGCGAATATTTCAATTTACTATGATAAACATAATTTGATAATTACTGCAATCTAAAAATAAACGCACAATTACAAAACGGCTACATCTGCATTGATTTTTCCTTGGAGGTAAACAAATATTTTTCTTACATTATGTTGAAAACCACGCTGTGTACTTTTTACGGCAGCACGGCGTTGCCACATTTTGATAATTCAGTTAATTCAGTTTGGAAACGAAAAATCAAAGTTTTTTTCCATACGTTTGCGTTTGTAGAAATTGTTATTCTCGCATAAAGTCTATTTTGGTCAGTTAATTATTTTGAATATAATTTATTGGTTCAGGTTTGTGTTCATTCAGTCGTTTACAAAGAATAAACTTGAACATCCAACGGCATAAGGTTTTTTGGACAATGCTTTACTAAACTAAGTTCGGATTATCAAACTTCTACATTGTTTTATATTTTGATAATTGACTGGCGCAAAAACGGTTATACATATTACGGTGTTTTAATCAATAACCACCAAACACTTTTTCAAAGGGGAATGCCATGAGAAATAACATCTACTTCACTCAAAGCGTTTATAACAACTATTTATATCGCCGATATTTCTTTGAATCCCACAATTCAATTGATAAACAAAATTCCATACCGAACAAAGTTTCTTTTTTTGCAAACAAATATGGTATAACGCTTTGTAATATAAAACAAATTACCCCATCCCAAAATTTCAGGGGTTTGAAATGGACATTTTGTGCTTTCGGTGTGGTTTGAACATCGCAGTTCGCCGATTATTCTATATTAGGGTTAGGAAAATTACCAATGAAAAATCGCTTTTTTTTGGACAAACGTTGTTAGATGTCAGTTGAGAAAAATATATCAAAATTCAACGTGTTGTTGTGCTGAATTGTTTTGTGCAAATGTTGCAACACATTTCAAAACTGGCTGAAATAGCCGTTTAGCGAGAATTGCAACTGCACTACCTTGGGAAAATCTTGAAAAAATATGTTGGTTTGCGCATTGTTGCAAAGCGTCTTTTAATAATCTTTCTTTTTTCTAAATAGATTTCGCAAAACAGTTCGTTGTAAAGTCAAATTACTTCAATATTTATGTTTGAACCCCACAATTCAATTATACGATAAACAAATTGTTTAATTATAATGTTGAGAGCATCAACTTTAATAAAATACAATCAAACGAATACAAAATTTATAATCAAAACAATCATTAAAAAGAAAGAAAAAACCCGTTATGTTTTTATATTTTATAGAAATTGATTTAGACGCATATACGCAATAACCATTGAAAAGTTTGCGCCAATGCGTTTTAGGTAGGATTTTAGCGCTTTCAAACGCCCGTCCTTGCAATCGAATGCATCTTTGTTTACAAAAAAAAACGTTGTCTTTGCAAAAAGTTTTTTTTCCTTTTCAAGTATTATAAAATGTTGGTTTTGACCAACAAAAAATGTTGGATTTAACCAACAAAAAATGTTGGTTTTGACCAACAAAAATCGGCGATTTCTAAATAGTTTTTATAAGCCATTTCAGGCTCAATGGTTTATGCAAAACACAAACCTTATGCCGTTGGACTTCAAGTTTTTTCTTTGTAAACGACTGAATGAACACAAACCTGAACCAAAGAATTATATTCAAAATAATCAACTGGCCAAAAATGCTTTTGAAATTGATATTCCGTGCGCCGTGATTTTGCGCTATCTTAGTTCAACAAAGAATCGCTTCTACAAAACGTGTAACTTGCAATTTTGTACAAATTGTTCAACTTTTTACAACAAAAAAACTGCAAAGTTCCCCTTGCAGTTTGTGGTTTATTCCAAAGTTTCAAGCACTTTTTCCAAGGCAAGAATACCGTGTTCAATTGTCAGTCCGCCTTGCAAATAAACAATGTACGGTGGGCGAATTGGGCCGTCGCAACTAAGTTCTATGGACGAGCCTTGAACAAAACAGCCGGCAGCCATGATAACTTGGTCGTTGTAGCCCGGCATGCTCCAAGGTTCCGGCGAAACAAAACCGTCAATTGGCGAAACGGATTGCACGGCTTGGCAAAACTTCACAACCTTTTCGGCACTGCCAAGTTTTACCGAACAAACAATATCCCCAATCACGTCATCGCATTTTGGCAAAACTTCGTAGCCCATGTTGCCTAGCACCGTGCTGAACAACAAAGCCGTTTTCAACGCTTGGTTCACTGTGTGTGGCGCAAGAAAAAGTCCTTGGTAAAACAGCCTGTAGCCGGGTGTGTACGAACCAATTTCCGCACCAACCGAAGGCGCAGTCAGCCTGCCCGCAACAAGGTCAACAAGGTGTTTTTTGCCAACAACGTAGCCACCTGTTGGCGCAATTCCGCCACCAATATTTTTGATGAAAGAACCTGCACAAACGTCCACGCCAACTTCCGTAGGCTCTTGTTTTTCAACAAATTCGCCGTAGCAGTTGTCGCAAAAAATCACGCTGTTTGGGCTTGAAATTTTGGCGATTTTGCAAACTTCTTCTATTTGCGCAATGGAAAACGCAGGGCGCCATTCGTAGCCACGAGAGCGTTGAATGTACACCATTTTGTACTTTTCTTCTTGCAATTTTTGCTTGATAAGTGGCAAATCGAAGCTGTTGTTTTTGAGTAGAATTGTTTCAAATTGCACGCCAAAATCTTTCAAACTGCCGTTGCCTTCGCCAAAAATTACGTCGTGAAGCGTGTCGTAGGGCTGTCCGCAAACGCACAAAACCTTGTCGTTTGGTCGCAAAATTCCAAACAAACCAAGTGTCAATGCGTGCGTTCCGCTTGCAATTGTTGGGCTGGAAATGGAACTTTCCGCACCGAAAATGTCGGCAACAACTTGGTTCAACGTGTTTCGTCCAACGTCGTCGTAGCCGTAGCCACTTGTTCCGGAAAAATGTCGCAATGCCACGTAGTTCTTGGCAAATGCATTCAAAACTTTTTGTTGATTGAACAGCGAAATTGCGTCCAACTTTTGGTAAATCTCGCTGTTTTGTTGCAATCCTTGTTGCACTCTTTGGCTAATCATAACACAAATTTTCCTTATTTTACTATATTATGTCTAACATAATACTTTATATTTTTTAATTTTCTAGCATAGTTCGCACTATTTTTGCAAATATTTCTCAAAAATGTAGCGTGCAATGTCTTTCGGGGTCTTGCCGTCTACGTCGATAAATTCCGCAACACAAAGCCTTTTGAAGTAGCTGATTTGCCGTTTTGCATAGTGCCTTGTGTTGATTTTTATCTTGTCTACGGCTTGTTCCAAGGTGCATTTTCCTTGCAAAAACTCAATAATTTCCTTGTAGCCAATTGCCGAAAATGCCGAATTTTCCACAAAGCCAAACATAGACACAAGCCTTTCAACTTCTTCAAGCAGTCCGTTTTGCATCATTTGGTCAACACGTTTGTCTATTTGCTCGTACAAGTCTTGCCTGTTTCGTTGCAAAACAAAAATTTTGGCGTCGTACCTAGGCTTTCGTTCCTTGTGCGTTCCACCACTTTTGCTCTTGCCTGTGGATGCAATTTCCAACGCACGCAAAACCCTCACGGGGTTGCAAACGTCAATTTGATGGTAGGTTTCTTCGTCCATTTTCAACAACATTTGTTGCAAGCTTTGCAAGCCTTCTTTTTGAAGTTTTTCCTTCAAAGTTTGCCTCAAGTTTTCGTCGGCATTTTCAAATTCTGGTGGGAACAGCAAACTGTCAAAGTAGAATCCCGTTCCACCAACAACAATTGGAGGAACGTCCAACCTGTCAATAATTTCCGAAGCTTGTTGTTGGTACAAAAATGAAGAATAGTCCTGGTTTGGCAACAAAACGTCCAACATGTGGTGAACAACACCTTGTTTTTCCACTTCGGTAACTTTTGCCGTGCCAACGTCCATGTGCTTGTACACTTGCATGCTGTCGGCGGAAATGATTTCGGCACCACACAACTTGGCAAGTTCAACTGCAACGGCACTTTTGCCAACGGACGTTGTGCCGGTTATTCCAACAAAACTCTTTGCCATCACACTATCCTTTTGAACATCTTTTCAATTTGAGATTTTGTCATAACCACAGTCACGGGCCTTCCGTGAGGACATTGCACAATTTTGCCATCGTGAATTTCCTTGATTATGTACTTTATTTCAAATTCGTTCAACTTTTGTCCTGCCTTGATGGCTGCTTTGCATGCTTTCTTTGCAAGTTTCTCTACAAACAGTTTTTTGCTGTCCAACTTGTACTCATCTACCGATTCCAACAAGTAGTCAACAAACTTTTCCATTTTGGTGTCTACAAAGTGTGTGCTTACGGCAACAATACGGAAAGAATTCAGTCCAAACGGCTGAATTTCCACGCCTGCTTTCAAAACGTTCTTCAAGTTTTCCATGATGAAATCGGCTTCTTCCGGTTTTACGGTGAACGTGTAGGGAATTAGCACCGGTTGCATTGTGTCAAACTTGCCTTCCAAGAACTTGTTGTACAAAATGCGTTCGTGCGCTGCGTGTTGGTCAACTAAAATTATCTTTTCTTCCAACTCCAAAATTAGATACGTGTTGAAAGCCACGCCCAAAATGCGTGTTTGGGCATACAAGTCGTCGTACTCGTCCTTTGGCGGTTCAGGTGGCAAGGGTTCCGGCAACATTCCTTCGTCGTTTTCGTCAAATTCGGGATCGTGCCTTACGTCGGCATAGATGTCTACTTGCATACGCCCGCCGTCTTCCAAATTTTGGTCAACAGCCGAAAGCCTTTGCAACATTGCTTGCACCGATCTGCCCGTTCGCATGTCTTCTTTCACAGCAAGTTCACGCAAACGTTTTTCTTCCGCTTCCGTCAGCAACTCAATTTCGATAACGTCCTTGGCTTGGTCGGGATTCATCTTCACAGCCGATTGGTAAGCATCGAAATTTGCAAGATAGTTGTCCTGAATGTGCGTCACTTTGGTGTCGGCAACTTGCTGTCCTTGTTGCCCCATTATTTCATCGGCACGTTGGTGGGAATACTTTTGCAACGCTTCTTTGACAGAAACATAGAAAATTGTGAAAACTTTTTGGTTGTTAGCAAAGCGCACTTCCGTCTTTTTTGGATGCACGTTGACGTCCACGTCTTCCGTGATGATGTCCAAATCCAAAACGTAGAAAGGATACCTGCGTGTCATCAAGTACGGTCTGTAGGCTTGCAAAATGGCTGCTTGAATGTTTTTGTCTACAATTGGCCTGCCGTTGACGGAAATTGTTTGGTAGGTGGAATTTGCCTTGGTAAACTCTGGGTTACCAATGTAGCCACGCAACCTTGCGTTTTTGAATTCCGTGTTGATGGGCAAGCAATTGGAAAGGCAGTCGGGGCCGTAGATTGTGAAAATGGTTTCTTCCAAGCCCTTGCCCTTTGTTTGAAAAACAGTTTGTCCGTCGGCAATGTAGGTCAGTTCCAAGTAGGGGTTTACCAACGCAAGTTTGGTCATATACTTGGTGATTTCCGTGCCTTCACGTGCAGGGGATTTCAAAAACTTCTTTCTTGCAGGCGTGTTGTAGAACAAATCTTTCACTTCGATGGTTGTGCCAACGTTTGCCGAAACAAACTGCTTGGAAACAACCACGCCTTGCTTTGCAACGGCGCAAATTGCCATGTCGCTACTTGCGTGGCGAGTTGTAAGTTTAACTTCGGCAACGGCTGCAATGCTTGCAAGCGCTTCGCCACGGAAACCAAGCGTTGTAACGCCAAAGATTTCCTCGGCTGACAGTATTTTGCTTGTTGCGTGTTTCAAAAAGCACACGTCTATGTCGTCTGCTTCCATGCCACAACCGTTATCCGTCACGGTGATGCTCTTCATTCCTCCGTCCACAGTTTCAACAACAATGCGCATTGCGCCTGCATCAATACTGTTTTCCACAAGTTCCTTCACAACGGCAGCAGGGTTTTCCACCACTTCGCCTGCGGATATTTTGTTGAATATGTCTGGTGTTAGAACCTTTATTTTACCCATTATTCTTTACCTTGTTTACAAGATTGTTCAAAATGTCGAATGCTTCTATTGGCGAAACACGGTAGATGTCGATATCTCTCAAAATGCTTGCCACTTCTTGCAACGTTTGATTGTTTTGTTTTGTTTCTACGTGTTTAGACAAATCGTCCATGTTCAACGTGACGTTGGATGCTTCTAGCATAGTGACAATTTGCTTTGCCCTTGTGCAAACGTCGGCAGGAACGCCTGCAAGGGATGCAACTTCAATACCAAAACTCTTGTTTGTGCCACCACGCACAATTTTGTGCAAGAAAATGATGGAATTGTTGTACTCCTTGACGTTGACACGGTAGTTTTTTACACCTTCCACACGGCCTTCTAAATCGGTAAGTTCGTGGTAGTGAGTGGCAAACAGCGTTTTTGCCTTGATGTTAGCAGACACGTATTCCATAACTGCCCAAGCAATGGAAAGTCCGTCGAATGTAGACGTGCCACGTCCAACTTCGTCCAAAATGATCAAACTCTTGCTTGTGGCGTTGTTCAAAATGTAGGCAACTTCCACCATTTCCACCATGAAGGTGCTTTGGTTGAAAGCAAGGTCGTCACTTGCGCCAACACGAGTGAAAATTTTGTCTACAATGGGGATTTCAGCGCTCTTTGCAGGCACAAAACAGCCAATGTGCGCCATCAACACAATCAACGCAACTTGGCGCATGTAGGTGCTTTTACCCGCCATGTTGGGGCCTGTGATGACCATTGTTCTGTTTTGGTCAGTATCTAGCAAGCAGTCGTTTGTGATGAAATTGTCCCTTTTGATGTAGGTTTCCACAATTGGATGCCTGCCGTCAAGAATTTTCAATTCCTTGGATTTTGCCAACATACGAGGCTTTGTGTAGTCGTTGGCTTCGGCAACTTGCGCAAAGGAAAGCAGGCAGTCCAACGCTGCAACGCTTTGCGCAGTTTTTTGCAGTTCGGGAATGAAAGGAAGCAGTTTCAAGCGAATGTCGTCGAACAATTGCTTTTGAAGTTTTGCTTTGCCTTCGAAAGCCGAAAGCATTTTTTCTTCCAACTCCTTGAGTTCCGGCGTCACAAAACGTTCGCCGTTGGTCAAAGTTTGTTTGCGAATGAAGTAGTCCGGCGCTTGGTTTTTGAAAGAGTTGGAAATTTCAAAGTAGTAGCCAAACACTTTGTTGTAGCCAAGTTTCAGCGTTTTGATGCCTGAACGGTTGCGTTCAAATTCTTCAAGTTCAGCAATCTTTTTGCTACCATTGTGGCTCAAATCAAACAGTTCGTCCAATTCCTTGTTGTAGCCGTGCTTGATGTAGTCGGTGTCCTTGTTGGCAACAACGGCGTTTTCTTCAATAGAACGTTCCAACAAATCCACTACTTCCGGCAAAAGGCTGATATTTGCCGAAATGTTTTGCAAAATTTTGCTTTTTGCACTGGCAAGCGCCTTGACAACTGCAGGCAATTGCATAAGAGAATACTTCAATGAAATGCAATCTTTGGGTGTCAAGTTGTTGTAGGCAATGCGACCTGCAATGCGTTCGAAGTCTTGAACTGCCCCAAGAGTTTTGACAAGTTGATTTCTGACAATGTATGCCTGAAATAGTTCTTCAACACCATCCAATCTAGCGTTGATTTGCACGGCCGATTGAAGCGGACGGTCAATCCAAGAGGCAAGCATTCTTGCGCCCATGCTGGTTTTGGTTTTGTCCAAAAGCCAAAGCAAACTACCCGTTTTCTTTTGTTCTTTGTAGGAAACGGTAAGTTCAAGGTTGCGACGTGTTTTGACGTCAATAGACATGTACTTGCCTTTGTCTACGTAGCGAATACTTTGCAAATGTGGCAAATTGCGTTTTTGCGTTTCCAAAAGGTACTGCAAAAGCGCACCACAGGAAGCAACGGCAACGTGCTTGTTTTCCAAGCCAAAGCCATCCAAAGTCAACACTCCAAAGTGATTGCAAAGGTTTTCCTTGGCACGCTTTTTGTCGTAGTTGAAGTCGTCGTATAGTCTGAATTGTGGCACGTAGCCTGCCTTTACGCAGTCGAGAGATTGCGACAAATTCTTTGCGTTGTTGTCGGCAATGATTTCCGACGGTTTGTAGGAAACAAGCAACTCTTGCAAATCTTTTGTGGCTGTCAAGCCGTCCAATTCCGACGTGCAAAATTCCCCTGTGGACAAATCGCAAAAGGCAACGCCCACCTTGTTTTGGAAGGAAATTGATGCAATGTAGTTGGATTTGTTGTCGGCAACAAGAGCGCTGTCCACAACTGTGCCAGCGGAAATAACACGCACCACGTCACGTTTGACCATTTCCCTACCGTTTGGCTCGGAAAGTTGCTCGCAAATGGCAACACGTTCCCCCGCAGCAATAAGTTTTGCAATGTAGGTGTCTACTGCGTGATAAGGAACGCCACACATTGGCGCACGTTCAGCAAGTCCACAGTTTCGGCCTGTGAGTGTGAGATCTAGCAAACGGCTTGCCTTTTGAGCATCCTCAAAAAACATTTCGTAGAAATCCCCAAGGCGGTACAACAAAATGCAATCCTTGTAGTTTTCTTTTGTTTGCAAGTACTGTTTCATCATTGGAGAAAGTTCAGCCATTAGTCCTCCTCTACAACTTTGCCCCACAATGTGGCGGAAGTTGCTCTTTCAACAAGCACGTTAACAAATTTGCCAACGTAGGTTTGGTCGCACTTGAAGTTGACAAGACGTCCACTTTCCGTGCGTCCACACATGCAATCTTTGTAGGAAGTGTTTTGACCTTCCACAAGCACTTCGAACACTTTGCCAACCATCGACTTGGAAATTTCTTTTGTCACTTGGTTTTGGCAAGCGTTGAGTTGCACGATACGGCTCTTTTTTACAGCGTAGGGCACTTGATTTTCCATTGAGTAGGCAGGTGTGCCCTTGCGCCTTGAATACACAAAGCAAAATGCTGAACTGAACTTGGCTTGTTGAACAAGGTCGAGTGTGTCCAAAAAGTCTTGTTCCGTTTCGCCGGGAAAACCCACCATTATGTCTGTTGTGATGCCCACGTTCGGCAATTTTGCACGAATTTTTGTAATTTGTTCAAGGTATTTTTCCCTTGTGTAGCGCCTGTTCATTTTGGCAAGAATGTTTGTGCTACCACTTTGAACGGGCAAATGGATGTTGTTGCAAATGTTTGGGCAACTTGCAACGGCATCAATAACTTCGTCGGACAAGTCTTTTGGGTGGGAGGACATGAACCTCACGCGGAACTTGCCGGGGATTTTTGCAATTTCCAACAGCAGTTTTGCAAAGTTTTCGCCATTTGGTAAATCCTTGCCGTAGGAATTGACGTTTTGACCAAGCAACGTAATTTCCTTGTAGCCTTGCTCTACCAAAGTGCGCACTTCGGCAACAACGTCGGACATTTGACGGCTACGTTCTCTGCCACGAACGTACGGAACAATGCAGTAGGTACAAAAGTTGTTGCAACCGTAGTTGATGTTTACCCAAGCATTGGGGAAACTTGTGCGTTTTTGCGTGAAATCTTCTTCGGTGTAGCCCAAAAATTCCGTGTTGACAAACTTCTTTTTGTTTTTCGCTTGCAAAATGGATTGTTCAAGCAGTCCAAGGTTTGCCGTTCCCAAAATAACGTCCACGTAGGGATAACTTTTGCGAATTTGCTGTGGAACTCCTTCTTGTTGCGACATGCATCCACACACAACGGCAATGAGATTTGGCTTTGCCTTTTTGAGTTTTTTGAGAGAGCCAATGTGACCGTAGATTTTTTGTTCGGCAGTTTCTCTGATGCAACAAGTGTTGAAAACAACAACGTCGGCAAGTTTGACGTCATCGCAACAAACGTAGCCCATTTTTTCCAAAATTCCTGCAATTTTTTCGGAATCGTGTATGTTCATTTGGCATCCATAGGTATGAATGTAGTAGTTCAAAATTTTCCTCCCACGTGCATCATTTGCAAAATTGCAAAATGCGACTTGTCAGCCTAGAATAAAGAAAACGTATGCTTTGCAATTTATTTCAAAATGGCATACTTTCACATATACACTATTTTACTATCTTTTTGAAATTTTTTCAAGTGATATAAATATAAAAATATAATTAACAAATAATAAAATTATATGAAAAGAAATTTTTTGGGAAAATTGGCTGGATTTTTGGCTTTTGCCTTGGCAATTGCATTTGTTGGTGGCGTGTTGTGGCTGTGCGCATTTTCCAACAGCACGGAATTTGTTGCGCTGGACAACTCCAAACTCAACAACATTTGCCCCACTTTTTGTGTTGTGGATTGCAATGGGCAAAAACTGGACGACATAGTTGTGGTAAACAACAGCAAACAAATCCAATTGGAGCAACTGCACCCCTACACCTACAATGCTTTTGTTGCGGTAGAAGACAAAAGGTATTTCAAACACAATGGCGTGGATGCAATTCGAATTGTAGGAGCAACGTTGCACAATTTGAAAAAAGGTGGATTGTCCGAAGGTGCTTCCACCATCACGCAACAACTTGTAAAAAACACTCATTTGACCAACCAAAAAACGGCAAAACGTAAAATCAACGAAGCGCTTGTTGCATTGCAGTTGGAAAAACACTACACAAAGGAGCAAATACTGCAAATGTACTTGAACACCATCTATTTTGGTCGCAATGCCTACGGAATAGAAAATGCATCCAACGTGTACTTCGACAAGAGCGCAAAAGATTTGACTCTGTCGGAAAGCGCCATTTTGGCAGGCATGATAAAGGCGCCAAACGTTTATGCACCAGACAAAAATGCCGAAAAATGCAAAAATAGGCGTGACGTTGTGCTACGATTGATGCTTGAACAGGGAACTATTGACCAAGAGCAATATCAATGCGCATTGAACGAAGAAATATCCTACAAAAAGCACGTTGTTTTGAACGAAACAACCTACTTACAAAAAGTCGTTGAAGAAGCGTGCCAAATTTTGAACATGACACCCACGCAACTGTACAACAGTGGGCTTGAAATTAGAACTTATTGCAACAACGAATTGCAAAGAAAATTGACTGCGCTGTGCTACGCCGACCAAACGCTGGATCAAAACGGCAAGTTGGCTGATTTGACTGCCATTGTCACAAACAAAAAAGCAGGTGTTTGCGCCTACTACGCACGTGGGCAAAGTAGCCAAACTGCAAAACAAATTGGTAGCACGGCAAAGCCTTTTGCGGTGTACGCACCTGCCATCGAAGAAAAGTTGATTTGCCAAGCATCGCCCGTGTTGGATGAGCAAACGGACTTTGGTGGGTATTCGCCAAGCAACTACGGCAAATACCACGGATGGACGACTGTCAAAGAGGCGCTTGTGCAAAGTATGAACGTGCCTGCAGTAAAAACTTTGAACACTTTGGGGCTTGCAAATGCGGAAAAGTACTTGAACAAAATGGGCATCGGTGGCAAGCAAAACTTGACACTTGCGCTAGGAAACGTGGAAGGCGGAATGACTGCCGAAAAACTTGTTGGTGTGTACGCAACTTTTTGCAACAACGGGCAGTACAATCAAACTGCTTTTGTTGAAAGCATTTCAACTGCGGATGGCAAGGTCATCTATCAACACAAAGAACAAAACAAGCAAATCTTTTCGGCAAAAACGGCATTTTTGACAACGGACATGCTTTTGGAAGTCACAAACCGAGGTACAGGCAAAAATTTGCACGTCGATGGGCAACAAATTGCCTGCAAAACAGGTACGGTTGGCAACCAACAAGGCAACTCGCAAGCGCTTGTTGTTGGCTACACCACGCAAAACACCGTGCTTGCTTGGTACAGCGGTCAACTTTGCCAAAACACAACGGGAAGCAAAGAACCTTGCATTCTTGCAAAAAACATTTTTCAAACCATTGGCAAAACAAAAGACTTTGACCAACCCAACGGAATTGTGCAAAGAAACGTTGATGAAACGGCATTGAAACAAAACCAAACAATACACTTTGTTGAGCAGGGCGCAAAGTATTTGTTCGACAAGAACAATTTGCCCAAGCAACAAACAAAACAAACGCACAACTATCAACTCAAATACTTGCAAATGGGCAAAACTGTCACTTTGACCTTGCCAAACGTTCAAGGCTACTGGGCAATTTTCAAATTGACAGAAGAAACCGAACAACAAATTGCTTGGAAAGAAAACGTTGTGACTGACCAAATTGACCAACCAACAACCTACTACGCCAAACTGTACCAAAACAACAACGTTGTGTACACCACCCCAAAGGTACAAATCAACCCCGAAAGAACGGGCATTCTTGATTGGTGGTACTTGAAATAGCAACTATGTATTGCAATGCGCCACAAGACGCCATTGAAAAGAAACTATCGTTGAAAGTAGGCTCAAAAGTGGCAACTAAAGAAAGACTTGTTTCACATCTTGATCTACAAAGTACAACTGCCTAGCAATGGCATGTGGCGTTGTGCGCAATCGCCTAGACATTGTGCATAATTATGCGATATTTGTTATATTTATATAGCGCAAAATGGTTACAAAAAACTAGAAAAGTTATGATATAAATAGCAATTAATTTTAGTTGAAAGGCAGATGAACTAGAAAAAATCCAAAATCAAACGCCAATTTTGACAGGTTATTTAGCAGCAACAAAAGGCGTAAATTTGTTTGTTGGACTGCACGAAATACACCTACACCAGATATTATGTAAAAAATAATATTGGATATTTTTGCCAATTCAAGCACAATCAAATGCAAATGATATGCTTGTGGTTGGTTTTGCTACACAACTTACTTCCCACCACTACCGGCAAACAAAAATTGCTAGGCTAATGAAAAATGTTATAAATTTTGTCGGAAAATTCAAAATTGAAAACCAAAACAAAAATCACAACAAAAAAGGGTTATGCTTTTGCATAACCCAAATTTGTGCATATATTCAAACTGTTGTTAGTCAATCACAATGGTTTCCACCGTGTCTACTGCTTGCTTAACAAGCGCATCAACGTCCAAAAGGCGTTCCAACTCTTCAACAATGTAGAGTTTTGGCTTGATAACAGGGCGTTTTGGCAAGAAAATTGTGCAACAATCTTCGTAGGGCAAAATGGAAGTTTCAAAAGTGCCAATGCGCTTGGAAATTTCTACAATTTCGTCCTTGTCGAAACCAATCAAGGGGCGCAAAACAGGCATTGTTGCAACTCCGTCGGTACTTGTCAGCCCTTCCAAGGTTTGGCTGGCAACTTGACCAAGGCTTTCGCCCGTCACAACTGCACCGGCATCGTTGTTGCGTGCAATCTTTTGTGCAATACGCATCATGAAACGGCGCATCAACGTGATGAGATAACCTTCGTACTCGGGTGGAAGTTTGTCGTGAATTTGCGTTTGAATTTCCGTGAAGTTGACAACGTCGCAAGTCAGATGCAACGTGTACTTTTTGCAAATTTTTGCAAGGTCAAGTACCTTTTGTTTTGCTTGCAAACTTGTGTAGGGGTAACTGTGGAAATGCACGGCACGCAAAGTCATGCCACGTTTTGCCATCATGTACAATGCAACGGGGCTGTCAATTCCACCACTCAGCATGCAAACGCCCTTGCCGGCTGTGCCAACGGGCATGCCGTTGACGCCCTTGATGATTTGGCTGTACACAAAAGTTTTGCCGTTTTCCCTGATGTCAATGTACACAATGTTTTCCGGATGGAACAAATCTACCGAAAGATTTGGGTTTTGTTGCAAAATGTCGCCACCAATTTGTGCGGAAATTTGCATGGACGTCATGGGGAACTTTTTGCTTGCACGGTTTGTTTGCACCTTGAACGTGCCAAAAGATGGCGCAATTGCCAACGCTGCTTGTTGAATTGCTTGGAAATTGCTTTCCACTTCCTCGGCAACGCTCACGCTGTACACGCCGAAAACGTTTTTGATGGCGTCCACAATTTGGTCTAGGTACAATTCGTCAAAGTTGCGAACAACGTACCTTGCGTTGGACACGGAAAAGTCGTAGGTGAAATCTTTCAGCACCGTTTTGATGTTGTTGATTAGCACCCTTTCAAAAAAATCTCTGTTGTTTCCTTTCAAATGAATTTCCGAATATCTGATAATTACTACTTTCATTTCTACTCCGTTACGTAATGCATGGTTTTGCGAAGTTGTTCAACGCAAAAAGCAAGTTTTTCGCCAAGCAATTGCACTTGGTCAGTTGTGTTGTACTTGGAAAAGCTGATGCGCAAAATGCCTTCCGTGTAGTCTAGGGGCATTGCAATGGCTTTGGCAATTCGGCTTTGTTTGTTTTTGGAACTGCAAGCAGAGCCTGTGCCAACGATAATGTCGAATTGCTCCAACATGTGCAACAGCACTTCCCCTTTGATTCCCCTAAACGCCAACGACATGATTGCCGGGGAACAGTTTTCGGTGCAGTTTTCTCTCCAATCGGGCGTTTTTGCCAAACAGTTGCGCAAAATTTGTTTGTACTGTTGGAAAATTTCCGTGTGTTCGGCAACTTTTTCTACTGCGTTTTGCACGGCTGTTGCAAGTGCCACTACACCACCAACGTACTCTGTTCCCGAGCGAATGCCCTTTTCCTGTCCGCCACCTGTGATGATTGGGTTGACACGAACGCCATTTTTTGCAATCAAACACCCAACGCCTTTGCCGGCGTGGATTTTGTGGGCGGAAAAACTGTACAAGTCCACACCAAGGCTTGCAAAGTTGACGGGAATTTTGCCAACGGCTTGCACACCGTCGGAAAAAGTCAAAGTTCGTGGGTTTGCACGTTTGACAAGCGCATTGATTGTTCGAACGTCGTTGACAGCGCCCGTTTCGTTGTTGACGTGCATAAAACAAGCAAGCACGGTTTGGCTGTCTACTTTGGAAACAAAGTCGGCAACGTCAATGTGTCCGTCAGTTGTTGTTTTGGCAATCCTCACTTCGTAGCCACGGTTTTTTAGCACTTGCGCTGTGTTGAAAACTGCGCTGTGTTCACTTTCCGTCAGCACAACGTTGCCACTTTTTGGGCGAATTGTTCCAAGCATTGCAAGGTTGTCGGCTTCGGTACCACTTGCCGTGAACACAAGTTCGGCATTGGTTGCGCCAAGCAATTTGGCAATTTTTTGCCTTGCGTTTGCAATGTCGTTTGCGATGTTCAAACTGAAACTGCTTCGTGCCGATGGATTGAAGTAGGTTTCCGTTTGGTATTTTGTGATGATGTCCACAACCTGCTCGTCGGCTTTGGTTGTGGCGCAATTGTCGAAATATTTGATCATTTTTGCCTACTATGTCTGAAATAATAGTTTATAATTTGCGTATATTCGGGCTAGAAGGTCCAATTTTGCCTATTTCAAGGTCAAAACCGTCACTCCACTTTCCCCTTCGCCGTACACACCAAGTCTAAATTCCTTGACGTTGGGGTGCTTTTTGAAGTGAGCGTGAAGCCCCGAGCGCAGTTAGCCCGTGCCCATTCCGTGGATTACCCAAACTTGGTGCAACCCACCAAGCACAGCCGAATCTATGAACGCATCCACAAGTTGAATTGCATCCATAACGTTTTGTCCAATAACGTTGATTTCGTTGTTCATACTGCGAGTGTTGATTTGCGTTTTGGGTGGAGTGCGTTGTTGGCCAACCTTGTACTTGGAAGTTGAAGTGTTTCTTTCGGAAACGCTGTAGAACAAGTCGCTGACTGCAACTTCCGTTGCAAGCCCACCACACCTGATATTGATGCGGTTTTTGCCCCTTATTTGCACAACCTTTACTTGCGCAGAAAGTTTTTTGCTGTACACAACGTCGCCAACTTGCAGTTTTTCAAAAACAACAGGGTCGCCCGTGAACACAATTTCTTCCCCATCGTCGTCGGAAGAAGTTTGAATGTCCTTGAGTTGCTTGATTTTGCTTCTTGCAACAAACAAATCCTTGTCGCTTACCGTGTCGCTGTTCAAAATCTTTTTCAGTTCATCCACAATGGCATCGGCTTGCTCTTTTGCTTTTTGCACAATGCGTTCGGCATCCTTGCGAGAGCCTTCCAACAACTTGTTGCGTTCGTTTTGCAAACTGCCGTTCAAGCGCTTGGTTTTTTCCAATTCTTGTTGCAATGCTTGGCGTTGCGCTTCCACTTGGGCAAGTTTGTCTTCGTAGTCTCGCCTGATGGTTTCGGCATTTTGAAGCACTCGTTCAAAGGCAAGTTTTTCGTCGGAAACGTTTTCCTTGGCAAACTTGATAACGTCGGCACGCATGCCAAGTTTGGATGCAATTGCAAGGGCGTTGGAACTGCCCGGCACGCCCATGATTAGTTTGTAGGTGGGAGCAAGCGTTTCAAGATTAAATTCCATGGAAGCATTTTCCACCCGTGGCGTTGTCAAGGAATATTCTTTCAATTTGCCGTAGTGAGTTGTGATGACGCACTTTGCCCCACTTTTGCGCAAAAATTCGCACACGGCAAGGGCAAGCGCCGTGCCTTCGTTTGGTTCCGTTCCTGCGCCAACTTCGTCAATAAGCACCAAATGTCCGTGTTGACACACGTTCAAAATGTCCCTCAAGTTGGTGATGTGACCGGAGAAAGTTGAAAGGTTTTGTTCAATACTTTGCTCGTCTCCAATGTCGCAAAAAACGTCTTGGAAAAAGGAAACGTCGCTACCTTCTTCGCAAGGGATGAACATTCCCGTCATTGCAAGAATGCACATCAAACCAATTGTTTTGAGTGTTACCGTTTTGCCACCTGTGTTTGGCCCGGTCACAACAATAATGTCGTAGTCTTTGCCAAGTTCAACGGAAATTGGCACAACTTTTGTTTTGTCCAGCAACGGATGGCGAGCTTTTTTCAAGCGCACGAAACCGTTGTTGTTTAGTTGAGGCAAAGTGCCTTTGTTGTCCAATGCGTACTTGACTTTGGCAAAAATACCGTCTATGTCGCTGATGGTTTGTTCGCTGAGAATGATCTTTTGCGATGCAGGAGAAATTCTGTCGGTAAAGGCTTGCAAAATGCGTTGAATTTCCGCCTTTTCTTCCAACAAAGCCGTGCGCAAAGAGTTGTTGAGTTGCACAATTGATATTGGTTCAATAAACAACGTTGCGCCGGAAGCCGATTGGTCGTGAACAATGCCGTTGACGTAGCCTTTGTATTCTTGCTTCACGGGAATAACGTACCTGTCGCCACGCAAAGTGACAATGCTGTCTTGCAAGTACTTGGAAAGTTCGCCATTTTTGGTGTAGCTTGCAAGTTTTTGCTTGATGTCGGCATTTATACCCTTGATTCTTTTGCGAATTGCAAACAGTTCCGACGATGCTTTGTCGTTCATTTCTTCTTCCGACAAAATGGCAAAGTCGATGTCTTCTTCCAATTGCTTGTCGGTGTACAGTTGGTACGCCTTTGCTTGCAAAAGTGGAATTTCCACGCCGTAATCCTTGAACAACGATGCTTGCAAGTTGCGAGCCGTGCGAAGTGTGCGCATAACTTGCAACAATTGCCCCATGCTCAGCGCCGAGCCAACACGTGCAAGGTTGCAAACGTCCTCGATTCCATCCACCGACAAGTCGAAAGAACTTTCAAAACGGAACAAATCGTAGGCTTGCTTGGTTTCTTCCACAAGTTGCAACGCATCTTCGAAGGTGTTTGCCGGCAAAAGCGCAAGTGTTTTGTTTTTGGCAACACTACTCACGCAAAATGCCGAAACGGCTTGCAAAATATCAAAGTATTGAAGTTTTGTAAGTGTTTTGTTGTTAATCATGATTTCTAGTTGATTTTTTTGTACAGTCTACCTTTGGTATACTGTTGAGTTTCTTGGTAGTTGCTGGGTTTAGATTGATTGAGAGCCAAGTAGTGATCCAAAGCCGAGCCGTCGTCCAAAATGTAACGCCCACCTTTGTTTAGCTTGCCAACAACGGAAAGTTTTTTGCCGTTGACAACTTCAAACGAGCAGTGTTTGTCAATTCGGCGTTTGATAACAAACCTGTTGCCAAGTTCGTCCAAGTATTCAAGGGGTTTTGCGCCCTTGCACTTGTCGCAAGATGAGCCAACTGCCACTTTGAAGGGGCAATGCACAAGTTTCATCAGCACAATTTCGCCGTCAACAAAAGTCAATCCGTTTTTGCGCTTGAAACTGTCGATTTCAGCAAGTGACAATTCGTGTGAGTACACAAAAGTTTTGGCATCGGCAAACGTTTGCGCCATACTGTCGTTGAAAACGTTCAAACCACTTCCGGCAATGTAGGCAACGTTGTGTTGCCGTGCAAATTGTACTTGCCCAACGTTGTGGCAAACAAGTCCGTTGTTGGGGCAAAGGCTTGCTTCAAGGTGTTGCAAATTGCAAAACGGTGGCAAATCTACGTAGCAAAAACTTTGCATTTCCAAATGTGTTTTGTTGATTATTGCAGGTTTGTAAATCACAAAATCAGCAACGCCTTGCAAAGCTTCAACACGTTCTTTTTGTGTTGTTGTCACTGCCAAACAATTGTTGCCTTTGGGCATTGGCTCTACTTCCGTTGGAACAAATCCCTTGGTGCTTCTTGTTTGAAATTGCTTGTTGTACTGCGCAACAACTTGTTGCGTCAACAATTCGAATGCTTGCCTACGCAACCCATTGATTTGCGATTTTGCAACAAAAATGTCGTCAATATCAACTACTATGTCTGTGATACTATACTGTAAATCGCCAATTTTAGCCAAAGATTGCTTGATATCGTCAATTTGCAAAGGTTTTGAAAGGGCTTTTTGCGTGATTTCCTCGCTTTGCACTTCCACAATTGCATTGTTTGTTGCAACCTTCAAAAATTGTGGTTTGCCAATTTTTGCTTGGAAAAACATTGCGCATTGCACTTTGCGCTTTGCTTGCAACACAAGGCTACACAAGTCTACACTGCTTGTTCGGCGCACTTCCATGCCGTTTTTGACTTTGCCACTAAATTCCGCCGTGACAAAACCCTTGCCACTTGAAGTTGCAATTGCGCCACAAACTTCCACGCCTTTGTCTAGTACTTTCAATCCGTCGCCCTTTGCAACGTAGACGGTGGAAACAAAGCCTTTGCCTTGCACCACGCCAACTTTTGCGCCAATGTGGTTTTGTTGCTTTGGGTACACGATTTCGCCGTTATCCCCATCAAAATAGCCACGGTAAACAAAGTTGCCACGGTTGTACATTTCGGCAAGTTGCAAGTCTTGCTTGGGGTGCCTTTGGAATTTGTCGGCAAACAATTCGGAGTAGACTTTGGATGCCATTCCCGCATACTCGGGACGGCGATTTCTACCTTCAATTTTGTAGGTGCTAACGCCCAACTCAAACATTTCTTTTGCTACGTCCAACCCACAAAAATCCTTTGTGGAAAGTAGGTAGCCACTTGCGCCACCAGAGTTTTGGCAAAAGTACTTTTTTCGGCAAGGTTGAGCGCACAAACCACGGTTTCCGCTGTTTCCGCCAATAATGGAAGAAAACAAGCATTGCCCCGATTGGCTAACGCAAAGCGCACCGTGAACAAAGCATTCCACCTTTACTCCAACGGAAGCAATTTCGGCAATGTCCTCTTTGGTGCATTCCCTTGCGCAAACAACGGTTGTTGCGCCAAGGTCTTTGACAAACTGCGCCCCGTACTTGTCGTGAACGTTCAATTGCGTGCTTGCCACCACCTCGAAGGGCTTGGGCAAACTTCCGCAGTACTTCAAAAGCGCAAGGTCGGTGACAATTACTCCGTCAACGTTGTTGTTGTAGGCAAAATCCACCATTTCCACAGCGCTTTGAAATTCGTCATTCTTGATAGAAGTGTTGACAGCAACAAAAACTTTCACGCCAAAGAAATGGCAAAAGTCCACCCAAGTTGCAAGGTTTTCCCTTGTGAAATTGGGTGCTTTCATGCGTGCATTGAAACCGTCCAAGCCCAAGTACACGGCATCACAGCCGTTGTTTACCGAGGCTATAAGTTGTTCAATGCTACCTGCCGGCGCAAGAATTTCGTAGTTGTTGGTTGTTGCTGTCAATGTAGTCTCCTAGCGCAAACATGCGCCAAATTTTTCTTGAATATTTTTCAATGCTTTTGCAACTTGTTTTTCAATGTCGCTGTCTTGCAAAGTTTTGTTCAAATCACGGAACACAACGGAAATTGCAAGGGACTTTTTGCCTGCGCAAAGTTGCTCTCCACGGTAAACGTCGAACAATTGCGCATCTTCTACAAGTGGCAATGCCAAGAACACGTCCAAAATGCCTTGCGCAGGAACGTCTTCGTCGGCAACAAATGCAAAGTCACGTGTGATGGATGGATACTTTGCAATTGGTTGGTACTTGATTGCACCACGAACTTTTGTTTTGAGCAAGTCAAAGTTGAGTTCGGCATAGAAACACGAGGTTTCTATGTTGAAGTTTTCGGCAATTTGTGGGTGAATTTTGCCAAAGAAGCCAACGATTTCGCCATCCACAACAATGTCGGCGGAAATGCCGGGGTGCAAAATGCTTTGTGCGGAACGTTGCAAGGTTGCCTTGTCGCAGAATGCGTACAAAACTTGCAAAACGTCGTCACGGAAACAATCGAATGTTGTGTCCGTTGCGCAAATGGAAATGCGTTTTTGTTCTTCGGGAAGTTCAACAAGTGGCAAAACATCGGAAAGGTACACTTTGCCAACTTCAAACAGTTTCAAATGGCTGTTTTTTCTGGAAAGGTTCAAACTTGCGCATTGAAGCATGTTTGGAGCAAGGCTTCTGTTCATCATGGAAAGTTCTTCGCCAATTGGGTTGAGCAACTTGATGTACGCACTTTCGTCAATTGGTTCAAGCGAAGCCTTTTCGAACAACGCTTTCCCACCAAATGGATAGAAAATGCACTCGTTGTACCTCATTCCGTTCAAAACTTCCCTTGCCTTGTCCACAAGAGTGTCGTCGGAAGTCTTTCCACCACTTGTGATGTGAGAGTTTTCCATCAAAGTTCCAGAAATGTTGTCGTAGCCGTACACACGAATAAGTTCTTCAATGATGTCGCAGTCACGGGAAATATCGTCACGGTAAGGTGGAACAATGCAAGTTACCACACCATTTTCGATGCTTGTTTGGATGTTGAGCGATTGCAAAATGGAAACAATGCGTTGTTCCTCAATTGTGATGCCCAAAAGTTTTGCAATGCGACTTTGTTCAAACACAATTGTTTTGGTTTCGGGCATTTTGCCAAGGCAGTAGGCACCTTTTGCAACACGTCCTGCGCCAAGTTGTTCAACAAGGTGCAACGCACGGTTCAAGCCCAAAATGTTTGTTGCGCATTCAATGCCCTTTTCGAAACGGGCAGCGGAATCGGAACGCAATCCAAGCCTACGGCTTGTGCGACGGATGTTGCCACGGGCAAAAGTTGCGCTTTCAAACAACACGCAAGTTGTGCTGTCCTTGATGCCACTGTTTGCGCCACCCATAACGCCGGCAAGGCCAACTGCACGGGATTTGTCGGCAATAACAAGGTCTTCGTTTGTCAAAGTGTACTCTTTTCCGTCAAGTGGCACAATTGTTTCGCCATCCTTTGCACGGCGAACAATAATTGTTTTGTCGGAAACGTCGGCTTGGTCGAAGGCGTGCATTGGTTGACCAATTTCGTACAAAACGTAGTTTGTGATGTCTACCAAGTTGTTGATTCCGTGAAGCCCAACTTTTGCAAGCCTGCTTGTCATCCAAAGTGGGGATTTTTCTATTTTTACGTCAACAACGCCTTGCATGAAGTAGCTTGGACAAACGTCAAAATCTTGCACTTCCGCAGTCACAAGGTCACGAGTTGGCACTTGGCACTCTGTGTAGGAAACGTCCGGTTCTTTGCACTCTTTGCCAAGAGCAACGGCAACTTCCCTTGCAAGCCCCAAAACGCTGTTGCAGTCTTGACGGTTTGCAGTGATGCCAACGTCCAAAATGTAGTCGTCAATGCCAACTTCTTTGCGAATATCTTCGCCAACAACTGCAGTTGGCAAAAGCACAAGCACGCCGTCCACGTCGGCATTTGGGTACATATCTTTTGTTACGCCAAGTTCTTCAGGTCCACAAAACATGCCCCAAGATTCTTCGCCACGCATTTTGCCCTTTTTGATTTGCAATCCGTTGGCAAGCGTTGCGCCGTGCAAAGCAACGGGCACTTTGTCGCCAACTTGAACGTGATGATCATTTGTGACAATTGGGATGATTTGTTCGCCAATGTCAACCTTGCAACAAAGCAAACGTTCTGCATTGGGGTGTTGAGCAATTTCAACAATTTGGCAAACTTTGACGTTGGTAACGTTTTCTCCAAGGTACACCAATTCTTCAATTTCCAAACCGATGTCCACCATTTTTTTGCAAAGAACGTCGATACTTTCGGTGATATCAACGTAGTCTTTCAACCAAGAAAGAGGTAGTTTCATTTCGTTTTCCTCCTATTTACCAAATTGTTTCAAAAATCTCACGTCATTTTCGTAGAAAAGACGGATGTCGGGGATGCCGTACTTGATCATTGCAATGCGTTCCACGCCAAGGCCAAACGCATAGCCTGTGTACTTTGTGCTGTCAATGCCACAGTTTTCCAAAACAACTGGGTTTACCATGCCTGCGCCAAGTACTTCAATCCAACCTGTGCCTTTGCAAAGGGAACAACCCTTGCCATGGCAGTTACTGCAGGTCAAGTCTACTTCCACGCTTGGTTCAGTAAATGGGAAGTAGCTTGGACGGAATCTAACTTGGGTGTCTTCGCCAAACAAGTGCGAAGCAAGGTATTGCAAAGTGCCCTTCAAGTCGCACAAAGTGATGTTTTCGTCCACCACCAAGCCTTCAATTTGATGGAACACAGGCGAGTGTGAAGCATCGCTGTCCGAACGGTACACTTTGCCGGGGCAAATCATTTTGATGGGTGGTTGCTTCTTTTCCATGTGGCGTGCTTGCATGCAACTTGTTTGCGTGCGAAGCAAAATGCCTTCAGCAATGTAGAAGGTGTCTTGCATGTCACGAGCAGGGTGATCAGCAGGGATATTGAGCGCTTGGAAGTTGTAGTAGTCCGTTTCTACTTCGGGGCCGGAAAGCACTTCAAAGCCCATTGCAATGAGCAAATCGCAAATGGTTTTTTCTACCAACGTCACAGGGTGCAAAGCGCCACGGGGTTGCATTGTTGTAAGGCTGATGTCAACCTTTTCCTGTTGCAACTTGCGTTGCATTTCCGAGCATTTCAACGCAGTTGTTTTGTTGGCAAAAAGTGTTTCCAACAACTTGCGAAGTTCGTTGACTTTGTTGCCGAAAGCAGGACGTTCTTCTTGCGCAAGATCCTTGATACTTTTGAGCAATGCTGTCAATTCGCCACTTTTGCCAAGATATCTAACTCGCAAATCTTGCAACGCCTGAAGACAGTCGCACTTTTCAAGTTCTTGACAACAAACGGTTTGAATTTCAAAAATTTTGTCTGCCATAAGTCTTCTCCTTATAAAAAAAACGTCCCAACCAAAAGTTAGGACGAAAAAAATACCGTGGTACCACCTAGATTCGAAAGGCAATGCCTTTCCTTTGGGATTTTGTAACGGAAATCACACGCAAAATGCTACTTTTGTGTTCACATTTTGAACTCGGAAGGGAATATCTTTTTGCGACAAAGGCAGGACTTGCACCGTCTCCCACTCGCTAAACTTTGTTGCTCGCAAACTCTTTTGCTTCGTCAATGTTTGTAGATATATCAAATACTTTGTTATTATATCAAATATTGCAAATATTGACAACAGTTTTTGCTGAGTTTGGCAACAAAATTTGCGTTTATAGTGGCAAAAAGCCACCTTGCAAGTAGGTTTGTGGCACTTTGCCCACAATGATGCTTTCGCAAAGTAGCACAGGCAAGTCGTTTTGAATGACGTAGTGTTCCGACGGCACCACCAAATCTATTTTCGTTTGCACGTTGACGTAGATGCGATGTAGAGTTTGATTGATACCTGCGCTTTGAAAAGTGCTTTGAATAGAACATTGCGTTTTGCCAACTGGTTGCAGGTAGACGTACAAATTTGGGCCCTTCTCGGCAAGCAACGGAATGCCCGACAAAGTGCCCAAAGCAATGGCTATTTCCCTTTCGGCAAGTTGACTAATGGCGTTTTGCACAGTCGTTGCAAGCGCCAACGACAAGTCGTTGATTTGTTGCGCATTGGATTTTACCAAAAGCACGTTTTGCTGACTGTCTTGCTCGATAGTTACAAAATCTGCATAAGCATACCGTCCAAAAACTTCCACCACGGCATTGTGAATTGCAACGTTCAGTTGGCTTTCCACTTCTGCCTTGGCAATGATTTTGATGGTTGGCGACATGCTTCGAACGTACAAAGCGTACAAGCAAACTATTGCGCAAACAAGCACGACTGCAACAACCACCACCAACCTTGACCTTTTTGCTTTTTTGCGTTTTCTAACCAAAACGTACCTAGACATAACTCACCTTGCCTAAGTATATTCCAAACCCTTGCAAAATGTGAAAGCAATTGCTAGGCAAATAGAAAATTGAGCCAAGCAACGGATGTCGACGAAACACCTTTTTGCAGCAACTTGCAATCAAACTCCAAAACCATTTGCAAGGAGCAAGATTTTGAGCCAATGCACAAAGGATTTCGATATTATACACAAAAAATCCAGTTCCTAGGTTACAGCAAAAATTTCCAACGATACTTTAATGCTTGAAAAAATTCTACGCATGGTAGTCTGCTTGAAGCAAAAAAAGCACCTTGCGTTGCACCGTTTGCTTGAAACGGGAATTTCTAGCGTTTCTTGGTTTTTGGTTTGCAAAAAATGGCAACTAGGTAGCCGGAAACAATGGCAACGGAAATTCCAAGGGAAGTTTCGGCAAGGCCACCCTTGATTGCGCCAATAAGTCCACCCTCCTTTGCGCCCTTGATTGCGCCACGCACAAGGCTACTGCCAAAACCGCTGATGGGTACGGATGCGCCAGCACCTGCAAAATCCACAAGTTTGCCGTACAGTCCAAAAGTTTCCAAAACTGCACCTACAACCAAAAACAGCACCAAGATTTTGCCATTTGTGAGATGCGTGAAATTTATGATAACTTGTCCAATGGTACAAATTGCACCACCAACCAAAAATGCCTTTACAAAAACTAACAAATCCACTAGGCTTGTACCTCCACAACATGTGTTATTGCAGGAATGCTGTCCCCTTGGAAGGAACTTGTTGGGCTCATCAATGCGCCCGTACCCGCAAGAAGAATTCTTTTGTACTTGCCAACAGCCAATTTGTGTAGCAAATGGCAATTGAACACCAATGCCGTACACGCAGCGCCACTTGCGCCTTGGTAGGTTTGCTGTTCTTCGAAGAACAAGCTTGCGCCACAGTCGTGAAGAACCTTTGATGCATCAAATCCGTCTTGCAAAAGCAAATCCAGCAAAATATCCTTGCCAAGTTTGCCAAGATCGCCTGTGTAAATGGCGTCGTAGTGCGTTGGATTGGTGTTTGTGTTGGAAAAATGCTGAAGCAAAGTGTCGCAAGCCGATGGCGCCATTGCTGCGCCCATGTTGTTCAAGTCCAAAATGCCATAGTCCAAAACCCTGCCAATTGTTGCCGAAACAACCTTTGGAACAGGTTTGTGCACTTGACTTGCCAAAACCGTTGCGCCAACGCCCGTTGCTGTCCATTGTGTGACGGGGGAACGCAACACACCTAGTTCAAGTGGGTATCGATACTGCCTTTCCGCCGTGGAAAAGTGACTGCCTGCAACACAAAGCACATTGTTTAGACCATTGTTTAGCATGCTTGCGCCAACGATAAGGCTTTCCACGAAGGTTGCGCACGCATTGTACAGTCCCAAAAATCCACAATGGTACTTTTTTGCCGAAAAAGACGTGGAAATTATTTGATTTAGCAAATCCCCACCACAAATAAGGTCCAATTCGTCGTGGCCAAGGTTGCATTTTGCAAGAGCGCCATCCATTGCGTGTTCGAACATTTTTCGTTCGGCTCTTTCAAACGTTTTTTGCCCAAACATGTCGTTTTGAAGCGCCAAATCAAACTTGCCGTGGTATTTGCCTGCGTTTTCTTTTGGACCGGCAACTGTGTAGCCACCAAGAACGTGTGCATTTTTGAAAGTTAAAGTTGTAGACTTGTAGAATTTCAAAACAACCCTCCAAAAATAACGTACAAAACACCCACCAAAACGGAAACGGCAACGCCGTTGACAATGACAGGACCTGCCACTTGAAACAATTTTGCGCCAAGCCCGTAGATGTAGCCTTCAGCACGGAACTCCAATGCAGGGCTGACAATAGCATTGGAAAAACCCGTGATGGGAATTGTTGAGCCTGCGCCTGCAAAACGCCCAATGTTGTCGTAGACGCCAAGCCCCGTCAAAATGCCTGCTAGTAGCACAAGGCTTGCCGAAGCAAGCGCAGTTGCCATTTGCACGTCGAACCAAATTTTGTACAGTTCAATGAACCCTTGACCAATTGTGCAAATTGTTCCACCAACAACAAACGCCCAAAACATGTTTTTGAAGTGAGAACTTTTGGGCATCTTTTGGAACACGTAGGATTTGTAGTTATCTTTGCTTATTCTTTTCATGCTTGTTTGGTGCTTGTGGAAAGCACTGCTCCTTTTCGTCGATATTGGCAAAAGCCTTTCTTGTTGAAGTTGTTTTCATAGTTGTAGTTTGCTCAAATTTTGCAATTGCTAAACCACCGATGCGCAACAAAAAAAAGCAGTTTGGTTGCCCATAACTGCATTTTTACAATACTATGTTTGTGATAGTATATTATATTTTGACATTTTTCATATTGGTTGAGTGAAATTTGTAAATTTGTTGCTACAATATGTTATATCTTCACTACTCAATTGCGCTTTGAACTATCTTTGTGACTTGATGGCAAAGTTCAATTGTTTCTGCTTCCACCATTATTCTGACAACCTCCTCCGTGCCACTTGCACGCACAAGCACTCTGCCATTTCCGTCCAAAAGTTCGTTTTGCTTTTGCACAATTTGTTGCAACTTTTCACTTTCCACAACCTTTTGTTTGTTATGTACTGCAACGTTGACAAGCGTTTGTGGGAAAATTTTGACGTCCTTCACAAGTTTGGACAACGGCGCATTTTGTTTCACCATAATTTGCAAAACTTTTGTTGCAGTCACAAGCCCATCGCCTGTGTTTTCCAATTCGCCAAAGATGACGTGCCCCGATTGTTCCCCACCAAGTTGAAAACCGTTGGATCGCATTTCTTCGTACACAAACCTGTCGCCCACGGCTGTTTTGCAGTAGTTTATGCCAATTTTTTCTAATGCTTTGTACAGCCCGATGTTGCTCATGACAGTTGTGACAACGGTGTTTTTTGCAAGTTTGCCCCTTTGCGCCATATCTTTTGCGCACAGGTACAAAATCAAGTCGCCATCCACCACTTTGCCGTTTTCATCAACACACAAACATCTGTCGGCATCGCCATCGAATGCAAAGCCAACTTGCAAATTGTTTTCCCGAACAAAATGCTGTAGACGTTCGATGTGCGTTGAGCCAACGCCTTTGTTGACGTTTGTGCCATTAGGGCTTGCGCCCAAAACAAAAAGTTTTGCGCCCAAGCGTTCGAAATGTTTTTGCGCAATTTGCCAACTAGCGCCGTTTGCAGTGTCAATGCCAATGCGCATGCCGTCCAATTGCAAATTTGCAATGCTAAACAAAAAGTTCAAGTACTGCATTCTACCATCAACAAAATCCACCACTTTGCCAATGCGTTCTTCCGTTGCAAATGGCAAATTGTGCAAAACAATCCCATCAACAACCAAATTGCCGTCAATGTAGTTTTCCAACATTTCAACAAATGCATCGTCAATCTTTTCCCCGTGACAGTTGAGAATTTTGATGCCGTTGTCCGTGTAGCCGTTGTGGCTTGCCGTAATCATGATGCCACAACAAAAATCGCCATTGTTTGTTATGTAGGAAATGGATGCGGTAGTTGTGACGTGCATCAAGTAGACGTCGACGCCCGATGCCGTAAGCCCTGCCGTCAGCGCATGTTCAAACATGTAGGAAGAAAGTCTTGTGTCTTTACCAATAACAACTTTGCATTTTTCCGCTGGGTTTTTGCGCTTAAAATACCAACCGACAAAACGTCCAATTTTGTAGGCATGGTCGGCCGTCAACGCAACGTTTGCTTTTCCGCGAAAACCATCAGTTCCAAAATACTTTGCCACAACTATATCCTTTTTGCGTATTCTTTGTTAGATTTGACAATTGTGTTTGGCGCAACAACCCCACGTATCGACAAAGTTGGGTAAACAATGCTGTTTTTACCAACTATCGTGCCCGGGTTTAGCACGGCATTGCAACCGACTTCCACAAAATCCCCAACAATGGCGCCAAACTTTTTTAACCCTGTTTGCGTTTCCGTGCCATTGTGCTTGACACAAACAAAAGTTTTGTTGCACTTGACATTGGAAGTTACAGCGCCTGCGCCAAAATGGCACTTGTAACCAAGAATGCTGTCGCCAACGTAGTTGAAATGTGGTACTTGAACACCATCGAACAAAATGCTGTTTTTGATTTCCACGCTGTTGCCCACAACGCAGTTTTTGCCAACGACAACCCCACCACGAACAAATGCGCAATGGCGAATTTCCGAATTGGCATCGACTATGCAAGGTGGCATCAAACAAGCGCTTTTGGCAACGTTCGCCGTTTTGTGAACCCAAACTTCGGGCGAAACTTCAACAAAGTCAACGGGCAATTTCTTGCCAAGTGAAACCACAAAATCCTTTATCTTTGGCAAAACTTGCCAAGGGAATTGTGCGTTCTTGAAAATTTCAAATGCTATCGTGTGTGACAAATCTACCAAATTTTCCGTTTGAAAACAATGCATTTTTTGCCCCAAAAACAATTTTCTACATTATTATAGTACTGATTGTTTCAAAATGTGCAAACATTTTTTTTTGCAAACAAATCAGATTTTTTTGCAACAATTGACGTTTTCTAAATAAAAAAAATATGGCACTATGGATGCTTTATAAATAAAAAAGATATGTTACTGTATGCAAATAAATAAAAAAATAGAAATATTACTATATGCAAGCGAGAAAAAATAGAAATATTACTCTATGCAAGTAAATAAAAAATAGATATGTTGCTATATGCAACTAAAAAATAAAGAATAAACACAATAAATACAAAAAAAAATAATTCAAATTATAAACCAATTGCACGGTTGAAAAACATTGTAAAACTGTTTGTATGTTCATAAAAAACCTTTTTCAAAATACTCTAGAATCTTCATGAAAACAAAACAATGGATACGCAACAAGAAACTTGGTAATTCAATGCATGACAAGCCATATATTTTGAAACAATGCATCTACCCTAAGAAAATTGGCAAAAAAATTGCTTGCAACTGAACGTATGTCAATTGCAAGCAATGTTATAGTTTTTGCACAACGGGGTTGCCGTTTTGATGTTTCAAGGCGCTCTACTTGTTCAAATCCAGTCCGTAAACTTTGTCGGCAAAGAAGAATTTGCCAAAGATATACTTGTCGGATGCGCTTTCACTAAATGTCACAACAAGGCCGTTGCTGTAGTCCAAATCTTCACTCATTGCGGGGCCTGAAAATTGACGTTGGCAATCGTCCAAAAAGTAGACGTCAATGCCTTCAAATTGTGTGTCTACTTGCAAGCCGTTTGTGTCGTATACGTAGTATACCGAAGACGTCAAGCCGTAGGAAGTTGAAAGCACAGCCTGTCCATCAGGTGTCATGCAAAAGCCTTGCACTCTGTCACGCACGGAGTAAATGTGAGTTGGTGTTGTCAAATCGTCCAAGTCGTAGCAAGTCACAAAGGCGTAGTGAGTGCCTTCGGCAGTTTCCATTTCGTGTCCTTCAATAACGTACTTGCCACCATCGTGGAATTGACCAATGTACAAATTCTCTTCGTTGGCAAACACGCAAGAAATTGAGTGCATCATTGCAATTGTTTTGCCTGCAATGTCAATATCTTTGGTGTTTTCGTTCAAAACGTCAGCAAGCGGAACAACAACAAGTTTGCTTCCCGATGGGAAATAAACGCTGTCACGTCCAATTGCAATACCACCCATGTGGCCTGTGAATGGCTTGCCACCGTTGCTCAAGGTTACATAGCGCACGTTGTTGTCCTTGTCGGTTACGTATATTCTACTTGCGCTGTCGTCCTTCATATAGCCGGAAACAATAACTTTGCCACTTTGCTCATCAACGGCAATGCCTTGGCAAACAAATCCATCGTTCAAACCGGGATTTTTGCAAATTACGCTGTCGATGGAGAAAAACTCGCTGTAAATCACAGGCTTGAACAAATTCAATCCACCCCAAACAAGCAAAATCAACATTATCAAAGCCAAAAACACAGCCAAAACTATTTTTAGCACCTTTTTTGCTACATTCATTTCCCTTTCCTCTCTTTTGTTAGATTGTGGCTCAGCCACCCTTTTCTATATTATACCACATCCAAGCCATAATTACAAATCAATGGAATAATAAAAATTCAATATGCCAAATATTTTTATCACTTTGTGCCAAAACGCAACATTCCACGCCCATCATATTTTCTCCGTCCCACAACAAAACCAGTATTTTCCAAAAGTAGATTTATAGAACATTCAATACAATGTATTTGTTCTTCCACAAAAATAAACAAAAACGGGGCAACGGTTTTCGTTGCCCCAAAGAATTAGAAAAATTCAGAATTTAGTTTGCGCTTTCAAATTTGAATTCGCCAATTGTGAGATCTCCATTGTAGGTGTTTGTGTCGCCATACATCGCCGAGTCAATAAAGAACAGCAATTCCACAGGTGCGCCAATTTCCGCGTGGGCGTTGTCGTAGGTAATGACAACAGTCACTTCTTCGCCGGATGCAATTGTGATGTACGAGCCATCCCATTCAAGATCTGTGCGAACACCACTGCCACCGTTTGCAACCATGTTCAAGTTGAGGTCTCTGGATGCCGAATTTGCGCCAACCGTGATGGCATTGGAACCACAAATGTCAATACGAATTGTTGCCGATGCTTGTCCGTTATTGCGAATTTTCACACTGAACGTGTTGCGGTTTTCCGCAAGCGCACCAATGTTTGCGCTGATGTTTGCATAGCCGTCGGCATCCACGTCGGAATACGTCACGTGGTAGGATTTGCCTTCGTCGGCAGTTTCAAGAACATAGTTGCCGTTTGTGCTGTTGACAAATTCCGAAATTGCAACGCTTTCGCCAGCAGGAACGTCAATTTCGGGAGTATCATCAGGTTCTTCCCAGTAGGTAAATTTGAATTGACTGAGCGTTACTTTTCCGCTGTGTTCAACGGAAGACGCTTCCCAAACAGTGTCGAAGTAAACAAGCAATTCCGATGGAATTCCCGCATCGCTTGTGTTTTCAAAAGTGATGTACAGCACAGCTTCCACACCTGGGTCAACTGTGAGCGCAGTTCCATCCCAAGCAAGGTCAACTTTGGGCGTTCCTTTGCTTGCAACTGCCGAAATTGCGCAATCTCTAGACGAAGGATTTGTACCGTTGTCGTAGGCTGTGCCGGCAATGTCAAAACGAAGGGTAATTGCGTGGTCACTTTCGTTTTTAATTTTCACACTAAACATGTTGCTGTTTGCAACGTCTACAGTTTCAGGAATAGGCACAACAATGTGGGAATAGGTTGCGCTCCAAGTTCCGGAGTAGTCGATAGTATAGGACTTGCCTTGGCCATTGTCAACAATGTTGTACACTTCGCTACCGGAGTTGCCTTCACCTGCAACTGCATTTTCAGCATTGATGTTCAAAGCAACGTCTTCCACGTCGGAAAGGTCCGGAACTGTAACTACAGGCGCAGGGGGAGTATATCCGCCCGGTCTTTCGGGTGCTTGTTCGCCCTTTACCCATTGCAAATTGTCTATTGTCACTTGAACACGGCCTTCCAACGAACCAAGCAAAAGATGAAGTGCCGATTCAACGTTGGAGTAGTCGGTTGTGTCGTGAATTCTACCGTCGTCGTAGTGAGCAAACAAAACTTCAATATGTTTTGTTACGCCTGCTTCCACTTCAAAGATGTAGTCCACGTCTTCCAAACCTGCAACTTGACCGTTTACTGCGTAGTCGTTTGCGTGGATTGTTCCGCTAACGCTAGAGGTGATATCGAATGAAAGTGTGTAGAAGTAGCCAACTTCAAGCATTGCGCCTTCGTCGCCCGTTGCCTTGGAACTACGCAACGTAAGTTGAATTGCCGCTTGATACTCGTCCTTCATTGTGGAAAGCACTTCGTAGTCGATAAACACTTTGCCAGCCATGGAATTTTCGGAATCGGCGCTCCACGCTTTGTAGATAACTGTGTTGCCGAATTCCCATCCTTGGTCGTTCCAAATGCCGTACACGTTGGTTGTTGCCTTGTTTTGTTCAGCAAAACCAATTTCCACGTAGCCGGATGGTTTGTTTTCCCAACCAACAGTCACTTGGCACGTTGCCGTTGCATTGCCTTGGGAACGTTTTGCTGTGATGGTTGCACTACCAACTGCAACTGCAGTAACCGTGCCGTTTTGATCTACCGTTGCAACTTCGTTGTCGCTACTAGACCAAACAACTTCTTCATCCAAAACTTCGCTTCCATTTTTGATTGTAGCAACAAGTGTTGCCGACTTTTTGGATTCCGTTTCAATGTCCAAAGTCAATTCCGATTTGTCCAAGGAAATTGTGATGTCTTGAACGGTAACGGAACAAGATTCCGAAACGCCGTTTGCCGTGGCTGTGATGGTTGCACTACCAGCGCCAACGCCACGAACAACGCCTGCTGCCGAGACAGTTGCTACGGAATCGTCGGAACTGCTCCAAACAACGTCGGAGCCATCGGAAACTTCAGCCCTTACACGTTTGCTGTCGCCAACGCCAATTGTTATTGCTTGTTCGCTCAACGTTATTGTTGTGGGATCCTTTGGTGGTTCACAAGCAACGCACAAAAGTAGCATTGCAACAACAAGAATGCTCGCAAAAACAGCAACAACTGCTCTTTTGATGTTTCTAGTCATAGAAAGACCTCCTAGTAATTTTGTTTATCCGAAACAAAACAACTCGAATCGGAATGATAGTTTGTGTTTCCTACTGCTTGGCAGTAGACTTTTTTTCTATTGCGACACAGCATGTTTTCTACTGGCTAGCAGTAGATTGCACTACTCGTCGGAGTTGCTACAAGCCAAGTCGGCTTCTTTTTGTTTGATAACTTTGAACTGTTTTACCGTGGAAATTGCAATCCAAGCAACGCCACCGCCAATTGCCAATTCAAGCGCAACGATAAACCAAACCCAAGTTAGGTTGTACTCAGCGCCCTTGGAGTAGTCGACGTCTTCCGAATCGGGACTGTATGCTTGGCGAGCATTTTCCGTGTCTACAAGCATGAACAAAATGTCCTTTGCAGCCTTGCGCATGAATGCAACGTCGGTTGCGCTGTAGTCCTTCAAGTCGTTGAACGCCGTTGGAATACCGTTGGACAGCCACATGTCGTTGCCAGCCCACAAACCTTTTACAGCAGGCATGTAGGTGTCTGATGCGTTGATCCAGTCGGTAACAACGCCACCACGGAAGCCCCATTCGCCGTGAACAATTTCCGTAAGCAAGCCGTAGCAAGCGCCAACCCAAACTCTGCCAAGACGGTTCATAGAAGACATAAGCGCATTGCCACCGCCATCCTTGATCATTATTTCGAAAGGCTTCAAGTAGATTTCACGCAAAGTTTGTTCCGTCATGAACGTGAACAAACCTTCACGGTTCAATTCGCCATCGTTTGCAACAAAGTGCTTCACGTAGGAGTGAACGCCCATGTCTTTTGCGCCACGAACTGTGCCTGCGCAAATGTAGCCGGAAAGAACAGCATCTTCCGAGTAGTATTCGCCGTTTCTTCCGCCAAATGGGTTGCGGTGAATGTTTGCGCCGGGCGCATACCAACCGTTCAAACCATCCATAGAAGATGCTTCACGACCAACGGAAAGACCCATTGCATAGGCAACGTCCTTGTTCCAAGTTTGAGCAAGAGTTGTTGCGCTTGGGTAAGCCACAAATTCGCAGAGGTTTGTACCACCTGTAACACGGGTGTTGAAACCAAGTGGGCCGTCCAAGTCAACAAATTCGGGTTTTTCAATGCTTTCCAATCTTGCAGTTTTGAAGTAGCCGTCACTAACAAGCCTGTGCAGTTCGGCAAAAGGAATTTGTTCAACAATTTCGTCCCAAATTGCATCGTCGTAGTCGTCTTCGCCAAGAAGATCGTTGAACGTGAGGCCTGCCCCAACAACGTTTGGATCACTCAATCCAAAGTAGCCCGTTGCTTCCAGTTGTGCCTGTGTGGGTTCGCCGGCTTTTGCAACTTGCGCTGCTTCGTCAGTTCTTGTTCTAGCGGGAAGATTTTGTGGGTAGGTGCCGGCAAAGTCACTTCTGGACAAGTATTGAACGGGAGTTGATTCTCGGCTACCGTCAAGGTCGTTGTTGTCTACAACTTGATCGTTGCCTTGACCGTCTTTGTTTGTGAAACGGTTTTCTACCGTTTCGCCTGTTTTTTCGTCAAAATCGTAGTTTATTTCGCCAATGTGGTACTGGATGGAAGCATCCGTTTGCGACCTGTCGGACATTGTACCTTCTTCGTGGCAGTTTTTCATCAAACGAATGAAGTAGTTGCCTTCATCCAATTCGTACCCTGTGTGACCGTTGTTGTTGAGGTCGTAGCAGTCGTAGGACGCCATGCTTTGAACGGTCAATTCCAGTTTTACCATGTCACTTTCGCCAGGTTGAATAACGCCTGTTTTTGCAAAAGCGCCAAGAGCAACGTGCGCTTTTTCCACTTCGCCAACGATGTAGGGCGCTGTGTAGTAAAGTTGAACAACGTCCATGCCTGCAAAATCGCCTGTGTTTTCTACGGAAACGTAGATTTCCAACTTGTCGTTTTTGCCAAGTTCAGGAATGGAATTGTAGCGTTGTTCTTCGCCGTTGATGTACACGTGCGTTACAGTCCATTCGAAGGTTGTGTAGGAAAGACCAAAACCAAATGGGTACTGAACAACACCGTCGTAGCCTTGACCGTACTCGTTGTCTACGTCATCCCAGAAGCCTTCCACGTTTGCAGTTTCGTACCATTTGTAGCCAACGTAGATACCTTCGCTGTAGTCTACGTACGCACGGTATGCACTGTTATCGCTAACACCCGAGTAGATTTTTGCTGAACCTGTGTCGCCTTGTGCAGCAGATGCAGGCGCCGTGAAAAGGTCGTAGGCGAAAGTATCGGCAGTTCTTCCTGATGGAGAAACGGGGACTGTTTCCATCACAAACTCTCCGTCTGCGTCTTTTTGGTAGATAACCGTACCATCGGCATTATATTTGATGTTGCCTTCGGCATCACGTTCGGGAACTTTTTGTTCTTTTTCGCCACGCAAAACGTTGATCAAACCGTTGACACCTGTCAAACCTGTGATTCCAACAAGCAATGCGCCGTCAATGCCTTCGTCGTTGATGAAGCCTGTTTCCATTGTGTTTGCCGTGTTGAGCACAACAATGACTTTGTCGCAAGCGGATTTTGCTGCTTCAATCATTTCCTCCTCTTCGGTGGAAAGTTCAAGGTAGTGACGTGTGTTGTCGGTGATGTTTCTTGTGGATTTGTCACGTTGCTCTTGCTTTACTTGGTGAAGTTTCAAGTCTTTGCTTTCGCTACCTGTTCTACCAATAACAACAATTGCCACGTCGGAAAAGTCCGTTGCTTCGTTGAGAATGTCGTCGGTGTAGTACGATCTTCCGGGTTCGTGCAAAGTGAAAATCTTTTCCGAACCGAAGGAAACACCACCACGGTATTCTTGCTCGTCTTCCTTGGTGTTGTACACGTTAGATTTGTCGGAGTAGAAGTTTTTGTACATGTTGTACAACGTTTGGTTGTACTCGATACCTGCTGCTTCCAACGCTGGGAAAAGTTTCATTTTTTCTAGTGACGTGTTGGAATAGCCCGAACCGAACGCCATTGTCATCCAGTCGTAAGCAGCCCAACCAAACACGTTGACTCTTGAAATTTCGTCAGCGGAAAGTGGCAAAGCCGATTTGCCTGCATTGTCCTTTTGGTTCTTCAAAAGCACGATGCCTTCTTCAACGATGTCCTCGCAAAGCGCAGTACCATCAGCCAAAACTTTGGATTCGGCTTGTTGACTGCGTCCGTACAAGAACATGCTGATATCTTGCCAAAACATGCCGGATGCAATTGCAATAACCAACATGATTGCAACCATTGCCGACATGATGGGCACTCTGGTTGCCAAAAGTTTTTTGGAAGTCATTGTAGTTCTCCTTTTATTTTGTATGGATTTGCTCCATAAATAGTTGAAATTAGGTACTATGTGTGTGATAGTAGCATATAAACAACGAAATTTTGTTGTACAAAAGAGAAATTTTGCAATTTTACTGCTGTTGTGGCTGAAAATCTATCCATTGGTACTGCGCTTCGGCCGGCAGTTGGCTTTGATCAAGTTTGCCCGTCCATCCTGCCAAATCGTCGTGAACGTTCCAAATATTCATCATGATTTGTGCGCTTGCTTGTGGAACGTTTTCCGTTGCGCTGTACACAGCAACACCATCAACGTACCAAGTGATGCTGTTTGGTAGCCACAAAAATGCGTACTCGTGGAAATCTTCCGATGCATCAAAACCAAGATCGTACACAAACTCGTGTTCGCCAACGCCGTTTGTGAAGTAGTTGAATTGCACCTTGGTTGTGTCGTTTCCCAAAAACTCAATGTCAATTTCGTCCCAAGGGTTGTTTGTGTAGGTAAAAAAGGAAGAAATAACGCCCGAACACTTTGCAGGTTTCATGGAAACGGCGTACATTCCGTAGGAGAAATATTGTCTTGAACGGTATTCCGCACCAACAAACCCACCGTTGCTTTGGTCAAGTAGCAACGTCAGCACTCCACCTTGAATAATAGCATGTTCTTGTTGAAAAGAACAATTGAATGGGTAGCCGTTTCCGCCATCGTTTCTTGCCCAAAAATCTTCGGCAGGACCATCTTTGAAATGCACCATTTTGTCACTTTGTGGAGGATCTACCTTTGGTGGGTCAACATTCGGATCACATCCACACAAAACAACTATCAAAATTGTAGCCAACAAAATGGCAAGAATGTTCTTTCTCATTTTTCTCCAACTTTGCAACGGCATTTTGTCAGCCGTAGTTCTACTTTTACAAGGCAAAAAATCACATATTTTTATAGATATAAAGTATAAAAATATTTACACTTATATAATACCACAATCCCACTTGCAATTCAATAGCAAATTGAAATTTTGTTTAACATTTTTGAAAATAATTTTGCTTTTCGGTTTTTGCACCCAAGGACACTAAAAAAAATACAAACAAAAAAACACGCTGAACAAACAGCGTGCTTTTTAGCTAAAAATATGAAAGATTATCTTTGAACACGGCCACTTGCATCTCCGCCGGCAAGATTCAAAACTTCTTGAACGGAAACCATGTTGTAGTCGCCTTCGATTGTGTGCTTCAAGCAACTTGCAGCAACGGCAAATTCAATGCACCTTTGTGGTTCGAAACCGTTGATAAGCGAGTAGATCAAGCCACCACCAAAGGAGTCGCCACCACCAACACGGTCAACAATGTGCATGGAGTACTTTTTGCTGAAATACGCCTTGCCACCTGTGTACAACATGCCCGACCAATCGTTGTCGTTTGCCGACTTGCTTTCACGAAGAGTGATTGCAACGCCCTTGAAACCAAATCTGTCGGTAAGTTGTTTTGCAACGGAAACGTAGCCCTCGTGGTTGAGTTTTCCACCGTAGATGTCGGTGTTTTCCGCTTCAATACCAAACACGTCTTTTGCATCTTCTTCGTTGGCAATGCAGTAGTCGATGTAGTGGCAAAGTTCGCCCATCACTTGGCCTGCCTTTTCCTTTGACCAAAGTTTTTTGCGGAAGTTGAGGTCGCACGAAACTGTGATGCCCATTTCTTTGCAAACTTTGAGTGCATCCAAGCAAATTTGCGCAACTTGGTCGGAAAGCGCAGGTGTGATTCCTGTGAAATGGAACCAACAAACGTCCTTCAAAATGTTTTTCCAAGCGAAATCTTCCGGCTTTGCCATTGCAATGGAAGAATATGCTCTGTCGTAGATAACTTTGGATGGGCGTTGGCTTGCGCCTTTTTCGCAGTAGTAGATACCAACTCTTTCGCCACCACGAACAACCATGGATGTGTCTACGCCAAACTTGCGCAAAGAGTTGACTGCTGCTTGGCCAATTTCGTGTGCGGGAAGTTTGCTAACAAAGCAAGCAGGAATGCCGTAGTTGGCAAGGGAAACTGCCACGTTTGCTTCTGCACCGCCAAAGGTTGCTTGGTACTTGTCACTTTGCAAAAAACGCAAGTAGTTTTCCGGTGCAAGGCGAAGCATAAGTTCGCCAAATGTCACAACTTTTTTCATTAGTCGTTGCCCTCCATTTTTTCTAGTGCTTCCTTGACAAAGAACGAACCGCCAATTGCGTGAACTTTGTCAAATGCCAAAAATTCGTCGATATTGCTTCTGTCCACACCGCCTGTTGGAATGAATTTCACTTGTGGGAAAGGTGCGGAAAGCGCTTTCAATGCTTTCAAACCGCCGTAGATGTTTGCAGGGAAGAATTTGACAATTGTAATGCCCAAATCCAACGCTGCCATGATTTCCGTTGGTGTCACACATCCGGGGTAGTACGGAACATTGTGCTCTTTGCACACTTTTGCAACGGAAACGGAAAGGCCGGGGGAAACGATGAACTGTGCGCCTGCTTCAATTGCTTGCTTGCATTGTTCTTCGTTGATAACCGTGCCTGCTCCAACGTTCATGTCGGGGTAGTTTTTGCACGCATATTCAATGGCATCTCTTGCGCACGCAGTACGGAAAGTAATTTCGGCGCAGTTGATGTCGCTCTTTCTCAAAGCAGTCAAAATTTTGTCCGTTTCGGAAAGTTCTTTGATAACTACAACGGGAATGTACTTGCTCATGTTATACCCCCGAATATGCAGCAAAGCCACAGTCAATTGGAAGCACCACGCCTGTGATTGCCGAAGCGCACGCTTCATCGCAAAGGAACAACGTTGCGCCCAAAAGTTCGTCGGCATCAACAAATCTCTTTGTGGGTGTGCCGTTCAAAATCTTTGCCGAACGTGCTGTTGGTGTTCCATCTGGGTTGAACAACAACGCCTTGTTTTGTGCGGAAACCAAAAATCCTGGAGCAATTGCATTGCAACGGATGCCTGTTCCTGCAAAGTGAGTTGCAAGCCATTGTGTAAAGTTGGAAATGCCTGCTTTTGCTGCGGAATATGCGGGAATTTTTGTCAAAGGTGTGTAGGCATTCATGGAAGAAATGTTCAAAATGCAACCACTCTTTTTTGCGCACATGTCCTTTGCAAATGCTTGTGTGGGAAGCAACGTGCCTTGGAAGTTGAGTTTAAACACAAAGTCCACGCCACTGCTGTCCAAATCGAAGAAGGATTTTTTTCCTTCTTGCGCTTCGTGATGGTATTCGTTGTCCGTTGTTGCTCTTGGGTTGTTTCCTCCGGCGCCATTAACCAAAATGTCGCATGGGCCAAGGTCAGCCAAAACTGCTTGGTGAACTTGTTCAAGCGCTTCGCCATCCAAAACGTTTGCCTTGTAGCCTTTGCAAACAAAACCTTCGGCAACAAGTTCGTCAGCAAGTTTTTTTACTGCTTCTTCGTTGAGGTCGAGAGCGGCAACTTTTGCGCCACATTGAGCAAAAGCACGTGCCATTGCGCCACAAATAAGCCCACCGGCGCCTGTAACTACTACAACTTTTCCGCTGTAGTCAATATTCAATGGAAGTTTGATCATATTGTCTCCTTTGATAGGTTATTTATTTTCAAGTTTGTCTAGCATATCCCAAACGCCAAGCATGTACATGATGCCAAGCGCTCTGTCGTACAAGCCGTAACCCGGGCGAACTGTGCCGGGTTGTTCTCCCCACAAGTGACGGCCGTGGTCGGGACGAATGTATCCTTCGTAGCCACAATCGTGGTAAGCCTTCAAAATGTCCAAAATTCTTGTGTCGCCATCGCAATCACGGTGGCTTGCTTCGGAAAAGTCGCCATTTTCGAAGTGCTTAACGTTGCGAATGTGCGCAAAAGCAATTCTGTCGCAATGTTTGCGAACGATTTTTGCAACGTCGTTGTTGGGGTTGGCATTCAAACTGCCACTGCAAAGTGTCAAGCAGTTGCAAGGATGGTCGACCATTGCCAAGAACCTGTCGATGCTTGCTTCGTCCACAAGCAAACGTGGCAAACCAAAGATATCCCACGGTGGGTCGTCCATGTGAATTGCCATTTTGATGCCTGTTTCCTCGCAAGTTGGCATGATTGCTTCCAAAAAGTACTTGAGGTTTTGCCAAAGTTTTTCGTGGTCAACACCTTGGTACAATTTGAAAAGTTCGTCCAACTTTGCCATTCTTTCTGGCTCCCAACCGGGGAAAGACATGTTGTACTTTTCGGTGAAATCAAGAATGTACTTTGCCATTGCATTGTAGTCTTCCTGAATCATTCCCTTTTCGTAGAACAAGGCTGTGGAACCGTCTCCAACAGGGTGGAACAAATCCGATCTAGTCCAGTCGAAAATTGGCATAAAGTTGTAACAAATAACTTTGACACCAAATTTTGCAAGATTTTTGATGGTTTGCTTGTAGTTTTCGATATACAAATCTCTTGATGGCAAACCAATTTTGATGTCGTCGTGAACGTTTACCGATTCCACCACGTCCATGTTGAAACCGTACTTGTCCAACTGTTCTTTTACCTTTGCAATTTCTTCAATTTGCCAAATTTCCCCGGGCATTTTGTCGTGGAGAGCCCACACAATACCAGTCACGCCGGGAATTTGCTTGATGTCTTGCAAACTTATTCTGTCGTTACCTTCGCCATACCAGCGAAAAGTCATTTGCATAGGCATGTTAATCCTCCTTGTTCAAGCCAAAGTACTTGAGTGCGTTGTAGTAACAAATTCCACCGACAATATTTTGAAGTTGCTTTTCATCGTTGGGATATTCGCCGTTTTCCACCCATTCGCCAACAAGTCCGCACAAAATGCGACGGAAGTATTCGTGGCGAGTGTAACTCAAAAAACTGCGAGAGTCGGTAAGCATGCCAACAAAGTTACCAAGCAAACTCAAATTTGCAAGGCTGACAAGTTGGTCACGCATGCCTTGTTTGTTGTCGTTGAACCACCAAGCACTGCCGTGTTGAATTTTTCCTGCAACTTCCGTGCCTTGGAATGCGCCAATCAAAGTGTCCAAAAATGCGTTGTCGCCTGCATCCAAACTGTACAAAATTGTTTTGGGCAAACTGTTGGTTTTGTACAAATTGTCCAAAATCTTTGCAACTGCACGACTGGAATTGTTTGGGCCAATGCAATCGAAACCGCTGTCAGGCCCCAATTTTTCAAATGCCAAACTGTTTGGATTGCGCATACAGTTGAAATGCAGTTGCATCACCCAACCAAGTTCAGCGTACTTGCGGGCGCAATGAAGAAGCAACGCAGTTTTGACTTTTTCCGCTTGCTCCAAGTTGACTGCTTGCCCACTCAAAGCAATTTTCAAAATAGCGTCAACGTCCTCGTCCGATGCTTCACGGTAGAAAACGTAGTCCAAACCGTGGTCGCTTGCTTTGCATCCACATTGATGAAAATGTTGGATGCGACTGTTGATTGCACGCTTCATGCTTTCAAGCCCGTCAATTTCAAAACCGCAAACGTCGGCAAGTTTTGCAACGTAAGCAAGCCAGTCGGGCTTTTCAATATTCAAGGCTTTGTCGGGGCGGAAAGAAGGCGCAACAACCGTGTCGATTGTTGGATCTTCCTTGATTTTTACGTGCCATTCAAGGCTGTCAATTGGGTCGTCTGTTGTTCCAACAAAAGCAACGTTGCTTTGTTTTATCAAACCACGTACCCCCATTTTTGGGTCTTTAAGTTTCTCGGAAGTCAAGTTCCAAACTTCTTCGGCAGTGTCTTCGGAAAGAGTTCCGCAGTAGCCGAAGTAGCGTTGAAGTTCCAAGTGACACCAGTGGTACATTGGGTTACCAATAGCCTTGGGCAAAGCCGATGCAAAAGCAAAGAACTTTTCCTTGTCGGTTGCATCTCCCGTGATGTACTTTTCGTCTACACCATTGGAACGCATGATGCGCCACTTGTAGTGATCGCCGTACAGCCAAACTTGAGTGATGTTTTCAAAGTGCAAATCTTGGAAAATTTCCTTTGGGCTGACGTGGCAATGGTAATCAATTATTGGCAATCCTGCTGCGCACTCATGGTACAGAGTGCGAGCAGTTTGGTTGTTCAACAAAAAATCTTTGTTCAAAAAACTTTTCATAATAAATTTGTTACTACTACAAAAATGTTGAATTACGCAACCACGGGGTGCCTATTTTCTAGGTTTCTTGATGCGGTTGAGTTGCTTGTTCATTTTCAAGAGTTCTTCCTTGGTAAAGGTGACGTTTGCCATGCCAATCATGGATGCAAGGCGAAGAACGGTGAAGCCACCCATCATTTGCATAAGTCCGCCTGTTGCGCTCATGTCAACGTCGAAACCCCCACTCTTCTTTTCGCCTTTCTTGCCTGCGCTCATTTTCTTCTTGAGTTTCAAGCCAAGGCGAACAAACCAAATTTTGCCCCAGAAAGACTTCATGATGTCGGAAATCTTGTCGTTCAAACTGTAGCGTCCTTCGGGCGCATCAACATCGAACCAGTTCAAAATTGCGCCTTGTTCCTTCAAGATGTAGTCGGGGTTCATTTCGTCTACTTTGCGAAGTTGTCCTTCGTCGGAAAGGTCGCCTGCTTTTGCAACCAATGTTGTTTCGCCAACGTTTGGAACGTCAAAACGGAAGAAATGGTCTTCAGCCGTCTTTTTGCCCAAGGAAACACCGTTTGCAAACAATTCAACTTCCGGTTGGTTGGAGTACACGGTAACTTTTGTAACGTCTTCTACTCTGTCGACGTATCTCTTTCCGCAAAGATGAACAAATGGTTCGTCGGAAAGCCATGCTTTGTATGCAAAGAAGGAATCCTTCTTGTACTTGCGGTCCATCGTTACAAGACCTTTGTGGTTTTGTCCGTTTTCGCCACCTTCAGCACGTGCGTCTGCGCCAAAGTCGAACATGTTCCAAACGTGTGTTGCCCACATATACTTGCGAGAGAACAATTGCTTGATGAGTTCTTCGTGGTAGAATGCTTGGTATTCTTCGGTGTAGTCGCCTTGGAATGGGCTGGAACTGTGCCAGTTCAACGCCTCGCAACCGTACTCGGAACAACCAATCGGAATGCTTGGGTGTTGTGCGTGGAATTTGTCGAACCAAGGGCCGTTCATGCTTGTGTCGCCACCGTACCAACCGAAGTAGTGATTGTAGCTTACTACATCGGGAATTTTGATATACGGGTCGTCCATACTGCACATGGAAACGCATGCAATTGTTGTCAAACGGGTTTTGTCCATGTCGTGACAAATGTCGTTCAAAATGCGATGGTTTTCCAAAAGATCTTCGTCGGAACCACTGATTGTGATTTCGTTGGAAAGTCCCCAAACAACAATGGATGGGTGGTTGTAGCATTGTGTCACAAGTTCTTTCATTTGAGAAATTGTGTTTTCTCTACCGGTTGGCATGTGCTTGGAAATGTAGGGAATTTCCGCCCAAACAACCATACCACGTTGGTCGCACAAATCGTAGAAATATTGGTCGTGTTGGTAGTGAGCAAGGCGAATTGTTGTTGCGCCAACTTCACAAATAAGGTCCATGTCTTCTTCGTGATGAGCCTTTGTCAAAGCGTTACCAACGCCCAATCTGTCTTGGTGACGGGAAACACCACGAAGTGGATATTCTTCGCCATTCAAAATGAAGCCTTTTTCGGGATGAATTTCGAAAGATCTGCAACCGAATGGAATTTCAAGGTTGTCCAAAACTTGACCACCACGAACAATGCTTACTTTTGCTGTGTACAAGTGTGGATCTTTTCTGCCGTGCCACAAGTGAACGTTTTCAATTGTGAATGTGTGAGTATCATTGCAAGCATCGCATTTTGCAACAGACTTGTCGCCATCGCAAATTTCGTACACAAGGCTGTCGCCTTCAGCAAGATTTTTAACAAATGTTCTGATTTCTACACTTGCATTCTTGCCTTCTACAATTGGAGTTATCATCACTCCCTTTCCGCCGTAGTAGTCCAAATCAAAGTGCGTGTCGTCTACAAAAATGAGGTTTACGTCACGGTAGATTCCGCCGTAGAACGTGAAGTCTGCCATTTGTGGGTAAACTCTGTCGTTGGGAGCGTTGTCTACTTCAATTGAAAGTTGGTTTTCTTCCTTGATGTGGTCGGTCAAGTCCACTCTCCAAGTAGAGTAGCCACCGTCGTGACTTGCAAGTTTTTCGCCGTTGAAGTACACCGTTTCGGAAGAGTTTGCACCGTTGATTTCCAAGTAGCAACGTGCGCCTTGCTTCAACTGGCTTGCGGAAATGGACTTCTCGTACAAACAAGTGCCACGGAAGTAGTCGTTGCCACCATCTTGACCGTCGATTGCGTTCCAAGAATGGGGAATGTTGATTTGTTCCGCTTGTTGTCTTTCACCGGCAAAATCCACCCCTTTGTAGAATTGCCAGCCGTTGTTAAGGGAGATGATTTTTCTCATTGTAGCCTCCATATATCAAAAAAAATAATAGCGTCTCAATGGCAAAACCGAACATTTCGCCATTTGTTATTATAAACCATCCAATAGCAAATGTCAATACCAAAAAAAACAAAAAATAAAACAATTTGCACAAATTTTTAGCTGTTTTTTGCACATAGACAAAAACATTCAAAGTTGAAATGTGTGTGTCAACGCAATGCCACATGCAAGAATACAGCGCCTGATTGCAACAATAAGCAATTATGTTCAACAAGTTTTTTGGAACAAATTGTTTTCCATTTGACGTGACAAAACTAAAGTTCAATGCGTATAACAGCAATGCCACACTAGTGTTAGTTTTATACTTAAAACTGAAAAATAACCGCTATTTTTCGCCTTTTTTTTCAAAATGAGTATTGACTTTTGTTTAGTTATAGTTTACAATTGTTTAGTCTAGCTATAAAAAATTTAATAGGAGGAAAATTATGGCTAAAAAAGAAGTAGCGCTTGATGCAAACGGCAAGCGCAAGTTCGGCATTCGTGATAAGCTTGCATATGCAGCCGGCGATGCCGCATGTAACCTGAGTTTTGGTCTCAAGGGTACAGTGCAAACCTTTTGGCTTGTTTACATGATGATGGAAACTGGCCTATTCTCAATCCTTCTTTTGCTCGTTCAAGCATGGGATGCCATCAATGACCCACTCATTGGTACACTCATCGACAGCGACAAAAGAAAGTACAAGCTTGGTAAGTATAAAACATACATACTTATTGGTGCTATTGGTCTTGTTGTAGGTGGCGCTGCAGTATTCCTTCCATTCCCCAAAGCAGACACAATTATCAAAGTAATTTTGTTTATTTTGGGCTATGTTGTTTGGGATGCAGCATACACAGTTGCAAACGTTCCCTACGGAACAATGCTCAACATCGTTACGGAAGACCCACAAGAAAGAGCTTCTCTTTCCGTGTTCCGCTCTATCGGTGGCGCTATTGGTGGTATGCTCCCTGGTATCATTCTTCCAATGCTTATTTGGGAAAAGATCACTTGGACAGAAGGTGGCACAACAGCATTCTGGGACAAGATTGCTCCAACTTTGCCAACGGACGATCTTGGAAATCTCACTCTCTCACCAGATGACTTTACCCACGTTCCAAACTTCCCCAACATCTTTGGCGACAAAGCCGGCCTTGGTTATCAAATTGGCGACAAAGTGTACAGTCCACTTACAGGCGCTCAATTGGAAATTCTTCACGGCGAAAAAGTATTTATTGCTGCTCTTATCATGGGCGTTTTGGCATTCGCATTTTTCATCTTCATGCTCAAAAACATCACTATCCGTGGCAACGAATACCAAAAGCTCAATGCTGAAGAAGGCGGAAACGTTAACATCTTCAAATCTTTCGGCACATTCATGAAAAACCGTCCTGCCGTTGGTTGCACCATCGCTGCTATGGGTATGTTCCTTGGTATGCAATCTGCTTCCACTGCAAACACAATCATGTTTGCAACACACTTTGGTAACGCAAGCATGTCCGGTCTTGTTATGATGGTTGGCTTCTTGCCAATGTTCATCTTCATGCCATTTGCAACAAAACTTGTAAAGAAGTATGGTAAAAAGGAAGTTGCTTCTATCGGTTCAATTGCAGGCCTTGTTGGTGGCGGTATTCTTTGCGCATTCCCACTTATGCCTAGAAACATTCAACTTGTAGTATACATGATCGGCTTGATTTTCTTCGGACTTGGAATGGGCTTCTACAACTGCGTATCTTGGGCTATGATGGGTATCAACGGTGCCAT